>JBGSQB010000084.1:0-8012 GCA_041738285.1 Pseudomonadales bacterium | reverse complement strand
TCGCGCCGCTGTGCCGCAGCCGCCTCGTCGGCGAGCCGGTCAGCTTCGAGCACGCTGCTCATTTCGAGCTGCTGCGCGTGCAGATCACCTGCACGCTCGATGTCCTCGGGATGGGGGACCGCGGTTTCGACCGCTACCGGCGTTGCGCCCGGCAGGGCCTCATCACTGAAACTCACGACGCCGTCGGCACCGACGTGACGATACACCGTGGTCGTTTCCGCACCGGCGGCGACGGATACGAGGACGAACACGATCAGCGCGGATCTCGCTTTCATGCATCCACGTTAGCGATACGGGCAAGTACGGTAAAGGGGTCGGCGCGCCATGGCGCGCCGTTTAGAAGACCAGACTGCGCGTCTGCATCGGGCGCTTCGGCAGCGACAGCAGCTCGACAGCCGGCGGCTCAATCGCGGGCGTCTCGGTTTCGATCGGCACGAGTTCGAGTGCCATCGGCGCCTTGCCTTCGCGACGCACCGGTGGCGCCGGATGGGTATGTCGCGAGCGTTCGAAATTGCCGAGCTCGACCTTCTCGTTGATGAAGCGTCGCAGACCTGCCTCCGCCGCACTCTTGGATCGGAACGGACCCTGCTCACCCTCACGGGTGCAGAAGTACCACTGACCGTTCATGGAGACCAATCGCTCGGAGCGGAAGTAGGTTTTCTGTTGCCGGTCGTCTTGGCGCACTGGACAGTTCCTCTAGATGACGCCGCCATTTGACCAGAACGTTGAGCCGCGCGTGGCACCTCCTTGTAGGGGGTGTAACCCCGTTGTAACGCAGTAACGGCGCGCTTTCCCGGCTCATCCGGTATAGTGCGCCGTTCGTCGGAAATCAGGTTTTTTGATCGTGCCCGCACAATCGATGGAAGAGCTCGTTTCACTGTGTAAACGCAGGGGATTCATATTCCAGAGCAGCGAGATCTACGGCGGATTACAAGGTCTTTACGACTACGGCCCACTGGGCGTCGAGTTGAAAAACAACCTCAAAGCCGCCTGGTGGCGAGCCATGGTGTACGAACGCGACGACGTCGAAGGCCTCGACGCAGCCATCCTCACGCACAACCGCGTGCTCCACTACTCCGGTCATGAAGCCACGTTCACCGATCCAATGGTCGACTGCCGCGCCTGCAAATCACGCTGGCGCGCGGACCACATGACCACGGGCAAATGCCCGAAGTGCGGCTCCGCCGATCTGACGGAACCGCGACCCTTCAACCTCATGTTCAAGACCACCGTCGGCCCGGTCGACGATGGCACTTCCTATGCGTATCTGCGGCCGGAAACCGCGCAAGCGATCTTCACCAACTTCCGCCACGTGCTCGACTCGACCTCACGCAAGCTGCCGTTCGGTATTGCGCAGATCGGCAAGGCCTTCCGCAACGAAATCACCCCACGCAACTTCATCTTCCGTGTGCGCGAGTTCGAGCAGATGGAACTCGAATTCTTCGTCGAACCCGGCACCGACGAGAGCTGGCACCAGCGCTGGGTGGAGACACGTCTCGACTGGTGGGCGCAGCAAGGTGTCGACCCCAACAACCTGCAGCTGTATCGCGTGCCGGACGATGAACTGGCGCACTATTCCAAGGCCACCTTCGATGTCATGTATCGCTTTCCGCACGGCCTCGAGGAACTGGAAGGCATCGCCAATCGCACCGACTTCGACCTCGGCTCGCATACGAAGAACCAGGCCGATTACAACCTGACCGCGAAAGTGACGAAGAACACCGACTCCAATGCCAGGCTCGCAATGATGGACCCGGACACCAAGGCATGGACGGTGCCATACGTGATCGAGCCATCGGCCGGTGTCGACCGCGGTGTGCTGGCGGTGCTGAATGAGAGCTACCGCGTCGAGAAACTGGAAAACGGCAGCGAACGCATCGTGCTCGGTTTCAAGCCGCACCTCGCGCCCATCAAGGTTGCCGTGCTTCCGCTCAAGCGAAATCACGATGGGATCATGGCAAAAGCGAAGGCGATCAAGCAGTCGCTGCAGGCGCTCGGCATCGGCCGCATGCTGTTCGAGGACACGGGCAACATCGGCAAAGGCTACCGACGTCACGACGAGGTGGGCACGCCGCTGTGCGTGACCGTCGACTTCGACACCATCGAAAAGGACGACACCGTGACGGTGCGCGACCGCGATACCATGAAGCAGCAGCGCATCGGTGCAACCGCGCTCGTCGACTACGTGAAGGACTATTTCAAGTAGAGGTGATCATGGCCCGCGCAGTGGTATCAGCCATCGGCAAAGACCGCCCCGGCATCGTCAATGCACTGGCCGAGCTCGCCCGCCGGCTCGAGCTCAACATCGACGACTCCCGCATGACCGTACTGGGCGGGGAGTTTGCGGTGCTCATGTCGCTGGCCGGGTCGGATGCGTCGATAGCCAAGCTCGAAAGCGACTTGTCCGCGCTGTGTGCAACGCTCGAGCTCGCGCATTTGTTTCGTCGCACCACGGATCGCGCGCGTACTGCGCAGACGTTGCCCTACCGCGTGCGGGTACGTGCGATGGATCACCCAGGTATCGTTCATGAGATTGCGGGCTTCTTCTCCGGCCGCAACATCAACATCGAAGACCTGACCACGGACACGCAACCCGCGCCGCACACGGGGACACCCATCTTCAACTTGACCATGCGCGTTGAGATTCCAGGCGGCGCACTACCACGCGCATTGCGCTCGGAGTTCGAGGAGTTTTGCGCCGAGCGTGACCTCGACGGCACGCTCGACAGCGTCTGATCGCGCGGCAATTCGCGGGCAAGCCCGCTCCCGCGGACCTCAATGACTCAGGCAGTCAGCGGCCGCAGCACCAGTTCCACGCGTCGATTGGCCTGCCGGCCGTCCGGCGTATCGTTCGATCCCACCGGGTACTGCGGGCCCACACCCTGGGTCACGATGCGCGACGCGATCACACCCTGGGCCTGCAGGTACTGACCCACCGACGCCGCCCGCTTTTGTGACAGCTGCATGTTGTACTCGTAGGCACCCGTGCTGTCGGTATGTCCGATCACGTCGACCAGCGTCTTGTCGTACTCCTTGAGCACGAGACCGACCGAGTTCAATACCGAGTAGAAGCCGCTCTTCACTTCGGATTGGTTGGTGTCGAAGGTGATGTTGCCCGGCATGTTGAGGATCAGGTTGTCACCCTGGCGCGTCACGCTCACGCCCGTGCCCTGCAATTGCGCGCGCAGTTTGTTTTCCTGCGCATCCATGTAGGCGCCAACGCCTGTACCCGCGAGTGCCCCGATGCCCGCCCCGATCAACGCTTTCTTGCGGCGCTCCTCGGAGCTGCCGCCACCCGCAATCGCACCGATCACCGCACCCGCGGCCGCGCCGATGCCCGCGCCCTTGGCCTTGTTGCTCGCTTCCTGCTCGCCGGTATACGGATTCGTGGTACAGGCCGCCAGCATTGAAAGCAGGGCCGCCACCACAACCAATCGATTGAACGCAAACATGTCGGGAAACCTCCGTGGATCCACCAGATACAGCACACGCATTGTGCGCAGATCGGTGCTGAACGCAAACTGAACACCCCATCAAAGCACATCCGTTCAACCTGCGGCGTTGACTTCGGTCACGATAATCCAGACCATTCCGCGACCCCACAGTCTGGCGGCCTTGTGGTTCTGCGGAAGTCCACCAACATCACGCGCGTCGAGCACCGAATCTCAACCGCGCAGCGGGAAGTTCGGAACAAACACAAGGGCGGCGTACTCTGGTTCACGGGCCTGTCCGGCTCCGGGAAATCGACACTCGCCTTCGCCCTCGAAGAGGAACTGTTCCAACGCGGCTACCAGGTATATGTGCTGGACGGGGACAACGTGCGCTACGGTCTGAACTCGGATCTCGGCTTCAGCCACGAAGACCGAACCGAGAACATCAGGCGGGTCGGCGAGGTCGCGGCACTGTTTGGTCGCGCCGGCGTCATCTGCATATCGGCATTCATTTCCCCTTATCGCGCCGATCGCGAGATGGCGAGGAAGGCCGCCGGCGAACGATTCAACGAGATCTACATCAAGGCCGATGTCGCCACGTGCGAGGCACGTGACCCAAAGGGTCTGTACGAGAAGGCGCGACGAGGGGAAATCAAGGAGTTCACGGGAGTGTCGGCGCCGTATGAAGAACCGCTCGCGCCCGAGCTGGTACTGGCAACGGACGAAAGAAGCGTGCGCGAATGCATCGGTTCACTGACCGAGTACCTGGGTCGACGATTCGACGTTCCAGCAATGTGAAATTGGCATCGCTGGCAAGCGCCGGCTCATCTCACGACGAGCGACCCTGCAGCATGTCTTCCACCGCGAGGCTCACCGCTGTCGTTTCGAACAGACGGGCCACCGGCAACGGACCCTCCGAGTTTCCGTCGCGCAATGCATCGGCAAGCAGGCTCAACTCAGCGGCGTGGCCCTTGTCCGGCTGCGATGCCTGCCAAAGTACGGTGTCGGTCGGATACGCTGTACAGCGCGTGAAGTCATCGATCAGAAACCCGCGGCCTTCACAGAAGATCTCGATGCGCTCCTTGGGCATTCCCGACTTCGGTCCGACCGCGGTGTAAACCAGATTGCACAGCGATCCATCTTCGTAGCCGATCGTTGCAACGAAATTGTCGTTGGCAAGATACGCCGATGCGCCAGGACCGATGCTACGCGCGGACACCGAAGTCACTGGCGCACCCACAAGTCCCGCGAAGAAGTCGTACATGTGGCAAGCTTCCCCAAGGTTGCGGCCGCCCCCTTGCGTACCCTGGATCCAGCTGTCGGCAGGTATGTACCCGCCGTTCAACCGATAGTTGACTACGAGTGGGGCGCTGCGCGATTCGAGCTCTTTTTTCACCGCGACGGCGGCCGGCGCAAAGCCCCGATTGAAACCGACCATCAGAAGCTGCCCTTCCGTCTCCTGATAGGCGCTACGAATCCGATCCAGCTCCTTCCACGACAGTGCCAACGGTTTCTCTACAAATACATGTTTGCCGGCCGACAATGCCTTGACGACCTGATCGGCATGCTCATGGTGGCGCGTCGCAATCACGACCAAGTCGACTTCGTCGTCTCCGAGGATCGCATCGATGTCAGTCGCCAAAACCTCTACACCGCGCTGCCTTGCGAAGTTCCCGCCACGCACTGGATCGCGACTGACCACACCCTTGAGCTGGAAGACGTCGCGTCTCTTGTCCATCTGCGGCACGAGCATCGACATGCCAAACCCTCCGGCTCCCACCAGACAGTAGCCGATGCGCTCGAGATGCGGCTTGCGGGCACCACGGATCGAAACCCGCGTGCTGTCGCGGCGATCGACGGTCATCTCACCGCTGGCAGCTATCGCCTGAGGCTTGTAGGCGAGGACGACACCAAGTGGCGGTGTGCTCGATCTAGCCAGAGCGTCATAGGCGGCCGGCGCCTCCTCGATCGGCACGATCTGCTCGATAAGTGCTTCCACATTGATGCCCCGCGCCGCAACCAGATCGAGGTACGCCGACATGTTCCTGTTCTGGGTCCATCGAACGTATGCGTACGGATAGTCGCGCCCATCGATCTCGTAGTTAGCGTCGTATCGCCCCGGTCCATACGAGGTACTCATCAGGAGATCGATCTCCTTCCGATAGAACTCGGGTCGCTCAACCTTCATGCCGATGTCGCCGACAACGACCACGCGGCCCCGGCGCCGCGTGGTTCGCATGGCGTCATTGATCAATGCGTCGCTCTTCGTCGCGGCAGTGATGATCGTCGCATCAGCCCCGTTTCCGGCGGTCATGTGCAGGCACCGACGTACGCACTCCTGCGTATCGATCACGGCGGCATCGGCGCCCAGTGTCACGGCCTTGGCTACACGGCGGGCGTCCAAATCGAGACCAACAACCTTACAACCTGCGGCCTTCAGTAGCTGAACGGTGATCAGCCCAATCAGCCCGAGACCCATTACGCAGACGACCTCGCCGAGGCGCGGATCTGCACGACGCAATCCTTGCATTGCGATTGACCCAACCGTCGTCGTCGCGGCCCACTGCAGCGGCGTGTTCTCGGGAACGAGTACGCACAGGTTGCGCTTTACGCTGATGAATTCCGCGTGGTTAGCCTGGCCGGCGCCTGCACAGGCGACAAAATCGCCCACCCTGAACCCCGATACGCCTTCTCCGACTGCAACTACTTCGCCTGCGGCCGAGTAGCCGACATTCCACCCGATCTGTCCAGTTTCGCTCGCAGGCAGGCCATCGGTGGTTTCCTCCAAACGAACCGCGAGCTCTGCCAACTCGGCTCTGCCGCCCCCAACACCGCCGTTTGCGAGCACGATGTACACGCCGTCCGCGGACGCGGTATCGAACAACAAATCTTCGCCGACGACGCCCGGCTCGAGTGTGAATTGGCCGATCCACGCGCTCTGGTCGCCATTGAGTATCCCCAAAGTGTACGGGGCGTCGGTGATGCAGCCCTTAACGGAAACGACCAATGCAGTCTCGGCAGCACTGTCGCCACTTTGAGTGACGCTCGATCCATCACCGCCATGCTTCATCTCGATGCGACGACTGATCACCTGATAGCCCGTGTCCGTCGAATCCGATACGAATCGCAATCCCGAGCCCGCGGCTTCGAACTCGATGGCGCCAATCGACCGCCACTGCGGATCCTCGACGACCGAAGTCCTGCTCGGAGTCGCCACTCGGCGCGTGGCTTCAGCGATCCGGCGCACGCGATCGGCTGCAATCATCCTAATTCTTCGAGCGGCCTTTCCGGGATCATGGATGGCCTTGCTCAGATAGAACGCCGCACGCGACGAGATCTCGACCGCCTTTCCGATTGCACCCGACTCGTGCTGCGTCAGGACGGCTTTGAGCGAAGCTAACTCCGTTCCGGTGCTGATGAGCGAGTAGTGCGTCTGAACGAGCACGCTGCCAGGTTCGACGGCGACTCGCGGCACGCGCGCAACGAATGCGCGGTCATTGGAGAGGAGTATCTGCTTCATCGTGTTCTAGCGTGTCCTTACGAACGCGTAAGCGTCGGGGATGCGCTGCACGCGGTCAATCGAATTATGGGTCGCAACTTACTCGTTCGACCGACCACTACGACCGGCGACGCTGCGCGATGCCAGCGTCGCTCAACAGCGATTCATAGCGATCCAATGCTTCACTGTAGGCGTCGGTCGGTTGCCGCAGTCCTGCGGCGAGCGCCTGAGTCAGTTGCTCCAGCGGCCAGTGCGGGATGCCTTCCAGACGAGTCAACCAACGCCCGCCACCAACGGTGAGGATCGGCGCGTTGCACAACAGGTACTCAGCGAGTTTCCCAGGCAGCGCTGCAGTGTCCGGTTGGAACAACAGCAGCCCGTCAGCGGCACGTTGATATGCCCGTGACTCCTCGTACGATCTGACGCCGTACAGTTGCACGCGATTGCCGACCGGGTGCTGGTGTATGAGACGAGTCTCTTCGGGCGTCAACCGGCCGACGAGGTGCAGTACCGCCGTCGGGTGTGTTGCCAACGTCGTTTGGTAGGCATCGAGTACAACGACGAGCCGTCGGTCGGGATGCGACAGAGAGAACTGTCCGGTGTGCACGAGGTGCGGCCCAGCACCATCCAACACCTCGACGGCGTCGGTACGCTCCGCAAAATGGCCGATCACGGATACCGGGCTGGCAGGTGCAAGCGAAGCCAGTTCTTCGGCGATCGACGTAGAAACTGCGACGAGATGGTCCACGCCGGCCAGCAACCGCCTCGCCAATCGACGCTCTATGAGCCGCCGCACCCGCGACCGGCGCAGCTCGACCCGTAACGGATCGACGACCCAGCCATCGCGCAGTTCTGCGAGCCACGGCACACCCGTCTTCCGCTTGATGATGGCGCCGGCCAGGTGTGCCGACTCCGGCGGACTGGACGTGATGACCCAGGCGGGGGCGTCGCCGACGCGTATCGCCTCGGTAACTCGTGCGGCAGCCGTCAACGCCCAGCGCATATCCCCGTCGGGCCAGTACAGCCACCGGCGCAGTGCGCGCTTGACCAGCGCCGTTGCGCGTGCCGCCACCGTGCTCGAT
>JBGSQB010000041.1:0-27707 GCA_041738285.1 Pseudomonadales bacterium | reverse complement strand
CGAACGGCCGCGCCGCCGCGCCACCGTGGATCGTCTGCATCATCGGCGTTTCGACTTCGAGGAAATCGCGCGCCAGGAAGAACTCACGCAGCGCGGTTGTAACCGCCGCGCGTATACGAAACAGCCGCCTTGCGTCTTCGTTCATCATCAGATCGAGATAGCGCTGCCGATACCGCGTCTCGGTGTCGGTGAGGCCATGGAACTTCTCGGGCAGCGGCCGTAGCGACTTGGTGAGCAGACGCAACGTCGACACTTCGACGGTCAACTCGCCCTTGTTGGTTTTGAACAGATGCCCTCTGACGCCGGCGATGTCACCGATGTCCCACAAATGATTGAAGGCGTCGTAGGCTTCCTCGCCAATGCCCTCGCGCCGTACATAGCATTGAATTCGACCGCTCACATCCTGCAGCGTGAAAAAGCTCGCCTTGCCCATGACGCGTCGCAGCATCATGCGGCCCGCTACCGCAACGGTGTGACCACCCGACTCGAGCTGCGCTCTGTCCAGCTCACCGAATTGCGCGTGCAGATCGGCTGCCAGCGCGTCGCGGCGGAAGTCGTTCGGGTACGGATCTCCTCGACGCCGCAGGGTTTCGAGCTTCTCGCGTCGCAGCCGTACGATTTCGTTGTCTTCGCTCATCACAGTCCTGCCTTGAGACTTGCTTCTACGAACCGATCGAGGTCGCCATCGAGCACTTCGTCGGGGTCTGAGCGTTCGATGCCCGTACGCAGGTCCTTCACTCGCGACTGATCGAGGACGTATGAGCGGATCTGGCTGCCCCAGCCGATATCGGCCTTGCCATCTTCGAGTATCTGACTTTCGGCCTTTCGTTTCTGCAACTCCATTTCGTACAGCTTGGCGCGCAGCTGCTTCCACGCCTTATCGCGATTCTGATGTTGAGAGCGTTCGCTCTGGCACTGCACAACGATGCCAGACGGCTCGTGCGTCAGTCGAATCGCGGAGTCGGTTTTATTCACGTGCTGGCCACCCGCGCCACTGGCCCGATACGTATCGGTGCGCACGTCGGATGGGTTGATCTCGATCTCGATGTCTTCATCGACTTCCGGCGAGACGAACACCGACGCGAACGACGTATGCCGGCGGTTGCCCGAGTCGAACGGCGACTTGCGCACGAGTCGATGCACGCCGGTCTCGGTGCGAAGCCAGCCATACGCGTGGTCACCCTCGACCTGAACCGTCGCGCCTTTGATACCGGCGACTTCGCCAGGGGACAGTTCGATGATCTGTGCCGCGAAATTGTGTTTCTCGGCCCAACGCAAGTACATTCGCAGCATCATTTCGGCCCAGTCCTGAGCTTCGGTTCCACCTGAACCAGCAGTGATTTCGAGGTATGCGTTGTTGGGATCGAGCGCGCCGTGAAACATGCGCTGAAACTCGAGTGCTGCGAGTTCCTGCTCGAGCCGCTCAAGATCGTTCTCGATCGAGTCCAGGGTCGCGGCGTCGCCCTCTTCGGCAGCAAGTTCGGTGAGTTCCGCAAGCTCGGAAAGTCCGATATGGACGCGGTCGAGCATGGAAACGGTGTGGTCTAGAGCCGATCGTTCCTTGCCGAGCATTTGCGCGCGATCCTGATCGTTCCAGACATCGGGATCGGCCAGTTCGAGTTCGATTTCTTCCAAGCGGTGCTTGCGCGTCGGGTAGTCAAAGATACCCCCGGAGCGTTTCGTCACGCGCCGCAAGATCCTTCAACCATTCACGCAGTGCTGTGATCTCCGCCATCAACCCATCCTGCAAAAAAAAGCGCGGCAGTTTATCACGGATCAGTTGACCAGCCTGGATACCTCAACGATTGGCTACTGCGGGCGCGGATCTGTGAGATATCCAGGCGAGACGTGCGACTCGATGTGCTCGACGACCAGCTGCAGCGTCATTCGATCCGCCCAGTCGTTCACACCGAGCCGGTAAGCAACGAGCACACGGCGCGCGTCAACGAGCGGATCGCGATTGAACGCGATCGCATCGACCACGCGATCGCCAAGCTTCAGCGACAGCCGCAAGTGCCGCTGACCGACGGTTCGCTGATGCAGGAGTTCGAACGTGCCATGAAACAGTGGTTCGGGAAAACCCTGGCCCCACGGCCCCGCCGATTCGATCTCTCGCGCGCGATCGAGCACGAGGTCATCCGCGCCGAGTTCACCGTCGCTGTACAAGACACCACGCAGGTCGTCCTGCGTAACCCAGCGACCGACTTCGTCGGCGAAGGCGAGCGCAAAGCGCTGGAAGTGAATACGGCGGATGCTGAGACCCGCGGCAGCGGCATGACCACCGAATTTCCGGATGAGCCCGGGGTAACGCGTTGCTATCGCATCGAGCACATCGCGAACGTGCACAGCGCCAATGGATCTGGCCGAACCCTTGATCTCGTCTGGCGCCATCGCACCTGCATCGGCGAACGCGATTGCCGGACGGTGAAATCGCTCGCGCAAACGTCCGGCGACGATACCGACCACGCCCTGGTGCCAACCCTCGTCGTACACACACAACCCGAACGGCTGGTCCGTGTGATCAGGGATCCCCGCTACGATGAGTTCCGCCTCGCGTGTCATTTGCTGTTCGATTTCCCGCCGCGCGATATTCAATTGCTCCAGTGCCGTGGCCAGTGTGCGCGCCTCGGTGATGTTGTCGGACAGCAGGCATCGAATGCCAATCGTCATGTCATCGAGCCGACCGGCCGCGTTCAACCGCGGCCCCAGTCCGAAGGCGAGATCACTCGCCTTGAGCGACTTCGCTTCCCGCTTCGACGCCTCGCACAAGGCAACGATGCCTGGACGCGCGCGTCCCGCCCTGATGCGACGCAAACCCTGCTGCACCAATATGCGGTTGTTGCGATCCAGTGGCACTACGTCGGCGACCGTGCCGAGCGCAACAAGATCGAGGAAATCTCCCAACACCGGCTCAGCGATTGCCCGCGATTCGAACCACCCAGCGTCGCGCAGCGCATTTCGGGTCGCAGACATGACGTAGAAGATCACGCCGACGCCGGCGAGCGCGCGGCTCGAAAAGTCATTGCCTGGCACGTTCGGATTAACGATGACATCGGCCGCGGGAAGCTCACTACCAGGCAGGTGGTGGTCGGTGATGATGACGTCGACGCCGGCGGCCTTGGCCGCGGCGACGCCTTCGATGCTGGATATCCCGTTGTCCACCGTGATGAGCAGATCAGGCGCATCGCGCATCGCGAATGCCACGATCTCGGGTGACAACCCATAGCCGAACTCGAATCGGTTTGGCACCAAGAAGCTCACCCGGGGCGCCCCCATCGCTTCGAGTGCCGCCATGGCCAGCGCGCTGGCGGTCGCACCGTCGGCGTCGAAGTCGCCAACGATCTTGATGTGTCGGCCGCTGCGCATCGCAGTCGCGATCATTTCTCCGGCACGATCGACGCCATCGAGTCCCGTTGGTGGCAACAATCCGGGCAGTGACAGGTCGAGATCGGAGGCATCCTTCACGCCGCGCGCAGCGAAGATCCGCGCGAGGAAGGGTGTAACCGACTCAGTCAGCGCAGCCGTTGCCGGTCCCATTTCCGCACGGCGCGCGACGATCAATGGCGCTGCCGTCGTGTCAGGCATGATCATCGAGCGGCTCGACGCGCACGCGCGTCACCCGGTCGATGACTTCAGGTAGCGCCTCGATGGATTTGACCGCCGCATCCATTGCGGATTCTCGAACGCGATGGGTGAGAATGACGATGGGTACCCACGCACGACCAAGCTCGTGACGCACCGCGTGCTCGCGCTGGATGACTGCCTCGATGCTGATGGCATTGACCGACAGAATCTGGGCAACCTTGGCCAGTACGCCGGGTAGGTCGACGGATGGGATGCGCAGGTAGTAGGCCGTCTCGACCGCCGCCATCGGCAGCGGCCTCACGTCGGCGCGCGCAACGGGCAATGCCACCGCATTGCCGCGCGCGAGGTCAATGAGGTCGGACAGAATGGCGGACGCAGTCGGCTTTGCGCCCGCCCCAGGACCGTAGTACATCGATGAACCGACCGCATCGGAGTTCACCACCACTGCGTTCATGACGCCTTCGACCTTGGCCAGCAGGCGCTCTTCGGGAATGAGCGTCGGATGCACCCGCAGTTCCACCCCATCGGCGCAGCGGCGCGCGATCCCCAGATGCTTCACCCGATAGCCGAGTGCATGAGCGTACTCGATGTCCTCGGCCGTAATGCCGGATATCCCCTCGGCGAACACCGTTCGTGCGTCGAGTACCGTATCGAAGGCAAGTGCCGCCAGAATGGTCAGTTTGTGAGCGGCGTCGATACCCTCAATATCGAAAGTTGGATCTGCTTCAGCAAAACCGCGCGCCTGCGCATCGGCCAATGCATCGGCGAAACTCCTACCCTCTTTCGCCATCGCCGACAGAATGAAATTCGACGTGCCGTTGATGATGCCCGCGATCCACTGGATGTTGTTGCCCGCAAGCCCCTCGCGAAGCGTCTTGATGATTGGAATGCCACCGGCCACGGCAGCTTCGAAGCCAACGGCAACGCCAGCCGCCGCTGCTGCTGGCAGTAAACTCGCTCCTCGCGTCGCGATCAGCGCTTTGTTGGCGGTGACGAATGGTTTGCCGAGGGCGACCGCCTGTTTGAATACGGCGCTCGCGGCATCGACATCACCCATCGTTTCGACGACAACGTCGACCGCCGGGTGCGCGGCCACCGACGCAATGTCGGTCGAAAACGTCGCGCCGCCCAGATCGACGTCCGGGCGCGGTGTGCGACTTGCAACATGGGTGAGCACGATCGATTGCCCGGCTTGTCGTGCAATGCGCTCCGCATTCGCCCGCAGCAACGCGATGACGCCCTGCCCGACCGTGCCGAGACCGCACAGTCCGATTCGCAACGGCGCCGTCACAGCAGCGCTGCGGCGGCGAGTTCGGCGGCGGGCGTATACCCCGGCTGCAGACGTCCCGACTCGAACACGATCGCAGGCGTGCCACTGACGCCAATCTCCTGACCGAGTTCGTACTGGCTCGCGATTGGGTTGTCACACTGTGCCGGTGGGATCGACTCGCCGTTCTTGAGCTTCGTCATCGCCGAGTTGCGATCCTTGGAGCACCATGCGGACACCATCTTGTCGTAGACGGGCGACCCGACGCCCTGACGCGGATACGCCAGATATCGCACTTCGATGCCGAGCGCATTCAGCTGTGGCACTTCCTTGTGCAACTTACGACAGAAGCCGCAATCGACATCGGTGAACACCATGATCGATGCCTTGCGGAGACCATTCGCGGGGAACACCGTCATCTCCGACGTCGGAACGGCATCGAGCAACGACTTGCGCATCTCATCACGCCGCTCTTCCGCCAGATTCACCAGTTCATCGCCACGAATCTCGTACAGATCGCCTGCGAAGAGGTGGCGACCATCCGCTGTCGCATACAACATCGTGCCACCGGACAGCTCGATGATGGTCATGCCTTCGATCGGCGCCGCCGACACGCGCTCGATGGGCAGGTCCGGCCGGATCAACTTGAGCTTGGCGACAGCGTCCACGTCGGCGCCGCCGACGGAAGTCGCCGCGAGCCAGACGCCGATACCCAGCACCGCTGTCAGCAGTCCTGCACCCGAGCCGATGGTCTTCATGTTCATGCCTTCGTTCCTGAGTTTTCGCTGGAGTTTGACTCCAGCAAATCGTTGAGTTCATCCGCGCGGGTGATGGGCAGCATGGAGTTGCTTCAATCGTTGCTGCGCAACGTGAGTATAGATCTGCGTCGTCGACAGATCTGCGTGGCCGAGCATCATTTGCACTGCCCGCAGGTCCGCACCGTGGTTGATCAGGTGCGTGGCGAACGCATGACGTAAGGTGTGCGGCGACAGCGGTCGCAGGATGTTGGCCGCCCGGCCGTAGCGCTTGAGCGCGTGCCAGAAGGTCTGCCGCGTCATTGCCCGGCCGCGACGGCTCGGGAACAGCGCGGCGCAGGCTCGCGCCGCGGTTATCGATGGCCGCGCATCGGCCAGATATCGTTGGATCCAGGCGAGCGCCTCTTCACCGACCGGCACCAAACGCTCGCGCCCACCCTTGCCGACCACGCGTACGACACCTTGGCGGGCGTTGACGCCGGTGAGCCCGAGATTGACGAGTTCGGAAATTCGAAGCCCGGTGGCATACAAGAGTTCCAGCATCGCCCGATCGCGCAACCCGAGGTCGGTCGCTACATCGGGCGCCGCCAGCAGCGCTTCGACCTCGGCCTCGGACAGGCTGTCCGGCAGCCGCCGCCCGAGCTTCGGATGAGCGAGTTTGGCGGTCGGATCCAGTGCGATGACGCGGCGCTCGAGCAGGTACTGGTAGAACCCGCGCAGACAGGACAACAGGCGGGCGGTCGAGCGGGCCTGATAGCCGGATGTCTGGCGGTGTCCCAGGTAATCGAGCACGTCGGCTGCGCGTGCCGTCGTCATGGGTCGTCCAAGGAAGGTGTGCCATCCCGCCAGATCGCGTCGATAGGCGCTCAACGTGTTGGTGCTCGAGCCGCGGCTGGCCCACAGGTCATCGAGGTAGCGATCGATCAAAGGATCGGCATCAACTGTCGCTGTGGGGCTTTGGGTGACCATCCACGCCGTCATCTAGCTCAAGTGGGTCAAGGCACCAGGTGCCTCGATGGGTTCGAGTATACCTCAGTAACCGAATGATAAATCAGCAAAATATCGTGCCAATCACGATTGGCACCCAACCTGCATACGACTTATTGTGCACCGGGTGCGTTCGCGCTGTCCCCGAGAACCTTCTGGTGCCACGACGGCACGAGGGTTCTCTCCCCCCTTCGTTCCGACGCCTCGGTACCCGGCCATGGCAGGTACCGACCAGCTTGCCGGGCGACCTCTCCCCAAGTCCGGCGTCCGGCAGGCTGGACTTTTTTTTGGCCCTTTCTAGACCTTTTCTTTGATTCGCGCTTTGCGTCCCGACAGGCTGCGCAGGTAGTACAGCTTCGCCTGGCGGACATCGCCCCGACGCTTGACTTCGATGCTCGCAATGCCCTTGCTGTGGGTCTGAAACACGCGTTCGACGCCCACACCATGGGAGATCTTGCGCACGGTAAACGACGAATTGAGGCCCCGGCTTCGCTTGGCGATGACAACGCCCTCGAACGCCTGGGTCCGCTCGCGGTCACCTTCGACGACGCGCACTTGAACGATCAGCGTATCGCCGGGGGCGAAATCCGGTACGTCGCTCTTCAATTGTTCGTTCTCGAGGGCCTCGATCACTTTGTTCCTACGCATGTTCCTACTCCACTTGTCCATCCACGCGGCCCGATCGCGGGTCCGCAAAATACACACCAAGCAACTCGCGCTCTGCCGCGGTCAGTGCACGCCCGGTCAACAGATCCGGACGCCGCTCGTACGTTCTAGCCAGCGCCACCAGGCGTCGGTACCGCTCGATCGACGCGTGGTCGCCACTCAACAGTACTGCCGGCACACGTGCGCCGAGCATCTCCTCGGGCCGCGTGTAGTGCGGACAATCCAGCACGCCCGCCCGATGCGACTCCTGCACAGCCGACTCGCTGTTGCCGAGCGTACCCGGCAGATGCCGGGCCACCGCATCGAGCAGTACCATGGCCGGCAGCTCACCGCCACTCATGACGAAATCTCCAATGGAGATCTCTTCATCGACGCACCTGTCCAGCAGCCGCTCGTCGACCCCTTCGTAGCGTCCCGCGATCAAAATCAGCGCGGACTCACGGGCGAGTGCTTCAGCCTTCCGCTGGTCGAGCACCCGACCCTGGGGCGACAGGTAAATCACCTTCGGCGGCGCAGGCGCCCCTGCTTTCAATACTGCGATGGCGGCCATCAGAGGCGCCACCTTCATCACCATACCCGGGCCGCCGCCGTAGGGCCGGTCGTCCACGCTCTGGTGGCGATCCGTGGTGTGGTTGCGCGGGTCCTCGAACTGAAGTTCGACGATGCCCTCGGCAATTGCCCGACTCACCACCCCATGCTCGGTCAGCGCGCGGAATACCTCCGGGAAAATCGTGACGATCCCAACCCACACACCCAGTAGTCCTCAATAATCCGGATCCCAGTCGGCTACCAGCCGCCTGGCCACGAGGTCGACGCTGATCACCACCGCCTCTATGAACGGCACCAGGATCTCGCGGCCGTCCTTTTCGATCACCAGTACGTCGTTGGCCGCGGTATCCAGCAACCCCCGCACGGTCCCGAGTGGCGTGCCGTCGAGACGCTCGACCGCAAGCCCAACCAGATCCTTCCAGTAATACTCATCCGGCGCGGGTTTGGGCAGTACCGACTCGCTCACGCCGATGTCACACCCTCGCAGCACGGCCGCCGCGTCTCGATCCTCGACATCCTCGAGGCGTGCAACAAACCCTTGCTTGTGCGGGCTCACCGACGCCACCCGCACCACCTGCCACTGACCGCGCCTCCGCACACTCCATGGCCGATACGCCAACAGGTTCTGTGGCGGATCGGTGAACGAACTGACATGAACCCAACCCTTGACGCCAAATGGCGCACCCAGGCGCCCGACGACCACCATTTCGGTGTCCGCCGCCATCGGGTCAGGCGGCCGCGGCAGCCTCTGGGCTTACCTTGCGCGCCTGCTTGATCAACGCGGCGACGCGATCGGACGGTTGAGCTCCGACCCCCAACCAATAGTCTACGCGGGGAAGGTCCACGCGCAGTTTTTCGGCCTTGCCGCGCGCCAATGGGTTGAAAAAGCCCACACGCTCGACGAAACGGCCGTTGCGCGAACGGGCGCTGTCCGCCACCGTCAGGTGGTAAAAGGGTGCGTTTCTGGCGCCGTGGCGCGCCAGACGAATCGTTACCATTTGAAATGCTCAGTGCGAAAGGCGCGGTATTGTAATGGAAGGCCCCGGCACTGCAAAGCACTGATATTGGTCGAAAAACCCATATCAGCGCCGAAATCCGGAGGGCGGCTTCATGCCGGCGGTCATCGAACCCGCCTTCATCGAGCCAAGCCCACGCATCATCTTCGTCATACCGCCTTTGCGAGTGACCTTCTTCATCACCTTCTGCATCTGCTTGTGCTGCTTGAGCAGACGATTGACGTCGCTGATCTGAGTGCCGCTGCCGGCAGCGATACGTCGTTTACGGCTGCCATTGATGACATCCGGAAAACTGCGCTCATGCACAGTCATCGAATCGATGATGACTTCCATGGTCCGGAACATGCCATCACCGATCTGCGCCTGCGCCGCCTGGGGCATCTGTCCCATCCCCGGCATTTTGTCGAGCAGGTTGGCGACGCCGCCCATGTTGCGCATCTGCTGCAGTTGATCGCGAAAATCCGCCAGATCGAACTTCTGCCCCTTGCCGATCTTCTTCGCCAGTCGTTCGGCCTTGTCGCGATCGACCTTGCGTTCCGCTTCCTCGATCAATGTGAGCACGTCGCCCATGCCGAGAATGCGCGACGCCACGCGATCCGGATGGAACGGTTCCAGCGCATCGGTCTTCTCACCCGCGCCGAGGAACTTGATCGGCTTGCCGGTGATTGCCCGCACCGAAAGCGCCGCGCCGCCGCGGGCATCGCCGTCCGTTTTCGCCAGCACGATGCCGGTCACGGGCAACGCATCGTTGAACGCTTTGGCGGTGTTGGCGGCATCCTGACCGGTCATCGCATCGACGACGAACAGCGTCTCGACCGGCGAGACCGCGCTGTGCAACGCGACGATCTCCGCCATCATGTCCGCATCGACATGCAGGCGCCCCGCGGTATCGATGATCAGCACATCCGCGAAGCGCGTACGCGCTTCTTTGATTGCGCGTGTGGCGATGTCGATCGGAGACTGCGTTGTCTCACTTTCGATGAACGATGCGTCAACTTCAGCCGCAAGCGTGCGCAACTGATCGATCGCAGCCGGTCGATAGACATCGGCACTGACCACGGCCACCTTCTTTCGCTCGCGCTCCTTCAGATAACGCGCGAGCTTCGCAACAGTGGTGGTCTTACCCGCGCCCTGCAGGCCCGCCATCAACACTACCGCCGGCGGCGCAACGGACAGATTCAGCACATCGTTGGCGGCACCCATGAGCGTCACGAGTTCTTCGTGGACGATCTTTACCAATGCCTGCCCAGGCGTGAGGCTCTGCATCACCTCCTGACCAACGGCACGACCACGAACGCCCTCGATGAAGTTTTTGACGACCGGCAGAGCAACGTCAGCTTCCAAGAGCGCCGTGCGCACTTCGCGCAGCGCCTCGGCTACGTTCTCTTCGGATAGACGCGCCTTACCCGACAACGCGCCGATCGCGCGCGTCAGTCGGTCGGTGAGATTCTCGAACATCGAAGTCGCCGTTTTCGCAAAGGTGCGCATTATAGCCGGAGCCGGCCGCGTTGCATTCTCAAAGGCATCTGTCAAACTGCGGCCGGACACGTATCAGCTACCACCCCATGAGCCCTGCCTATCCGGGCCTCCTTGCCGCCGCAATGTATGTAGTGGCGTTTTTCATGCAGGCCAATCGACTCGGCAGCACGCAAACTGAATCCAGTCGACTGCTGCAGTACGTCATCGCGGCGGGCGCCATCGCGCACGCCGCCACTGTCTACCTGGTCATGGACCACAGCGCCGGCCTCGTATTCGGTCTGTTCAGTGTGGCGTCGCTCGTCTCGCTCGCGATCGTGACATTCACTTTGACCGCAGCCCTCTGGCAGCCGGTTCAGAACCTGTACCTGATCGTGCTGCCGCTGGCTGCGCTCGCGATCGTTGCCGCATTGATTGCCCCCGGTGAACTGGTCCCCGCAAGCGCCTTCACACCGGGACTCGTGATTCACGTGTTGCTGTCGCTGCTCGCCTATACCGTACTGGCGTTGGCCGCCTGCCAGGCAGTGGTGCTCGGCATTGCCGAGCGCATGTTCCGAACGAAGTCGACTTTGACGGTGCTGCGGCTGTTGCCGCCGCTCGAGACAATGGAGTCGATGTTGTTCCAGCAGGTCTGGATCGGCATCGTGCTGCTGAGCGCGGCGATCGTCAGTGGCTTTCTGTTTCTCGACAACATGTTCGCGCAACAGGTTGTTCACCATACGGTACTCGCCAGCGCATCCTGGGTCGTATTCCTCATTCTGCTCATTGGTCGTCATGCGTTCGGGTGGCGCGGCGCCACAGCGACTCGATGGACGCTGACGGGATTTGGGCTGCTCGTGCTCGCCTACTTCGGCAGTAAGTTCGTACTCGAGTTTCTGCTCGGATCGCCCTGATGGGATTCACCGAAATCTCACCGAACCTGTTGCTCGGCTGCATCCTGGCACTCGCCATGATGTCTGCGTATTTCTCGGGTTCGGAAACGGCGATGATGTCGCTGAACCGATACCGCCTGCGTCACCTCGTCAAAGAGGGCAGCCGCGCGGCCAAGCGCGCCAGCGATCTGCTCGCCCGCCCGGACCGGCTGCTGGGCGTCATCCTGATCGGCAACAACCTCGTCAACAATATCGCTGCAACACTCGCAACCGTCGTTGGCCTGGAGCTTTTCGGCGATACCGGCGTCGCGCTTGCCCCGGTGCTGCTCACCCTCTTCTTTCTCGTGTTTGCGGAAGTGGCACCGAAGACCATTGCCGCTTACAACCCTGAACGGGTCGCGTTCCCATCCACGCTGCTGCTCGCGCCGCTGCTGCGCATCTTCTATCCCGTGGTATGGGCCGTAAATGGCGTGAGCAATGTGCTGGTACGTCCCTTTACACCCCACGACGTCAATAACCACGGCGACCACCTCAGCCTCGACGAACTGCGTACGGTGCTGCACGAAGGTGCACGTATACCTAAGCGACGTCAGGACATGCTCCTGTCGGTGGTGGACCTGGAGAAAGTCACGGTCGATCACATCATGGTGCCGCGCAACGAGATACTCGGCATCGACATCGACGATGAACTGAGCACCATCATCGGCCAAATCGCTTCGAGCCAGCACACGCGCCTGCCGGTCTACAAAGGCAACATCAACAACGTCATCGGGATCCTCCACCTGCGCCGCACGGTGCGTTTCATTCAGCAGGGTTCCTTCACCAAGGCGGAGTTGCTGCAATTGACGCGCGAGCCATATTTCGTTCCCGAAGGCACACCGCTGCACACCCAGTTGTTCAACTTTCAGAAACAGAAACGGCGCATTGCGCTGGTTGTCGACGAGTACGGCGACGTGATTGGCATCGTCACCCTCGAGGATATCCTCGAAGAGATCGTCGGCGAGTTCACCACGGACTTCGCCGCGAACATGCCGGAAATCCATCTTCAACCCGATGGCAGCTACTACGTAGACGGCAGTGCGGTCATCCGCGACATCAATCGTGCCCTCGGCTGGAATCTGCCGTTGGAAGGTCCGCGCACGCTGAACGGGCTCATCCTCGAACACCTCGAGTTCATTCCCGAAGCCAACCTCTGCCTGCGCATCGGTGACTACCTGATCGAGACGCTGCAGATCAAAGACAACATGGTGGTCAACGCAAAGATCGACAGACTCGCAGATTGACCCGCCCAGCCGGTGGGATACCCTGTGTGCTTTGGGACCGGGAGCCTCCTATGGCCACATCCACGACCTCCATGTCGAGCAACGCAACGGCAACCCTGGCAGTCACACGCCTGGCCGGATCTCTGGGTGCCGAAGTGCGCGGCATCGATCTTGCGCGCGCCACCGACAAGGACGTGACCGCAATCAATGCCCTCCTCTGCGAGCACCTCGTGCTGTTCTTCCCGGGGCAGCGAATCAGTGTTGCCGAGCATGTCGAGTTCGGGCGCAAGTTCGGTCAGCTCGAGGGCCACCCCAACCTGAAGAACCCCTTCACCGACCATCCGGAATTGTTCGAACTCGCGGCCAGCAAAGGCGGCGTCGCCGACGAGTGGCACACGGACATCACGTTTCAGGATCGCCCGGCGCTCATGTCGATACTGCACATGGTGCGCTGCCCTGAATTCGGCGGTGACACCATGTGGACCAACCTGTGCCAGGCCTACGATGAACTGTCTGCACCGATTCAGGAGCTATGCGACGGCTTGACGGCATTGCACGACGCCCTGCCGCACAATCGCCCGGACAAGATGGCGATTCATCCAGTCGTCCGCGTGCATCCGGTCACCGGCCGCAAGGCGCTGTACGTCAACGAACATTTCACGCGCCGCATCGTCGAACTCAACGCAACCGAGAGTGAGGCGCTGTTGACGATGCTGACGCGGTGGGTGACAAATCCGCGCTTTACGGTTCGATACCACTGGACACAAGGCACCATCGCCATGTGGGACAATCGCGCCACTCAGCACTTCGTGCTCAACGACTTCGTCGGCGAACGCATCATTCAACGTGTCACGGTGATGGGCGACGAACCCATTGGCGTTGCGCCGCCACGTTGGCAACCGTGGGTGCGACCCGGGCGACTATCGGCCACCAGTCGCCATGACCGCCAGCTGTTCCAGTTCGTCAATCGCGACCAGAAGGCCGACAATTGATGTGTGGGCGCGCCCTTGGGGCGGGCGCAAATTGAGTCGCTGAGTCCCCGATGGAATCATTCGCGGGCAAGCCCGCTCCCACAAAACCCCCATACGACTTGCGAGTGCTAGATTCAACGCTGGTCGTCGTCATCACCGTCCCGGCGCATGCGTCCAACGATCTCGAATATGAGACCGGAAACGGCATGCACGCGCGTGACGCGGAAGATCAAGCCGCTCGCGGACATGCGGCGCACCTTTCTCACTTCTTCCAGCCGCGGCAGGAAATAGGCGGACACGCACAGCCGCGCAATCGTCGAGATCGCAAACACGGCATAGAGCGCGCTCAGCCAGTGATAAGTGATCCCGAACAGCGTCACTTCATTGGGCAGTTGGGTGCCGAGAAAGCCGCCGATGGTCGCGCCGAGAAACACGGCGGCCGCAGCGATCACGTTGTGTGCGGCCATCAGCGTCGCCCGTCGCTGTGGTGGCGTCAGGTCGAACACGAAGTTGGACGCACTGAGCGTGAAGCCTGCCCAGGCGAGTCCCGACAGCGCCTGCACGACCAGCAGATACCAGTAATCCGTCGAGATCATCCACAGCGAAGGCAAGAACGGAATGATCCCGCCGGTCGTGATCAAAATCAGTCGATTACCGAACAGATCGGACAGCCGGCCCCATCGATTCAGCGTCAGAAACTGGACGCAGACGCTGATCGCGCTGTTGACCATGAACTCGACGTAGCTGAAGCCGAGATCACGCAGCATGTACAGCGTGAAGAAGGGCGATGCGATCGCAACCGCGAACTGCATCGACGCGAAGAACAACGTGAACCGAAACAAGCCGGTCGAATGCATGCCCTGCCAGAGATCACGGTGCCACGCGACTTCGAGTGCAGCGACATGGCCTGGAGGATCGATCATCGCCGCGAGGTGATAGGCCGAGGCGAGCCGCGCAAGCGCGGCGATACCAAATATGGATACGAAGCCCCAGTACGTGAACCCCAGAGCGTCGTACCCTTCCAGTACGAGACCGGCTCCGATCAGTGCAGAAAAGCTCGCAATGCTCGACAAACGCGTGCGCAGCGCGAAGAAGCGCCCGCGACGGCTTTCGGGCACGAGGTCGCCCATGAGGCTGCCCCACTGCGGCGAACCGAGATTCGGACCGCAGTAGTAGACGACGGCGCATATCACCAGCAAGGTGACACCATGGTCGGGAAAGGCGTACGGCAGTAACGCGAGCGGAATCAGCGTCGCTGCCTGTAGCAGTGCCCCCCACACGATGATCTGACGTCGGTGCCCGGTGACGCGACCGAGCCATGCCGACAGAATCTGCATGAACGAGGCGAGTAGCGGTGGCAACGATGCGAGCAGGCCAATCTGCGCGGTGGTCGCTTTGAGGAACACGGCGAACGCGGAGAAGTAGGTTTCCGCGCCCCCCGTCATCAGGGAAAAGAAGACCCCATCCTTGATCGAATGTCGCAATGAGCGGTCGACGAGGGGGTCCTTCGAGAACGCCTGACGGGCGGACGCGCGGTCCGCAGAAGGTTTCATGGGCAGACTTTGACCGCTCTTCTGTTCAGACTCAACCGGGCGGATCATGCCCATTGCGCAAGTGGAGACGACCAACGATGGCCAACGACCAGGAACACGCTTACGGGTTTGCCACCCGCTCGATCCATGCAGGTGCGCGTCCCGAACCCGTCACCGGCGCGCGCGCTATACCGATTTTCCAGACCACGAGCTACGTCTTCGAAGACTCCGATGCCGCGGCGGCCTACTTCAACCTGCAGGAATACGGCAACACTTACTCGCGAATCATGAATCCGACCGTGGCCGCATTCGAAGAACGCATCTCGAACCTCGAGGGCGGCGTGGGCGCGGTTGCCTTCGCGAGCGGCCTGGCGGCTCAGATGGCGGCTCTGTTCACCATCGTCCAGCCCGGTGATCACATTCTGGCATCGAGCGCGCTGTACGGGGGCACGTTGACCCAGCTCAAACACCTCGCCCGCAAACTGTCACTGCGCCTCACCTTCACCGATCCCGACGACATCGAGGGGTGGAAACGCGCGCTGACCGAAGACACGAAGTTGCTGTTCGGAGAGACGATCGGCAATCCTGGCGGCAACGTGCTCGACATCGAGACAATCGCGCGCATCGCGCACGAGCACCAGACACCACTGATCGTCGACAACACCTTTGCAACGCCGTACCTGTGTCGCCCGCTCGAATGGGGCGCCGACATCGTCATCCATTCGGCCACCAAGTTCATCGGCGGACACGGCACCAGCATCGGCGGCGTCGTGGTGGACGCGGGTACGTTCAACTGGTCGAACGGTCGCTTTGGAATCGTCGCGGACCCTTCGCCCGCCTATCACGGACTGTCGTTCCATGAGACTTTCGGCACCTATGGTTATCTGATGAAGCTGCGTACGGAGACGCTGCGCGATCTCGGCGCCGCCATGTCGCCCTTCAATGCCTTTCTATTTCTGCAAGGACTCGAGACACTGCCACTACGCATGAGTCGACACGTCGACAATGCGCGACGCATTGCACAATTTCTGGCAACTGCGTCCGGGGTCAGCCGGGTGCGGTTCGCAGAACTGCCAGGTAGCCCGCACGCGGCGCTCGCCCGCAAGTATCTCCCACACGGAATCGGATCGGTGTTCTGCTTCGATCTCGAAGGCGGACGCGAAGCGGGCCGAATATTCATCGAATCGTTGCGTCTTTTCTCTCACCTTGCCAACGTCGGCGACGCGAAGAGCCTCGTCATTCATCCGGCAAGCACTACGCACCGACAACTCGATGATGACGAACTCGCTGCGGCCGGTATCGGAGCCGGAACGATCAGGCTTTCGGTTGGCATCGAAGACGCAGAGGATCTGATCTGGGACCTCGAGTGCGGCCTCGCGGCGGTGGCGTCGTGATTACCGAGAATCAGGACCCGCAGACGATCAAGCGCATCCTCGACTATGCCCGCACGATCGCGATCGTTGGTCTGTCGAGCAACCCGCTTCGCGCCAGCCACTTCGTTGGCTTCTACCTGCAGCGTCACGGCTATCGGGTGATTCCCGTGAACCCGCGCGAGACGGAAGTGCTGGGCGAGCGCAGCTACGCAGACCTTGCAGACGTGCCGGAACGGATCGACGTCGTCGACGTGTTCCGCCGCGGTGACGCCGTTGCCGATATCGCTCGCACAGCAGCGAAGATCGGCGCCCGGGCGCTATGGCTGCAATTCGGTGTCGACAGCCCAGAGGGGGTGGCGATCGCGCGCGCCGCGAACATGGACGTGGTCGTCGATCGCTGCCTGAAGATCGAACACGCGCGCTATCGCGGGCGCATGCACTGGCTGGGTTTCAACACCGGCGTGATCGGCTCCAGACGCGGCTAGCGATCCGCCCAGCGCCGATTGGTTGCCGAGATGATGGCCGACAGCGACGCGGTCACCGTATTGGCAGACACACCCACGCCATAAACCCGGCCGTCCGCACCATCGTCAATCGCCAGCAGGCAGATCGCCTGGGCATCCTTGCCGGTTGACATCGAGTGCTCGTGATAATCGACGATGTTGAGCGGTTCGTTCAGGGCCTCGATCAGTCCGTTGACGAACGCTTCGATCGGACCTGAACCCTCGCCCGCAACGTCGACCTCCTGTTCGGCGGCACGCACCTTGGCGCGAATCCGCTGCGCACCAGATCCGCCATGTGAGAGATCGTAGTTGATCAGCCGGTATGGACCGCCTTCGACGACGTACACATCGAGCAGCGTCTGGAAGATCTCATTGGGTTTGACCTCACGATCGAGGCGCTCGGTCATCTCCTGCACCACCTTCGAGAATTCCACCAGCATCTGCCGCGGCAGTGCGACACCGAAGAACTCCTCGAGGATGAAGCCGACGCCACCCTTACCGGACTGACTGTTGACCCGCACCGTTTCTTTATACGAGGAACCGACATCGGCTGGATCGATCGGCAGGTACGGCACCTCCCAATGATCGGAGCGGACGTGGGTCATTCCCTTGCGAATGGCGTCCTGGTGCGAACCCGAGAATGCGGTGAACACGAGTTCGCCCGCGTACGGGTGGCGCTCGTGCACCGCGAGCTTGTTGATGCGCTCGACGGTTTCCTTGACCCGCCGCATGTTGCGGAAATCGAGCTGCGGATCGACGCCTTGGGAAAAGAGGTTCATCGCCATGGTGACGATGTCGCAATTGCCCGTGCGCTCGCCGTTGCCGAACAACGTGCCTTCAACCCGTTCAGCACCCGCCATCAGCGCAAGCTCGGTCGCGGCGATGCCAGTGCCGCGGTCGTTGTGGGTGTGCAGACTCACGATGGTGCTGTCCCGCGCCGGGAAATTGCGGATGAACCACTCGATCTGGTCGGCATAGATGTTGGGTGTCGCCATCTCCACCGTGGATGGCAGATTGATGATGATCTTGCGCTCGGGCGTCGCGCCCCACTCGCGCGCGACCGCCGTGCAGATCTCCACCGCGAAATCGAGTTCGGTTCCGGTAAAGCTCTCCGGCGAGTACTCGAGCGTCACTTGCGTGCCTTCACGTTCGAGCGCGTCGAGCCCTTCTTTGACCAGTCGTGTTCCCTGCACGGCGAGGTCGATGATGCCGGCACGATCCATGCCGAACACCACGCGCCGCTGCAGCGTCGAGGTCGAGTTGTAGAGATGGAAGATCGCCTTTGGCGCTCCACGCAGTGCCTCGACCGTTCGCTCGATCAACTCGCGCCGTGCCTGGCACAGCACCTGCACGGTCACCTGATCGGGAATGCGATTCTCGTCGATGATGCGCCGGATGAAATCGAAGTCCGGCTGCGACGCCGCCGGAAATCCGACCTCGATGTCGGCGAACCCCACTTCGACCAGCAACTCCCACATGGCGAGTTTCTCGTCGACATCCATCGGCTCGATCAGCGCCTGGTTGCCGTCGCGGAGGTCGACGCTGCACCATCGTGGGGCGGTGGTGATGGACTGATTGGGCCAGCGCCGATCAGGCAGTGCGATCGGCGCGAACGGTCGGTACTTGTAGTACGGCATCGCGCCCGGCGCGTTGCCGGCAGGCGGTGTCTGATCTGAGTGCTGTGCGTACTTTTCGCTCATGGCGAAACCTCTTCCTACATTCGGTGATGGGTCGATTCAGGCGGGCACATGCCCATGTAGAACAGATGGTTGCCGGCTACGCCGGCAGTCGCAGCAGTGCGAGCCCGAAGATCGAGCTGAGGGAAGGCGAAGCGTTGGAGGTTGGTTTCCACACAGTGGACCGACTATATGCCACACCGCGCTGGCTTGCCAAGCCTCGAGTTCGCGCTATTGCAGTCGCGCTTTGACCGATGCAGCCGCATCGCGGGCCTTGCGCCGCGCTTCATCGATGGTGCCGCCGAGCGCCAGCGCCACCCCCATGCGCCGTTTGCCGCGCACCTCGGGCTTACCGAACAGGCGGATCTGCGTGTCCGGAACACGCAGCGCATCCGCCACACCCTCGAACACGACGTCGTTCGATTGACCTTCGACGAGAATGACCGCCGATGCCGAAGGGCCCCGCTGCACGATTGCGGGAATCGGCAATCCAAGAATGGCGCGCGCATGCAACGCGAACTCGGAGAGGTCCTGACTCACCATGGTGACCATACCGGTATCGTGAGGACGCGGAGACACCTCGCTGAAGTAGACGTCATCGCCCTTGATGAAGAACTCGACACCGAACAGGCCGTACCCGCCCAACGCACTGGTGACGAGCTCCGCGATACGTTCGCACTCGAATCGCGCCTTGGGGTTCATGGGCTGGGGTTGCCAGGACTCGTGGTAATCGCCATCGACCTGGCGATGACCGATTGGTTCGCAGAACGAGACCCCGCCCGCGTGCCGCACCGTGAGCAAGGTAATTTCGTAGTCGAATTCGACGAATCCCTCGACGATGACTTTGCCGGCCCCCGTTCGACCACCCTCTTGCGCGTATTGCCAGGAGCGCTGTGCGTTCGCGAGCGCGCGAACGACCGATTGTCCCTTGCCAGAAGAACTCATGACAGGCTTCACTACACAGGGCACGCCGATCTCGGTAACGGCTGCGTCGAATTCCTGGGGTGTTGCCGCAAACCGATAAGGCGATGTGCGCACGCCGAGTCGCTCGGCTGCGAGCAGACGAATACCCTCACGATCCATGGTCAAGCGCGCCGCCTGCGCCGTCGGTATGACGCGCAGCCCGTTCTTCTCCATCGCGACGAGCGTCTCGGTTGCAATGGCCTCGAGTTCCGGCACGACGAGATGCGGAGATTCCGACTCGATCAGTTGCTTCAGTGCCACGCCATCGCGCATGTCGATCACGTGCGCACGATGCGCGACCTGCATCGCCGGCGCATTCGCGTAGCGGTCGACCGCAATCACTTCGATGCCGAAGCGCTGCAATTCGATGGCCACTTCCTTGCCCAGTTCACCGGCACCGAGCAGCATCACGCGCGTCGCGCGCGCGGTCAGCGGCGTACCGATCGCCGTCATGAACGGTGCGCTCCCGCCTGGGGCGCCAGGTCGCGCTGGTAGCGCTTGCCGTTTTCGACATAGTGCGCGGCCGACATCTTCAGACCTTGAATCTGCGCTTCCGACAATGCCTTGACCACCTTGCCGGGCGAGCCCATCACCAGACTGCCGTCGGGAATCTCCTTGCCTTCGGTAATCAGTGCATTGGCACCGATGAGACAATGCTTGCCGATGCGCGCACCGTTCAACACCACCGCGTTTATTCCGATGAGCGTGCCGTCGCCAATGGTGCAGCCGTGCAACATCACCTTGTGACCGATCGTGACGTCACTGCCGATGACGAGTGGGAACCCAGGATCTGTGTGCAACACCGACCCATCCTGCACGTTGGAGTTTTCGCCGATCGTGATCAGCTCGTTGTCGCCCCGGATCACTGCGTTGAACCAAACGCTGGCATTGCGCTTGAGCAGCACCGAGCCGATGACGACGGCCGATTCGGCAATGAAATGAGGACCTTCCGCCCGCACACGCGACTCGCCCAGCGCATAGATCATGTCGACTCTTCCTGGTTCAGATGAGATTCGAAGATTGTACGCGCCGTCTACCGCCTAACCCAGGGACTTGGCGGCATCACCTTTGACGTGCATAGTCGAGCCACGGCAATGGAACCTGGCAGTACCGCCGATGCGATCACTTCCGATTTCCCATACGCTGCCCACGTTCGACGTGCTGGCGGAGCTTGCGCGCAACAACCCCAGCGGCCTCGAGGCCCTGCGCAATCGGCTCACCGATGAAGTCATTCGCCGCGCCCGCAACGATCCGTCGCGGCGGCGCCTCATGGGCCTGAAATTCCGCATCGACATGGAGCGAAGGCGTTCACCGGACGCGCTCGCAGCCTGTATTCGTCTGTCGGCGATGATGCACCGATCGCTCGCGCAGCTGCAGGGCGTGCTTGCCGAACCCAATGTGTACCGTCAGCACGCGGAGCCCGGCACGGTGCTCGGCTTCCCACGCCCGACAACCAGGTAGCCCGTCGCAGTGAAATTCTGCCCACAGTGCGGTGCGCCGGTTCAGCTACGCGTTCCCGAAGGGGACGACAGACAGCGCCACATTTGCGATGGCTGCGGCGCAATTCACTACCAGAATCCGAAGATCGTCACGGGGTGCCTGCCCATCCACGAAGAGCGGGTACTGCTGTGCCGCCGCGCCATTGCACCGCGCTCGGGATTCTGGACCCTACCGGCCGGCTTTCTGGAGAACGGTGAGACCACGACTCAGGGCGCCATCAGAGAAACGTGGGAGGAAGCATTCGCAAACGTGTCGGTCGAGGGGCTGTACACAGTCTTCAATCTGCCGCACATCTCGCAGATCTACATGTTCTTCCGCGCAACCCTCGCCGATCTCGACTTCAGGCCCGGCACCGAGTCGCTCGACGTGCGCTTGTTCGAGGAACGCGAAATCCCCTGGGACGAACTCGCCTTTCCGGTGATCAGAGACACGCTCAAGCATTACTTCGAGGACCGCCGCACCGGCAGCTATCCCGTGCGGGTGGGTGACATCATCCGCCACCGATGAATTGACGCACTAGCCGAGGGCCACGCGAGCGTTTCTGAATAGGCGCAGCCACGGGCCATCTTCACCCCATGCTTTTGGATGCCATGAGTTCTGCACGCTGCGAAACACCCGCTCCGGGTGCGGCATCATGATCAGTACGCGGCCATCGCCATTCGTGAACCCTGTGACGCCACCTTCGGATCCGTTGGGATTGAACGGATAGCGCTGTGTTGCCGTGTGCGCGTTGTCGACGAAGCGCAGCGCAATGTTGCCCTGTGCTTCGAGTGTCTCGACGCTGACGCCGTGATCGAATTCGGTGCGGCCTTCCCCATGCGCCAGCGCAACCGGCAGCACACTGCCGCTCATGCCATCGAGCCAGGGTGATGAGTTGCCGGCGACTTCGACCAATATCGAGCGCGCCTCGAACTGTTCGGAGCGATTGCGCACGAAGTTCGGCCACTGCTGCGCACCAGGAATGAGTGACTTCAGGTGCGAGAGCATCTGACATCCGTTGCAGATGCCAAGACTGAGCGTATCGGCTTCGAAGAAGGCCTCGAATTCATCCCGTGCCCGTTCGTTGAATCGAACCGACTTCGCCCATCCACCGCCCGCGCCCAGAACGTCGCCATAGGAAAATCCGCCGCAGGCCGCAAGTACCTGAAAGTCGGCGAGCCGGACTCGTTCAGCCAGAATGTCGGACATGTGCACGTCGATCGACTCGAATCCGGCGCGTTCGAATGCGGCCGCCATTTCGATCTGCCCGTTCACACCCTGATCGCGCAACACGGCTACCCGCGGCCGGGTTCCACCGATGAACGGCGCCGCGACGTTCGCGGCGGCGTCGAAGGTCAGCCTCACTGACATACCCGGGTCATCGCTGCTGATCGACGCGAATTCTTCGTCTGCGCACTGCACATCATCACGCAAGCGCTGCATGAGGTGGCTGGTTCGCGCCCACAGCGTCTGCAACACCGCCCGGGGCTCTTCGAGCAGCGCGGTGCCTTGAACCTGTACCCGAACCGATTGGCCGGCGACCGGCGCGCCGATCTCATGCACAAACGGGCCCAGACCGTTGTCGGCAAACACCGCGCGCACGCGCGCGCGGTGTTCGGTTCGAATCTGGAGCACAGCGCCGAGTTCTTCATTGAGAAGCACCGCCGCAGCCGACTGACCACTTTCGGTGAGCGCATCGAGCCTCAGGTCCAACCCGCAACGACCGGCGAAGGCCATCTCGAGCGCCGTCGTCCACAGGCCGCCGTCGGAACGATCGTGATAGGCAACCATCAGATCTTCATCGTGAAGCGTCTGCATCGCCGCCATGAAGCCCGTCAGGAGGCGGGGATCGTCAAGGTCCGGCGCTTCGACGCCGATGTGCCGATGCATCTGCACGAGCGCACTACCACCGAGTCGGCATCGGCCACGGCCGAGGTCGACGAGTAGTAGCACCGTCACCCCTTCGTCCAAACGCAGTTGCGGCGTTGCTTGTCGACGCACATCCGGAACCGGGGTGAACGCCGACACGATCAGCGTCACTGGCGAAGTCACAGATCGCTCACCGTCCGGCACCCGCCATGTCGTGCGCATCGACAGGCTGTCTTTACCCACCGGAATGGCGATGCCGAGCGCCGGACATAACTGCATGCCCACTGCGCGCACGGATTCGTACAGGGCCTGATCTTCACCTTCCGCGCCCGCGGCCGCCATCCAGTTGGCCGACAGCACGACGCGTGCGAGTCGATCGATGCGCACCGCCGCAAGATTGGTCAATGATTCAGCCACGGCCATGCGCGCTGCCGCGGCCGGATTCAGAAGCGCAAGCGCCGGTCGCTCACCCATGGCCATCGCTTCGCCATGATGGGTGCGAAATCCCTGCAAGGTGATCGCCACATCTGCCACGGGCACCTGCCATGGACCGACCATCTGATCGCGCGCCACCATACCGGTGATGCTGCGATCGCCAATCGTGACCAGAAATTGTTTGGAACCGACGCTCGGAAACCGCAGGATCTGGCGCAACACAACCGGCAGATCGACGGCTTCGGCATCGAACCCATCGCCTGCGCGCGTATTGGTATCGAAACTGCGCTGCATCTTTGGCGCCTTACCAAACAGCACCGACATCGGCAGATCCACCGGCACGTCATGCAGCAGACGGTCGTGTAACTGAAGTCTTGGCTCGGTCATCGACCGCCCAACCACTGCGTAGGGGCACCGCTCGCGCGCGCAGATGGCCTCGAACGCTGCCAGCCGTCGATCATCGACGCCCAGCACGTAGCGTTCCTGCGCCTCGTTGCACCAGATCTCGAGCGGCGACAAGCCCGGATCACCGCAGGGAACGTCGCGCAGTTCGAAACGCCCGCCCGTGCCCGCGTCTTTGACGAGTTCAGGCAGTGCGTTGGACAGCCCGCCTGCACCGACGTCGTGGATGAGCACGATCGGGTTGTCGCGGCCGAGCGCAATGCATGAGTCGATCACTTCCTGACAACGGCGCTCCATCTCGGCGTTGTCGCGCTGCACCGACGCAAAGTCGAGATCGGACCTCGACTCACCGGAGGTCATCGAGGAAGCCGCCCCGCCGCCGAGACCAATGAGGAGCGCAGGTCCCCCGAGCACAATCAGCGGCGTCGATTCGTTGAACGATTCCTTGTGCACGTGTTCGGTGCGTACGTTGCCAACACCACCGGCGATCATCACCGGCTTGTGATAGCCGCGCGCTTTCAAGGCGTCATCGGCATCCGCGATCTCGAGTGTGCGGAAGTACCCCGTCAGCGCAGGACGGCCGAACTCGTTGTTGAACGCGGCGCCGCCGATCGGTCCTTCGAGCATGATGTCGAGTGCGGATACGATGCGATCGGGTTTGCCGGTGTCGATTTCCCAGGGCTGCGAGTCGCCCGCTATGTTCAGATGCGAGGTGGTGAAGCCGACCAGTCCGGCCTTGGGTTTGGATCCCCTGCCCACCGCGCCTTCGTCTCGGATCTCACCGCCCGAACCCGTCGCCGCACCGGGATACGGCGCGATTGCGGTCGGATGATTGTGTGTTTCGACCTTCATCAACACGTGCACAGGCTCGGTGACGAACCGGTAACGATGCGACTGTGGATCTACCAGCAGGCGATCGTTCACGTACCCTTCGATCACCGCAGCGTTGTCGGAGTATGCCGACAGCACGCCGGCTCCATTGATGTGACGATGCGTGTTCTTGATCATTTCGAACAGAGAGTCGCTTGCGGCGACACCATCGATGGTCCAGCGCGCATTGAATATCTTGTGCCGGCAATGCTCTGAATTGGCCTGGGCGAACATCATGAGTTCGACGTCGGTTGGAGCCCGACCGAGATCTCGATACGCCCCATTCAAGTAATCGATTTCGTCATCCGACAATGCAAGCCCGAGTTCACGGTTAGCAGCGTCGAGCGCGCTACGCCCATCCGCACCCAACGTGATGTGTCGCAGGGGTGCAGGACTGGGGTCACGGGTGAGCGCAGAGAAGTCTTCGTCGATCAGCACGTCCTGGGTCATGCGATCGTGGATGAGGCCGTACGCGCCTTTATCCAGCATGCCCGTGCAGAACCAGCGCATGCCCCGCTCGACGCGACGCACGGCATCGAGGCCGCAGATGCGGAAGATGTCGGTGGCTTTGCTCGACCAGGGTGAAACGGTTCCTGCGCGTGGCACGACGGTGAGCGCGCGGTGCGCAATCGGGGGTGGGAAGCCGTCCCGCGGTCCGTACCGTAGCAGATCTTCGGCGAGGCGTTGCTCGGCCGTCGATAGCGGCCGCGACACGACCAGCAGATGCACGAACTGCGCCGACAGGCCGGTGACGCTCGGCGACACGGCACGCACCGCAGCCAGTGTTTTCGCCATTCGGAACGAAGAAATTGCAGGCGGACCGGGTAACACCAGCAGGGTGTCGGTCATCGAAACGTGTGCCTGGCTGAAGGAGGCGCGATTATACAGACGGACCGCGCGACACGCCTCGTCGGGAGCGGAAAAAGGACTGCACGAGGTCGGCGCATTGCTCGGCCATCACGCCTTCGATCACTTCGATCTGGTGATTGAGCCCCGGATTGGTCAGCGACTGCATGGCGCTGACGATAGCGCCTGCGCGTGGTTCCCGGGCCCCGAACACGAGGCGCGCGATGCGCGCGTGGATCAAGGCGCCGGCGCACATCGTGCAGGGTTCGATGGTGACGTACAACGTGGCCCCGGGCAGCCGGTAGTTACCCACTGCCTTGGTGGCGGCGCGCAGTGCTTCGATTTCTGCATGCGCGGTCGGATCGATCTTGGTGCGAGGACAGTTCGCGCCAACCCCGAGCAGGCGTCCATCCTGAACGATCACTGCACCGACCGGAACTTCATCGACCACGCGTCGCGCCTCGGCCAAGGCCAGCGTCATCCAGTGCTCGTGGTCGTCTGACAGAATCGCCACCCGATCTATTTCGTCCATGATAGCCGAAGGGTGAAGTATGCTCGGCATTCACCCGGGGAGGGTCGCTTTGAAAGTCTCGCTGTTCTATCTGCCCTGTGTCGGCACCCAGGCCGACATTCGTCAGGGCATGGCTGGCACCAAGGCTACCTTGTATCAACAAATGCTGTCGGATATCTCCGATCAGGCAAGGCTCGCCGATACGCTCGGTTACGATTCGATTTCCTTCACCGAGCATCACCTCCACATCGAGGGATTCGAAGTCTCGAACAATCCGGTGCTGCTCGATCTGTACGTCGCCATGCAGACCAGTCGCATTCGCGTCGGCCAACTCGGCATCGTGCTACCGGCAAACAATCCGCTACGAGTGGCCGAAGACATCGCGATGCTGGATCACATGTCCAATGGCCGGGCCAACGCCGGTTTTGCCCGCGGCTACCAGCGCCGATGGGTCGACATCTATGCGCAGCAGACCCATGGAATTTCCGGCGCGATGCCGAACCAGCACGATGACATCGATGCCACCAATCGAGAGGCGTTCGAGGAGAACTTCCGCATCATCAAGCGCGCCTGGAGCAACGACATGCTCAATCACCAGGGCAAGTACTGGCAGGTACCGCGCGCCGGCACCCCATGGGATCTCGAAGCTTCGCGCCTCTACGGACAAGGCTCGCCCAAGGGTGTTCTGGAATCCGTGGGCGTCGTTCCCAAGCCCCTGCAGCAACCCCACCCACCGATCTTTCAGCCGTTCGCATCGAGCGAGAACAGCATCCGCTGGTGCGCAACCGAAGGCGTGACGGCGATTCTGCCGCCGCTCCACCCGAAGCGCGAACGCGCCCTGTTCGAACTGTATGCCGCGCAGTCGGGTCGCCCGCTCGGCGAGGGCATCGGCTATCTGCGCGATCTCGTCATTGCCGACACGGACGCAGAGGCGCGCGCGCTGTGGGGCCGATCTGCCGGGTTCGTCGGCAACGCGTGGTTCGCGCCATTCGGTTTCAACCGCGGCCTGTCCGACCCGGACACGGACGCGATGCTCGACGCCGACGCGATCATGGATCTGGGACTTGCGCTGGTCGGCACACCAGACACCGTCGCACGCCAGCTCGAAAAAATGCGCAGCCGATTGCCGGTCGACTGGGTATTCACCTGGATGTACAACGGCGTGCTCGACAATGCGGTATTGCTCGACACGATCGAACGCTTCGCCAAACTCACGAGGGCATAGAGATGATTTCAGTCGCCGATTACAGCGCGCATGATGGCCTCGGCCTTGCGGAGCTCGTCGCTCGCAAGAAGGTTGCGCCCCAAGAACTCGCGGACGCGGCGTTGGCGGCAGTTGCGGTGTCGAATCCGAAGATCAACGCGGTGCTGCAACAGCTGCCCGATCAAGCGCGCGAGGCGATTCGCGCCGGGCTGCCGTCCGGACCGTTCACCGGTGTGCCATTGCTGATCAAGGAGCTGGTGTTGAACGCTGCCGGCGTCGGCTGCGGCATGGGCTCGCGACTCGCCGACGGCTTCGTGCCTGCCGCCGATACCGAACTGATGACGCGATTCCGCCGCGCGGGTCTCGTGCTCGTGGGCACGACGCAAACGCCGGAGTTCGGTTACAACCCCACCACCGAGACCGTACTGCACGGACCCGTCCGCAACCCGTGGAATCTAAACCACAGTGCCGGTGGATCGAGTGGCGGATCTGCGGCCGCCGTCGCCGCGGGCATCACCCCGCTCGCCCATGCCAATGATGGCGGCGGCTCCGTGCGCATCCCCGCTGCCTGCAACGGGCTGGTTGGCCTCAAACCCTCGCGCGATCGCATCCCCACCGGCCCGAATGCCAGCGATCCG
>JBGSQB010000034.1:0-15593 GCA_041738285.1 Pseudomonadales bacterium | reverse complement strand
TTGGCACGCGCGCGCGCGATCGCGCCAGCCGACGACGCTGCCGAACCCGAGGAGCGCTATGTCTATTCACCCTGGTACGCGCCCCTGTATCCGCCGCGGTTCCCTGAACACCCCCACAAGCCGCCGCGCCCGCCCGGTCATGGTGGCGGGAAGCCGGACGAACCATCGCCGAAGACTTCCCGCCCGCTCGGAACAGGGTCGCACTGACCTTGCGAATCGGACTCATATCCGACACGCATCTGCCCGAAGCGCGCGCATCGTTGTGGCCGCAGATCTCCACCGCCTTCGACGGCGTTGATCTCATTTTTCATGCCGGCGACATTCACGAGTTCTTCGTGCTCGACGAACTCGAACGCATCGCACCGGTGTATGCCGCGCGCGGCAACGGCGAGGACGGTTCCGGAGGACGGCCGGTGCAACCCCAGGATGCGCGCGTGCAGTACGCATGGTTGTTGCCGATCCAGGGCTTGAAGGTGGGTCTCACGCACTACGTGCCCGTGCCCGAGCGGCCGCCGGACTTTACGCTGGCGCGCTGGATCGAGCGGTTCTTTCCCGACGAGCGGCCCGATATCATCGTCTCGGGTGATACGCACATCGAACGCATTGCCACCATCGATGGGGTGCTGTGCGTCAATCCCGGTTCACCCACCTATCCGCACAATTACGACACGCAGCTCGGCACGATCGGCATGCTCGACATCAATGACGGACAGGCGCATGCGCAGATTCTGCAGCTGACGGCGGAAGGTACAGCGCCCTTCGCTTGGGGTAGATCCTGGCGTTGACCCGTCAGGCTTGCCTTCGACCCGGTACGCAGGTAGGTTTTCGAAGCGTTCGACTTTGCAGTCGGCGGCCAACGGTCCCGGCAGCCAGAGGGCTTGAGGACCAAACGCTTGTATCCGATGCGCGATCGACTCCATCGCCTGTTGCTTCTTTTCGCGGTCGCGGCTGTGACGTCAGCCGCTGTTGCCGACGATCAATCGTCACCGAGTAGCTACCGGTTCAACGCCTATCACGCTGAACTGGTGGTGGACGGCGCGGAGGCCATGATCCGCCCGTTGACGGGCGGTGGAGAAGCGGGTGTTGTACTCACGCTCGAAGCAGACACGCAGTTGCCGGGCGTGGCGGCTGTGTACTTCGAGTTCGAATCTGAAGGGCGCCCATTCAACATCCGGGAGGAAGTCGACGGTGAGTTTCGATACCTCTCCACGTCCAATCGTAACTACGTCCTGCTGCGGTCCGGTCCGGGCTCCTCGGCCACCTTCTACTCCGAGGGGTTCGACGTGGCCAAGTTGCGGGTGTTGCGTTCTGTGCCATGCGACGGCGTCGCGATCGTGTGCGGTCGCGGCGGAACCCTGCATCGGACGTTGCGCGTACCCGGGAGCCCCGCCTTGCTGCTGGCGCAACCCTATCGCGATGCGGACATCGAAACGATGGGCGAGGTCGTCACGGTAGGTCCCCGCGGGAATGACGCGGAGGGCGAGTACGGCGTCAGCATCCGGTTGGCCGACGGATACGCCGGCCGCGTAGCGGTCAATGCGCTACGGATGCCCGCAGATCGGGTGTCGGCGAGTGTTTCATCGACGGACGGCAGCAGTTATCTGGAACAGTACAGAACTCAGCTCGTACTTGGGCCGGGTGATTCGGCTCTGTTCTTCAGTGCTTCGCGTGATCCGTTCGACGTCCATGTACGAAGCGTGGTGGACTGTGACGGTCAGCATCTGAATTGTGGAATTGACGGCTTCCACTACTATCGCATTCTCCCGGTATCCGGCGGGCCGGCGTTGCTCGCGCGCCCTCTCCGCGCGGCTTCAGTAGCGATGGAGGGACACCGTCTGACCGTCTCGCCGGAGCTGCGAGGTAATTTCGGCGAGTTCGGACTCGTGCTTCACGTCGACGGATCAAACGACGATCGATTCGCGGTGGCGGTCACCCGACGGTCTATGGAGCCGGTGTCTGCTCGGATCAGTTCAGTGGATGGGTCACGCGATTTGACAGCCACACAGCGGCACTTCGCGGTGCGTGGTGGGGAGGAGATACTGTTCTTCTCGAGTGCGTCGCAACCATTCGAGTTGACAATAGATCGTGTCTTGCCGTGCGATCAGGCAGGCGTGATGTGCGATCCCCACGGTGGCGTGTATCTCCCGATTCGTTCGAACGACGTTTCACCAACAATTGCCGTGTATCCGTTCGCCGGGTCGGACATCGAGTTGTCCAGTGAGGATGGCCATGTAGCCGTTCAGCCACCATCCGACTGGGACGCTGAGTTCGGGGTGTTGTTGCGAACCCATGAGGCCGAGCGCCCCGTGCTCGCGACCTTCAATCGTCGGCCAATGGGTGAAGTGTTGGCGCGCTTTCGAACCGCGGAAGGATTCAGGTATTTGCGCGACCAGCGCGACTACGTGGTTCTCGATGCTGACGATGAGCTCTTACTCTATTCTCGCTCGGGCCACCCATTTCGGGTAGAAGTCGAATCGAGGTGGTGTGACGCTAACGATTGGCGCTGTCGTACGAAGTCCGAGTTCGTCGCATTGCTGCCGACCGGAACGCTGGGTCGGGGGCGAGAATATGCGCTTGCACTCCTGCAGTGGGCGTCTGAGAACTCGGACTACGCACTCACGCCGGGATTGGCGCAGCAGTTCGAGCCGAACGTCGGTGCTCTTCACGAAGTCTACTTTCGTTACTTCGACCAGAATCTGGGTGGTGGTTACTGCGGGGGAACCGCAGCCTTCTTCCGGCGTCTGCTGGACGAGCACGAGATCGTGGCGTTTACCTGGAACTTCGGCATGATCGCCAATGATCTGACCCATGTCACGACGATTGTCGTCATCGATGGCGGGTTCTATATGCTCGACGCAACGCTCGGCAGGTATCTCGCGAATCCGGACACCGGCGCGTTGCTCGACGTGCGTGAGTATCTGGATGGTGCGCGCGGGGAATTCGTACCGGTGCCGATGACCCATCGACGATTTGTAGGCGCGGTCTCCGAACGATCGAGCATCGCTCGATCGGAGGAGCTGGTTGATTGCCAAGTGAATGATGCCGCGTTCACGTTCAGCTGCCGGCGGCCGGGGTTTGGGCTCGAAAGCTACCTGACGGACTCCTACCCAGGGTTGGTCGAAAACGGCCTGAATCCAGAGCCAGACACGATTCGTGAGCTGATGCGGAAGGGGCTGTTCAGCATCGGCGGCAGTACACGGTCCGAGCAGGCCATGCGCGACTTTGCGCACGCGCTTGACGAGAGGGGCGTGCCGTTCATCGAGATCGAGGGGATGACTTCACCAATGGAATTGCTGGATGCGACGGCTCAATAGTCTGATCCGCCGGCGCCTCCACATCGACCCAGCAAGTCTGGCCGGCGCTGCACGCGCGCTGATTGCCACCGGCTGGATCCTGGCGGTGACGTTCCTGTTACTGCTCGCCGTCCCGCATTTTTCGATCGAACGGGCGCTGGGCTCGCTCGCGGGGTTCGCAATCACGGTGCTCGCGGCGGCCGCTGCGCTGGTACTGGTTGCGGTCGTGCGTCGCGGCCCGATACGCCTTTGGTGGGGCTCCCTGCTCACCGCCAGCGCCATTTCGTTCGTGTTCGCGGGCGCAGTGCCGGCGCTCGCGGTTGCCGGCATCGTCGCTGTGGTGCTGACGGGTGCGGTGCTCGTTGGTGCGGGTGCGAGGCGGATCGGACGGTCGACGTTGCACACGGTCATCGCGGTGTCCGGCGCTGTGCTACTGATGGCAGTTGCGGTGTTCTTTCTCGTGGCCGGCTGGCCCGATTCAGCCCAGCGCACCTGGCAGCCGCAACAGGTCAGCACCCTCGATCTGAACGATCCCGCGCAAGCAGGGCCCTTCGAGGTGAGCGTGATCAACTACGGCAGCGGCGATGACCGTCATCGCGCGCGGTTTGGTGCGCATGCGGATCTCGTAACCGAGCGAGTGGATGGTTCGAAGCTCGTGGACGGCTGGTCCGGAGCGGCGGGCTGGGCGCGCACGCGCTATTGGGGATTCGATGCCGAGGCCCTGCCGTTGCAGGGCCAGGTGTGGATGCCTGAAGGCGATGGTCCTTTCCCGATCGTGCTGATGGTGCACGGCAATCACGACATGGAGGATTTCTCCGATCAGGGATACGCCTACCTCGGCGAGTTGTTCGCCAGCCGGGGGGTGATCGCTGTGTCGGTCGACGAGAACTTCTTCAACAGCAGCTTTGCGGATCTGTTGGGTGGCTTCGATGGTGGCCTGGATACGGAGAACGATGCGCGGGGCTGGTTGTTGCTCGAACATTTGCGGCAGTTCCGACGCTGGAACGAAACGCCAGGCCATGTGTTCACCGACAAGGTGGATCTCGATCGCGTTGTGCTGATCGGGCACTCGCGTGGCGGTGAGGCGGTGGCGGAGGCAACGCTGTTCAATCGGCTGCCGTTTTATCCAGATGATGGGCGGGTCGCGTTCGACTATGGATTCGGCATTCGCGGCATCATCGCCATTGCCCCCATCGACGGCCAGTACAACCCGCGTGATCGCGACACCGCGCTCGTGGATGTGAACTACTTCGTCATCCACGGTAGCCACGACGGTGACGTGCAGTCGTTTGCCGGCGCGCCTCAGTACAGCCGCGTCGAGTTCGATCGGTGTGGGACATGCTTCAAGGCGGGAATGTATGTCGTAGGCGCGAATCATGGCCAGTTCAACACGGTGTGGGGCCGCACTGACGCCGGACCGCCCTGGAGCTGGTTGCTCAACCTCGAGCCAATCATGGATGCTGAAGCGCAGCGACGCATCGCGAAGGCTGCGTTTTCCGCGTTCCTGGAAGCGGTGTTGCTCGACCGCGCAGAGTTTCGGGGGTTCTTCGAGAACCCGGCCAGCGCGCGCGCGTGGCTCGGCGACGTGCAGTTCGTCAATCAATATGCGGATGCACAGCGCGTTGTGATTGCCGACTACGAGGAGGACGATGATCTGTCTACGGCCACGCGCAGCGGCGGGCACATCACCAGCCACGACCTGAGCCGCTGGCGAGAAGTGGAGGTTGCGCTCAAGTGGGATGACCTCGACTCCGCGGCCGTTGTCATTGGCTGGGAGCGCGACGAAGGCGGCGCGGCACCGGAATACCGGATGGTGTTCGATGAACCGCTGCCGCTTTCGAAGCACATCGAATTTGCGCTCGCGATGAGCGATGGTAGTCCGCTCGAGGACGAGGCCGCCGAGTGGGAAACGCCCGCCAGTCTCGACTTCAACGTCGTGCTGACCGATGCATCGGGTCACTCCGCAGGCGTGGCCTTGTCGAGTGTGCAGTTGCTCTACGCGCCGGTATCAGTCGAGACCCGCAAACTCGGCGTACTTGACGATCTCGACACGAGCGAGCCGGTGTTTCAGCACTATGCCTTGCCGATTGCCGCGTTCGGCGCATTGGACGCAACAGCCCTCCGGTCGATAGGCTTGCGCTTCGATGTGAGCCCAGTCGGGCTCATCTATTTCGATGAGGTGGCGATTAAATGACGACGATGCCCGCGAGCGGCGCCAATGCCGCACAGATCGAATTTTGGAACGGCGAAGCGGCCAATGCCTGGGTCGAAAACCAGGCGCAACTCGATAGGCTCCTCGCGCCGTTGTCCGCGGCGATCATCGCGCGCGCGGCGGTGCGCAACAGTGAGCATGTCCTGGATGTTGGCTGCGGTTGCGGCCAGACGTCGCTCGAGATCGCGCAGGCCGGTGCGCGCGTTACGGGTATCGATATATCGGCCGCGATGCTCGACAGTGCGCGCGCCCGGGTGGCAGGACTGAACGGGTCCGACTTCGTGCTCGCCGATGCAGCGACGCAAGCGTTCTCGGAGCCGTTCGATCTCGTGTTCTCGCGCTTCGGTGTCATGTTCTTTGCTGATCCGGTCGCCGCCTTCGCCAATCTGCGTCGCGCGTTGAAACCCACCGGGCGCCTTGCGTTCTTGTGCTGGCAGGGCGTCAAGTTCAATCCGTGGATGGCGGTGCCGATGGCGGCCGCGCGCCCGCACCTGCCGGAAGGTGAAGCGCCACCGGATCCGCGTGCACCCGGACCGTTCGCGTTCGCCGATGCCGAGTATGTGCGCACCGTCATGCAGCAGGCGGGTTTTCAGAACGTGGCGATCGAAGGTGCGCAGGCACAACTCGCCTTGGGTAGCGACGTCGACGAAGCGGTCAACTTCGTCGGGCGGGTCGGGCCCTTGAGTCGTCCACTCGCGCAGGTGGACGCGCAGGTGCGCAAACGGGCGATGACTGCCGTGCGGGAAACCCTGGCGCGTCACGCCGAGGGCGGCGTCGTGCGGCTCGGCGCTAGTTGCTGGATCGTCACCGCAACGCGCTGACGGTCAGCGGGCGAACACGCCTGGCGCATCTTGCGAGAAGCGCTCGAGCAGGAAGCGCTCCTGGGGCTTTTCGGAGGCAGTCTTGGGAATTTCGTCGACTACTTGAAGATAGCTCGGTACGAAGTTTGGCTCGAGCTGTTCCCTACACACTCTGAACACGTCGACCGCGTTGAACCTTTTGCGATCCGTCGCGACCACGGCTGCCACGACGTCCTTTTCCCCGGGTGCCCCGGATGCCGCCGGTACGCCGTACACGAACACGTCGGTAACCATGGGATGTTCGCCGACGACCTGTTCGATGAAGCCGGGATTGACGAAGTCACCGTTGTGGCGGATGCCACCGCCTTTGCGGTAGTCGAAGTAGAACCAGCCATCGGCATCGGTATGCCCGATATCGCCCGACCGCAACCAGCCGCCGACAGTCTTCTTCTTCGATGCCTCGGCATTGTCGAAATACTCGACGGTCGGCGGCGGTCCGTCCTTGGGACGACTGACGATCTCGCCCTGGGTGCCGGGCGGACATTCGTTGCCGTGCTCGTCGACAATCCTCATCTCCAGGCCAGGTGGCGGCTTGCCGAAGCTGCCGACCGGCCCGACGCCCGGCGGATTCATGGCCATGCCGCCCTCGATAGCGCCGTACATCTCGAAGATCCTAACGTTGAAGCGCCGCTCGAACTTGGCCCAGATGGCGGCCGGCATGCCTGCCGACAGCACCATACGCACCGGATTGTCGGCATCGTCCGGGCGCTTGGGTTCCGCGTACACCGCGGTCGCCATACCGCCCAACAGATTGAAGAGGGTGCACTGGTACTTGCGGGTGATGTCCCACAATCGTGATTTGGTGAATTTGCGTGAGAAAACCACCGGCAGATCCATGCCCATGGCAGGTGCGAATGTCAGCAGTTGTGCATTGCCGTGGGTGAGCGACAGACCGGTGTATGGCCGATCGGTCGGCAGAAATCCGAAGCCCGGTCCGCCGAGCATGCCGCCACCAAATCGTACGTTCGGAAAGACCACGCCTTTCGGGTCGCCCGTGGTGCCTGAGGTGTAGATGATCTGGAGCGGATCGTTGGGGCTGCGCAGTCGCACGTTCACGAACGTGGCGGCGCGATCATTCACCGTGCCATAGGACTCGGCGCATCTCACGTCTTCGACGTCGAGCGGTCCGGCGTCCTCGTCGCACTCGAGCACAAGCACCCATGCAAGGCTCGGTACCTGCGCCAACATTTCGACCACGCTCGGCAGGTTGTAGCGCGCACAGATCACGCCGCGGCACTGGGAGTTGTTGAGTGTGTAGGCGAGCTTGCCGCCGCGTGTGCGCGGATCGATCGGCACCACGACCGTTGCGCTGATCGACGCCGCGATCAGCGTCTCGATGAACTCCGGATGATTGCGAATCAGTGTCGCGAAGCGCTCACCAGGCTGCATGCCATGTGCGATCAGCCAGGCCGCAACGCGGTTCGCATTCTCGAACAGCTGCGCATAGGTACGTGTCTCGTCGTCTCTGGCGCCGCCACCTTCGAAGGTCACCGCCAAGTGGTCGGGCTTGGCCTCGGCCTTGGTGGCGAAGCAGTCGGCGAGTACTAGGTTGTTGCGTTGGCGCATGACGCTGCTCGCTTTGTCATTGCCGCGTGAGGATGGTCACGCATTGCGCGGCTGCATCCGTGCCGATGCTGCCGCCACCGTTGTGGGCGAGCCCGATGCGTGCGCCCTTCACCTGCCGCGGTCCGCTCCGACCGAGCAGTTGCTCCGTCAGCTCGACGATCTGAGCGATACCGGTGGCACCGATGGGATGACCTTTGCGCAGCAGCCCACCGGAAGTGTTGACCGGCAATCGACCTCCGAGGCGAGTGGATCCGTCATCGATCAGTCGACCCCCTTCGCCCTTGGCGCAGATGCCGAGCGATTCGTAGCCGATGATCTCCGCCGGCGCCGAAGCATCGTGCAACTCGACTACCGACAGATCCGCCGGTCCAACGCCCGCCTCTTCGTAGGCTTGCTGTGCGCACAGTTCCGACACTCCGCTTTCGTTCGGTGCCCGATCCCAGCCGGAGTGGAGCACCGTGGACGCGATGCGCACCGCCTGTTTTGACAGACCAAGTGCCTTGACCTTGCGCGCGCTCATCACGACGACTGCCGCGCCGCCGTCGCCGATCGGCGAGCACATCGGGCGGGTGAGCGGCTCGGCGATCATGGGTTCGCGCATCACCTGCTCCACGGTGAGCGCCTCGCGAAACTGCGCCCGGGGATTGAGGCTGCCGTGATAGGCGTTCTTCGCCGAAACACCAGCGAACTGCTCTACCGTGGTGCCGTAAGCCTTCATGTGAGCCCGCGCTGCCTGGGCGTAGATGTCCATGAACATGGAACGCTTTTCGCCGGCGCCAGATGCGGCCGAACGCGCGCCGCCCGACTGCGCGCTCTGCTGCAGGCGCGCCATGATGTTGGCGAGCTCCTCGACGTCGACGGCGCCACTGAAGGCGCCGAACACTTTGCGCTTGTCTTCGTTGTACATTTTCTCGACGCCGACGGCGAGCACGATGTCGTACAACCCCGCGCTCACCATGGCTGCTGCTTGGTTGAGTGCGGTGGATGCACTGGCGCATGCATTCTCGACGTTCACCACCGGGATCTTGCCGATGCCGATAGCGCGTAGTACGACCTGACCGCGGATGCACTCCTGCCCGGTGAGAAGTCCCGCCGCGGCATTGCCGACGAACGCGGCCTCGATATCGGCCTTGTCGATACCAGCATCCTCGATGGCTTGCACGATGGCATCGCCACCCAATGCCTTGAGGCCGGTCTCCATGTGCTTGCCGAAGTGCGTCATGCCGACGCCAGTGATGTATGCATTGGTTTTCATGGGGCGTGTCCCGTTTGATGTCTACAACAGGCCTGGGGCCTTCAGGTTGAGCGCTTTCTGCAGGAAGTCGAGTTCGGCTTCGCGTTCCGGCAGCGGCGCGGGGCGCGTAAACAATCCGCCGGCGGTGAGCTCGGCGACGATCTTTTCGTCGCGCGGAAACGCCTTGCTGCCGTGATTCATCTTGAACAGATCGCCGAATGCACGGCGTGGTCGCTGACCACCGGCTTCCCAATGCTCGAGTGGGTAGCCGACGGTCTGCAGCAGCAGGACCCGGCAATGTGCGGCAATGCCGAGCGCTTCGAGAATGCCGGGCCCGTTGGGTGTGCCGAGGCAGCAGGTGCCGAGGCCGAGCTCATAGGCCATGAGCGTCGCCTGCGCGATACCTTGGCCGCAGTCGACCTCACTCATCCCAGGCTGCTTCATGCCTGCGAGCAGGTTGGTGAACAGGGGAATGAGCTGCTCCTCGAGACCTTTACGTTTCGTTTCCTTGTCACCGAATCCGAGCGCGCCGACCTCGAGCAACTCGCGCAAGCGGTCGGACTGCTGGTCGACCATGCCGGGATCGATGTACCAGACGATGACGCATGGCGCGATCTTCACTTGCCATCCCACCACCATGCCGCGGATGGCATCGAGCACTTCTTTCGTCGCAGAATCTCGAAACACTGCCACCGCTTTCAGCGATTGCACGTTGCCCCAGTGCGATGCGATGCGCGCCGCCTCGAACATCATCTGGATCTTCCAGGGCTCGATCATCTTGTAGGGCTTGACGAAGCGGATCGAGCGACGACGACCAATGACTTCTCGCAATTCCATGATTATCTCCTGACTACAGGCGAGCTCCGCCGATGATTCCGAGCACGTAGTTACAGCCGTCCTCGATCATCGATGCGCGCGCATCGCGGAAAATCTTCTCGATGGGATACTCGCGGCTGGTGCCATTGCCGCCGAAGATCTGCAGCGCTTCGCTGGCGACATCGAACGCGGTTTGCGTGGAAGTCACCTTGGAGGCGATGGCGTATTCGAGCCTTGGTTGGTTGAGCGCGTTGGAGCGCACCACATCTCGGTTGAGCGAACGGGCCGCTTCGGTCTTGCGGAACATCTCGGACAACCGCCAGCGCACTGTCTGGTGCTGGCAGATCGGCACGCCGCCCTGTTTGCGCTGCTTGGCATAGTCGATGGCGAGTTCCAGCGCTGCCCGAGCGACGCCGCCGAACAGTGTGCCCATGCCTGTGTTGGCGTTGGTCAGCACCATGTTGGCGGCTTGCTCGTAGCCCTCCGGCGGCACCACCAGCCAGCGGCGGGGTATGCGGACCTCGTCGAAGAAGATCTCACCTTGGTTCAGCGCGCGCTGACCGATTTTGTCGAGTGGTTTGCCGCGCGACACGCCCGGCAGATCGAGGGGCACCACAAATACACCGCGATCGGTTCTGCCGTTGCCGTTGTCCACCGCGCAGAACAGTGCCGCGGCCTGGGCAATCGAGCCGCACGAGACCCAGGAGGATTTCTGGCCGTTGATCACGTAGTCGTCGCCGTTCTTGCGGGCGATGACATTCGGTGTGCCGTAGTCGTTGGTCGGTGCTTTGGCCGTGGCCGAGATGTCGACGCCGTCGCTGCCGTGATCCGGCTCGGTGATCGCCCAGCACCCGGTCAGGTGATCTTTCACCATGTCCTTGAGTTCGGCACTACCAGAAAGCTCCGCCATCATGCGCGGGAACGCCGCGACACCGAAGACGATCGCAAGTCCCGCATCACCCCAGCCCATCTCTTCGCTGACGATGTAGCGCATGCGCGCCTGTTCCAGCGCCGTCAGCCCATCGGTGTTCGATTCGGCGCTGGCGAGGCCAAGACTGTGATAGCGACGGATGACGTCCCACAGCACGGATTGCTTGGCGATGACGTCGGCAGGAGGGAGTTTGTCGAGTTCGATACCGGCGGGGCGTAGCACTTCGGCGGCAAATCGGTGTGCGGTTTCGCGGACGGCTCGCTCGGTGTCGGTGACTCCGACGTCGAGATCAGCAAGGGGCATAATCCACTCCAGCTTCGCTCGGTAGCTGGAGACTGCGCCTGAGTGGGATGCAATTTGATAAGGGAATCCCGCGAACGCGGGAATCCCCTTAGCTCGATCGGCTCAGTCGCTGCCGTCCTTTGGCAATCCAAGAATGCGCTCGGCAATGATGTTGCGCTGAATGTTGGGCGTACCGCCGCCGATCACTACATTTGGCCAGCCGAGGCTCGACTTCGCCCACTTGCCCTTGTCCACGGCTTCCGCGCCGCCGGCGAGTTGCAATCCCGCGGCGCCGGTGAGCGCGACTGCAAAATCGTCCATGTCGATCTCGAGGCTTGCGCGGTGCAGTTTATTCACTGACGTTTCGCTGGTGAGCGGCTCGCCTTTCAATTGCTTGGTGAGGTAGCGCATACCGTTGTACTTCATTGCCGCGATCTTCGCTTCGAACTCGGCGATGCGTCGGCGCGTCGCCGCATCCTTCGCGGCAGGCTGACCGTTCTTGCGAGTGCGCTTGACGAGGTCGCGCAGCGTATCGAGTTTCTCGTACAGCTGCGTGACTTCTCCGATACTCGAACGCTCGTTGGCGAGCGCCGAGACCGTCACCATCCAACCTTCGCCTTCTTTGCCGAGTCGATTCTCGACTGGTACTTTGACGTCAGTGAAGAAGATCTCGGCGAAGTGCCGATCACCAGCCATGTTCTCGATCGGCCGCACTTCCAGGCCCGGAGACTTCATGTCGACCAGCAGACACGTGATCCCCTTGTGTTTGACGTCGACGTCGAACTGCGTGCGTGTCAGCAGAATGATCCAGTCGGCCCACGGCGCGAGCGACGTCCAGATCTTCTGACCATTGACCACGTAGTGTTTGCCGTCCGCCGTCAGCGCCGCTTTGGTTTGAATGGATGCGAGGTCGGAGCCGTGATTGGGTTCCGAGTAGCCGGTGCACCAGGTCACTTTCGAATCGAGGATGTCGGGAATGAAGCGCTCCTTCTGCGCCTGCGTACCGTACTGAATGATGCCCGGGCCGACCCATGCCAGGCCCATCATCGACATGCCGAGCGGCGGTGCTTTGGCGAGCGCCATTTCCTCTTTCAGGATCGCCTGCTCGATGATGCTGCCGCCACCACCGCCCACTTCCTTCGGCCAGGCAAAGCCAACCCAGCGCTTGGCGCGCACCTTGGTCAACCACTGGGCGAGAAAGTCGCTGCCACGCTGTTTCGGCGCTGGCAGATTGTCCTTGATGAAGCTGCGGACTTCGGTTCTGAAGGCTTCTTCAGCGGGTGACAGTTCGAAGTCCATTACAGGCCTCCCAGCGCGGCGACGCGTTCGTAGTGATAGTCGGAGTCCCCGAAGGCGGGCCGTGCCCACTTGGTGCGTTTGAGAAAGAGCTGCGCATCGTATTCGGCCGTGAAGCCGATCGCGCCGTGCAGTTGCACGCCATCGATGCCGATGCGCGCGCAGGCATCAGATGCGAATGCCTTGGCAAGTGAGGCCGCACGCGGTAGCTCATCCGGCGCATCGTCCACCGTCCATGCGGCGTAGTAGACCAGCGACTTGAACGATTCGATGTCGACGAACATCTCGGCCAGGCGATGCTTGACGCCCTGGTACTTGCCGATGAGGTTGCCGAACTGCACGCGTTCCTTTGCGTAGTTGGTGGTCAATGCAAGCGTTGCCTCGGCGGCGCCGATCAGTTCCGCGGTCACCGCGACCGCGCCGCAGTCGGTGAGGAAGGCGAGATCTGTCTCGGTCATCGGCATCAGCTGATCGGGCGCGAGCGCGACATCGAGGGTCAACGTGCCCATGCGTTTGGTGCGGTCCATCATCGGTTGCAGGTCGACCTTCACACCGGATGCCGTGCGTGGCACCAATGCCAGCGCAAGACCATCGCGACCGCGGCAGGCAACGACGAAGAGATCCACAACACCGGCATCGGCCACGAACGCCTTGGCTCCCTTGAGGCGACCGCCGTCGAACGCGAGCGTGATCGCATTGGGACTGATCCAATTGGCTTCGTCGTAGAGCGCGAGCGTCCCCACCGTCTCACCCGATGCGAGCTTCGGTAACCAGGCTTTCTGCTGAGCGTCCTTGCCGCATCGACGCAGCGCCATGGCTGCAAGTGTTTGCGAGACCAGCGGTAGGGGAGACAGGCCCCGACCGGTTTCCTCGAGCACCACGGTGAGGTCGACCCACTTCAGCCCGAGTCCGCCGTGTGCCTCGGGCACCACAAGACCCAGCCAGCCGAGATCCGCCATCTGCTTCCACAATTGCGGGGCTGCACCGGCGTCGCTCGCCATGATGGTGCGCACTTGGGTCATGGGGCACGCGTCGGCCATGAAGCGGCGCACCTGATCGCGCAGCAGCTCCTGTTCTTCCGTGAAGCCGAAATTCATGATGACTCCTTCGATTGTATGACGAGGCCGGATGAGAGCCAGGCTTCTATGTGGTCTTGGAATCCGATCTCTGCCAGTATCGCGCGACTGTGCTGACCCGTTAGTGGGGCAGGCGCACCCGGTTGTACCGGCGTGCGGGAAAAACGCGCCGCGGGTCGCGCATCGCGCAGCCAGCCCGCGGTCGGGTGTTCGAGATCACGGAACATTTCGTTGTGACGGATCTGCGGGTCGTCGGCCAGTTCCGGCAGCGTGCGCGCGCGGGCGAACGGCACATCGTGCGCGCGCATGCGCTCGCTCGCCTGTGCGATGCTCATCTTCTTTGCGGCGGGCGCGATCACGGTGATCATCACCTCGGCCAGCGCCGGGCGATTGCGCTGACGTGCTTCCAGGGTCGAAAAGCGCGGATCGGCGGCGACATGATCGACGCCGTACACGGCACACATCGCGTGAAACTCACTGTCGGTCAGCGTCATGGTGGTGCCCCAGCCGTCGCTGTATTGGGCGACATTGCCCGACGCGCCGATCGGCGGGCGTTGGTCGATGCCATCGCCCTGCAGAATGAGGTCCGCCGCCGTATCCACCCAAAGGAACGCAATCGCCGTATCGAGCATGGATAGTTCGATGTGTTGTCCTTCGCCCGTGCGCGAACGTGCCAGCAGTGCGGCGGTGATTGCCTGACAGCCGGTGTAGGCGGTCAACTTGTCGAGGATCAGCATGTTCACCTGTTCCGGCTGCTGCGGATGGTCGAGGTGAATGCGGCCCTGTACAGCGGCAACGCCGGAGTAGAACTGAATGATCGGATCGTAAGCCCGCTCGCCCGCCTTGGGGCCCGTCTGGCCAAAGCCGCTGATCGAGAGATAAACAAGCTTTGGATTGAGGGCCGCGAGTCGTGCATAGCCGACACCAATGCGGTCGGCGACGCCGGGCCTGAAATTCTGAATGACGACGTCGGCCCAGCCGGCCAGCCGGTCGATGATCGGCCGTGCTTCATCGCGGGCAAGGTCCAAAGCAAGGGATCGCTTGCCCCGGTTCAACACATGGAAGAAGCCCGAGTAGCCGTTACGCCGGCTGCCGACGTGGCGCTGAATGTCGCCACCGGGGCGTTCGACTTTGATGACGTTCGCGCCCTGGTCGGCAAGCAGGCCGCCCGTCAGCGGTCCGGAGACGACCGCTGACAGGTCCAGCACGTTGAAGCCGGACAATGGTCCTGGCATGGAGGTCAGCCGCGCATCGGGTTGATCGGCGGCCACTTCTCCTTGCCATTGATGATGTGCTTGCCGATCTCGGCCACATCCCAGGGTTTCTCCTTGTTGTCCTTCGAGGCGATCGGCGTGATCTGCCAGGACAAGAGGGACACCGTGTTGCCGGCGACGAGGAACTGTCGGCCGGTCACGTCTTTGGCTTCGTCGGTGCACAGCCAGACGACGGCGGGTGAAACCTTCTCGGGCGGGAATGCATCCTTCATCTGCTCGGGCAGGATGTCCTCGGTCAGACGTGACATGGCGGTGGGCGCCAGCACGTTGACGGTGATGCCGTACTTGATGCCTTCCAGGTACAGGCAACGCATGAGTCCGGCGGTGCCGGCCTTTGCCGCGCCGTAGTTGGTCTGGCCGAAGTTGCCGAGCAGCCCCGAGGTGGAGCTCGTCATGATGATGCGACCGCCGTGGCCCTGCTCGATCATCTGATCGTAGGCGGCTTTGGTGACGAGGTAAGTGCCCTTCAGGTGCACCGCGATGATGATGTCCCACATGTCGTCGGTCATGTTCTTGAACGACTTGTCGCGCAGGATGCCGGCATTGTTGATACAGATGTCGATCTTGCCGAAGGTGTCGACGGCGGTCTTCACCATCGCCTTGGCCTGGGCCGGATCAGACACCGAGCCGTAGTCGGCGACGGCTTTGCCGCCAGCGGCCTTGATCTCGGCCACGACCTTGTCCGCCATGTTGTGGCTGGCGCCGCTGCCGTCACGCGCGCCACCGAGGTCGTTCACCACGACCGCGGCGCCT
>JBGSQB010000205.1:0-11319 GCA_041738285.1 Pseudomonadales bacterium | reverse complement strand
GGCGCGCGCGGCGACGGGTTTTGACATGGATTTGAAGCGGCTGCCGCGACCCGTGCGCGATGGTGGTGCGATCTGGGCGCCGTCCGCGGGCGCGGTGAACGCGAAGCGCCGTGCAGCGCTCGATGGGCAAGTCGCGAGTCTGCGCGCGGCGGGCGAGACAGTCATATGCGCTCTGATCGACGACGAGGCGCCGCCGCTGCGTTGTGATCGGGTGCTGGTATACAAGGGCGACGCCTGGCAGGTGCGCCCGTTATCGAGGAATTCTCGCGATGGGCAGTAACGTTGTAGTGATCGGCACCCAATGGGGTGACGAGGGCAAGGGTAAGGTCGTCGATCTGCTCACCGAGCGCGTCGCCGCCGTGGTGCGGTTTCAAGGCGGACACAACGCCGGCCACACCCTGGTCATCGATGGCGTGAAAACAGTACTGCATCTGATTCCCTCGGGCATTCTGCGCCCCAACGTGCAATGCCTGATCGGCAATGGCGTGGTGCTCGCGCCCCATGCGCTGGTCGATGAAATTCGCGCGCTCGAGGACAAGGGCGTGCCCGTACGCGAGCGACTGCGCATTTCACCCGCATGTCCGCTGATCCTGCCCTATCACGTGGGATTGGATCTGGCGCGCGAAGCGGCGCGCGGCCATCAGAAGATCGGTACCACCGGTCGTGGCATCGGTCCGAGCTACGAAGACAAGGCCGCCCGCCGCGGTGTACGCCTGGGAGACCTGCTGTATCAGCAGGACTTTGCGGCGCGCCTGGCCGAGGCGATGGACTATCACAACTTCGTTCTCGAGCATTACTACAAGGTGCCCACCTATGATTTCCAGCAGACCCTTGATGAGACGCTGGCCATCGGCGAGCAGATTGCACCGATGATCGCGGACATCATTCCGATCCTGCACCGACTGCGCATCGCCGGCGAGAATATTTTGTTCGAAGGGGCACAAGGATCCCTCCTCGACATCGATCTCGGTACATATCCGTACGTGACGTCGTCCAATACCACCGCGGGTGGCACCGCGGTCGGCAGCGGCTTCGGTCCGCGCTATCTCGACTATGTACTTGGGATTACCAAGGCGTACTCCACCCGGGTCGGCGCCGGGCCGTTTCCGACCGAGCTGTTCGATGATGTCGGCAAGCGACTGGGTCAGCGTGGGGCGGAGTTCGGGGCGACCACCGGGCGCGCCCGCCGCTGCGGCTGGTTCGACGCCGTTGCGCTGCGTCATTCCGTGCAGATCAACAGCGTGTCCGGCATCTGTCTGACCAAGCTCGACGTGCTCGATGGGCTCGAGAGCATCCAGATCTGCATCGACTACGAAGGTCCGGATGGTGACTCCCGGCCGGCGCGATTCGGCGCCGAGTACTACTCGAGCATCGTGCCGGTGTACGAAGAAATCCCTGGGTGGTCGCAGTCGACTGTGGGCGTACGCCGGCTGGAAGACCTGCCGCCCAATGCGCTGGCCTACATCAAGCGTCTCGAGGAGGTGATCGGCGTCCCGATCGACATCATTTCCACAGGGCCGGATCGATCAGAAACGATCGTGCTGCGGGACCCGTTCGCCGCCTAGGCGCCGGCGCGGCACGCGTCGATTGCGACGCTGTGGGATCGGCCGCCGTGGGAGCGGGCCTGCCCGCGAATATGTCGTTGATTTACTTTCATCTGTTCGCGCCCAAGGGCGCTCCCGCAGCACCTTCGATGACGCCTCGTCCTTGGCGACATCCGTGCGATCGCCATCCCGGCCTGGCGGCCGATTGGGTACACTCACTGCTCGCCGTGTCCGCCTTGGTCGTCACCATGCTCGATGCAAAGCTCCTTGAAATTTTGGTCTGCCCTGTGACCAAGGCGTCCCTCACCTACAAGGCCGATCGGCAGGAGTTGTGGTGCCGGGCTAGTGGACTCGCCTACCCCGTGCGCGATGACATTCCCGTCATGTTGGAAGCAGAGGCGCGGCAGCTGACCGATGAAGAGCGCGCCTCTCTGCGCGCATGACGACGCCAGTCTGACCACGGCGACGGACAGCGCGTGTCCCTGCAACAGCACCCCTTCTTGAGTTTCGGCTTCCGGCCGTTCTATCTCCTGGGCGCGGCGTGGGCGATGGTCGCGGTGCCGATGTGGGCGCTCAGTTACAACGGGATCGGCACCTGGCGGCTCGACTGGGTCTGGCACGTGCACGAGATGCTGTTCGGTTTCGCGCCAGCGATCGTCGCCGGATTTCTGCTGACCGCAGCTCGCAACTGGACGGGACGAGAGACGGCGTCCGGCGGTGGGCTTGCGGCCCTTGCGCTGCTCTGGCTCCTCGGTCGAGTCGCCATTGCGGCGGGTCTGCCAGGCGGTGGATGGGTCGCCGCAAGCTTCCTGCCCGCGCTGGCGGCGGTCGTGGCGCGCCCCATTTTTGGCAGTCGAAATCAGCGCAACTATCTGATTCCCATAATTATTTTGGTCTGGTCCGCGGCGCAGGTGGGGCTTCTGCTCGCGGTGGCCAACGTCATCGATGGCCGCTTCCTTGCGTTGAGCGTCGACGTCGCGCTGGCTGCCCTTGCGCTCTTGATCGCCCTGATCGGTGGCCGCGTGATTCCGGCGTTCACCGCCAATGCGGTGCCCGCGGCCAAACCGCAGCGATGGCTGGTGGTGGAGTTCACCGCTTTCGGCGGGATCGTCCTGCTGCCGGTGGCGCAGGTGGGGTTGTTTGCTCCAGGGCTCGTAGCGCCCATCGCGGCGGCAACGGCGCTGGCGCACGTGGTGCGACTGCTCGGTTTCGTGCCCTGGCACGCGCGCAAAGATGTGCTGCTGCTGGCGTTACCGTTCGGCTACCTCTGGTTGCCGATCCACTTTGCGCTTCTGGCGCTCGATCGCACCGGCGCGGCCACTCATGCACTGACCGTGGGCGCGGTGGGCGGCATGATGCTTGCGATGATGACCCGCAGCGCCCTTGGCCATACCGGTCGGGCGCTCGTCGCCGGTCCCGCGGAGATCGCTTGCTTTGCACTGATTCATGCATCTGCACTGGCGCGATTGCACGAGGGACTGTTGGGGTTCTCGGCCGCGCTGTTCGCCGCGGCGTTCGCCGTGTTCCTGATAAGGTACGCGCCAATGCTGTGGAGTGGTCGAGTGACCTGACCGCGAAAGATAACAGTTGGGGGAGGCCGTATGAGACACGCGATTTGGATCGTTGCTGCATGTATGACGGCGCTGCCGGGATGCGCGCCGTCGACCGACGATGGCGCCGCACAGTCAGATGCGAGCACGCTGAGTGCGCAGTCCAAGCCCGCGACGTCCTACACCGAGGCCGCGAACGCAGCCGTGCGCGATGCGCTGCCATTCACCGATGTGCGCGACTTCGAGCTTGCATCCCGCGGCCGTCTATCGCCGATCGCCCCGCTCAAGATTGCCGCCGATGCGGGCGGCGACGCGTGGGACATGACTCAATTCGGCTTCATCACGGGCGATGCGCCATCTACCGTGAACCCGAGCTTGTGGCGACAGGCGCAGCTCAACGTCACGGCGGGCCTGTTCGAGGTCACGCCCGGCATCTATCAGGTGCGTGGCTACGATTTGTCCAACGTCACCTTCGTACAAGGTGATACCGGCTGGATCGTGATCGATCCGCTCATCACGGTGGAGAGCGCACGCGCGGCGCTTGCACTCATCAACGAAACGTTGGGCGCACGCGAAGTGTCGGCGCTGATCTTCTCGCACAGTCATGTCGATCACTTCGGTGGCGCGCGCGGCGTATTGCCCGATGACATGCGTGCGGTTCGCATCGTGGCACCAGAGGGCTTTGCCGAACACGCTGTGAGTGAGAATGTCATGGCGGGCAATGCGATGACGCGGCGCGCATCCTATATGTATGGCGGACTGCTAGATCCAGGCCCGCAAGGGCGTGTTGACAGCGGACTCGGCAAACAGACATCGCGTGGCCGAACGTCATTCCTTCCCCCCACCGACATCGTCAGCAAGACGCCAACTACACTCGTGCTCGACGGCGTCGAGATCGTCTTTCAGAACACGCCAGGCGCGGAAGCCCCCGCCGAAATGATGTTCTACTTTCCCAAGCACAAGGCGCTGTGCGTAGCAGAACAGGCGAACGGCGTGCTGCACAATCTGTACACGCTGCGCGGTGCGCAGGTGCGCAGTGGGAAATTGTGGTCACAATGGCTCGATCAGGCCATCGACATGTTCGGCGCGGACCTCGACGTCGTGTTCGGCAGCCACCACTGGCCGCGCTGGGGTCGCGCGGATGCGATCGACTTCCTCGAGAAGCAACGCGATCTTTACCGCTTCATCCACGATCAGACACTGCGCCTTGCCAATCACGGCTATACACCAAAGGAAATCGCCGAGCAGATGCGGTTGCCGGCCGTACTGTCACAGCAGTGGTACAACCGTGACTACTACGGCACGGTGCGCCACAACAGCAAGGCAACTTATCAGCTCTATCTCGGCTGGTTCGACGGCAATCCGGCCAACCTCGACCCGCTGCCGCCTCAGGACGCCGGGAGCAAGTACGTCGAATTCATGGGTGGCGCGCAAGCGCTGCTCGACAAGGCGCAAGCAGCCTTCGCACGTGGCGAATACCGCTGGGTTGCCGAAGTCGTGAACCACCTTGTGTTCGCGCAACCCGACAACATGCCCGCGCGCTACCTGCAGGCGGACGCCCTCGAACAGCTCGGCTATCAGGCCGAGTCCGGTCCCTGGCGCAACTTCTATCTGAGTGCGGCGCAGGAATTGCGGCGCGGAGTTCCCGATGCCCCCGCTGCAAACAACTTGAGCGGTGATCTCGTCTCCGCGCTGACCACGGCCGACGTATTCGACTTCCTTGCGGTGCGACTGAACCCCGAAGAGTCCGAAGATGATGACCTCCGCATTCGCTTCCACTTCACCGATCGCGATGAACGGTGGCTGGTGGAGGTCAAACACTCGGTGCTGCACTTCTGGCGTGATCGCGAGGCAGGCGATGCCGCCGCGACGCTCGAGATCGCTCGCTCGGACTTCCTGCGTGTGCTGGGTGGCAGTGCCCAGGTTCCGGCGCTCGTTGCGGAGGGCAAGGCGAGTGTTTCCGGTAACCCGGTCGCGCTTGCGAAGTTCGGCGGGTTGTTCGATCAGTTCTCGCCCTGGTTCGAAATCGTCCGCCCGTGAGTAATTCAGGAGGGCGTGGCGTACTCGACTTCATCGAACGGGTCGGCAACCGTCTGCCCGACCCTGCGCTGCTGTTCTTCCTGCTCTTGATCGCGGTGTGGGTACTGTCGGCGTTGCTGTCGCAGTTCAGTTTCGCGCACATCGACCCGCGCAGTGGAGAGGCGGTAATCGTTGCAAACCTCCTCACTGGCTCGGCGCTAACGAGCTTCTTAAGTGGCATGGTAGCCACCTTCGTCGGCTTTCATCCGCTGGGGGTCGTGCTTCTCGCCATGCTCGGCATCGGCGTTGCCGATCACACGGGGTTCATTCGCGCGGGCCTGCGCGGATTGCTCAACCTGACGTCACCGAAGCTCCTGACACCGATGTTGCTGCTGGTGGCGATCGCCAGCCACTCTGCGGCAGATGCCGGCTATGTGTTGGTGATTCCGCTGGGTGGTGTGATATTCGCCGCAGCCGGGCGTCATCCGCTGGCGGGCATCGCGGCTGCTTTTGCGGGCGTATCGGGCGGGTTCAGCGCCAACTTCATTCCGTCGGCGCTTGATCCGATGCTGCAAGGTATCACTCAGGCGGGTGCGCAGCTGCTCGACCCCGCGATCGTGCTCAATCCGCTCAACAACTACTTCTTCACCACGGCTTCGACGCTCCTCGTGGTCGCGATCGGCTGGTTCCTCACCGATCGTGTGGTGGAACCGCGCCTTGCATCAGCCGCGGTCGATGGCGCTGATGTGGAGACGCGGGTGCAGTCGCTGAGCCCCGGTGAACGGCGTGGACTGCTCGCTGCGGCCGGTGCGACGCTGCTGGCTGGTGGCGCGCTGTTCCTGTCGGCGATACCCGTCGACTCCGCGTGGCGCGACGCAGATGGCGCGCTGGCCTCGTCTGTGGCGCCATTGATGAAGAGCATCGTGCCGCTGATATTCCTGCTGTTCCTGCTGCCTGGCATCGTTTATGGGTACGTGGCGAAGACCGTCGCCGACCATCGCGATGTCGTGGCTGGTATGTCCAAGGCCATGGAGGGGATGAGCTATTACCTGGTCATGGCGTTCTTTGCGTCGCTGTTCATTGCGGAATTCGGAAGATCGAACCTCGGCGTTCTGCTCGCGCTGCAGGGGGCGGCGTGGCTGAAAGCGGCCGCGATGCCGGGCGCCATCACTGTTCTCGGTGTGATCGGCATCACCGGGTTCATCAATCTATTCGTGGGGTCTGCGTCGGCCAAATGGGCGCTGCTGGCGCCGGTGCTGGTGCCGATGCTGATGCAGCTCGGCATCTCGCCGGACCTGACCCAGGCTGCCTACCGGGTCGGTGATTCCACCACCAACATCATCACACCGCTCATGCCCTACTTCCCGCTGGTGGTGGTGTTCTGCCAGCGCTACGTGAAGGCGACGGGCATCGGTACGGTCGCTGCCATGATGCTGCCGTATTCCGTGACGCTGATCCTCGCGTGGTCTGCTTTCCTGCTGCTGTATTGGGCGCTCGGTGTTCCGCTGGGCGTCCAGTCCACCTACGGCTACGCGCAATGACGCGGGCGGCCCTGTTCTCGGCGTGCCTTGCCTGGATGGGATCGGCGTTCGCGGCGAATGCGCCGGTCGGCCACTATGTCGAAGTATCGCCCGCCAGCACCGCAGCATTGGCAGATCTGCTCGTGCGCATCGACGCCCTCACAGACCCGGATCTGTCCGAGGTCAATGCCGTGGTGATCATCGTCCATGGACCCGAGGCGCCCGTGTTCCTGCGCCGCAACTACCGCGCCAACAAGACCGTGGTCGATCTGGCTGCAAGGCTCGATGCACTCGGCATCGCCGACGTCCGGATGTGTGAGACCTGGATGCGTCACAACGGTGTGGTGCGGGAGGATCTGGCGCCGTTCGTCGACACGGTGCGGTTGGCACCGGAGGAAGTCGAACGGCTGGAAACGGGTGGTTACGTACGGTTCTAGCGCGGCTGTGCTAGATTGCGCCCGCGAACAGCGCAAGTTGGTGCCGAGGAGAGGACTTGAACCTCCACGGGGTTTCCCCCACTGGCACCTGAAGCCAGCGCGTCTACCAATTTCACCACCTCGGCATTGGTCGGTGGGGCGCGAAATCTAACTAGGGGTCCAGCCATTGTCAATCCGAGGCGCATGAGTCAGCGCCGCAACAAATCCGTTGGAAAGGCGAGCGCGCAGTGGTCGGCCTCGCCGAGCGATGTGCTTGCGCTCGTACGCCGCCAGGGTGTCCCGATGCGCTGGCCCGACATTCGCGACGTCGCCGGGGCCCAGCGCGGCGATCAAGCCGATGAGTTGCGTCGGGTGCTGCGCGGTCTGTGTCACGCCGGGGATCTTTACCTCGACCGACAGGGCGCGTATCACCTCGCGGCCACCGGTGAAGCCGCGACAGGCACCATTGCCGCAGATCCCGAGCATGGCCTGGTGCTGTGCGAAGGCGAAGTGCGGGCACCGGTGCGCATCACCCGCGACCTGCGGGTCCGAGCCGGCGATCGTGTCGAAGCTCGCATGGTCGGCGGTCAGGCAGTGGTGGGTCGCATCCTCGCGTATTCCCCGGAGCTCATCATCGGCCGCCTCGTGTCGGAGCGGCGCGGCAGCTATGTGGTGGCCGAGGGACGCGGGTTTCGCGGCCGTGTCTATCTCAGGCCCGGTAAGGCGTTGGACGCGGAAGATGGCGACACCGTCGGCGTCAAGGTAGTTGGCGAGGAGAGCTACGGTCTGATCGCAGAGATCGTCGAGATCGTCGTCGAACGCGACGACCTCAATGCCGCCTCGACTACGCTGCTGCGTGCCAACAAAGTCCCGACCGTATGGCCCCCGAAGGTGGTCGACGAAGTCACGGATTTCCCCACGCAGGTGGAATGGGACGAGGACGATGCGCACCGCGTCGATCTGCGCGCGCTCCCGCTCGTCACGATCGATGGCGAAGACGCCAAGGATTTCGATGACGCGGTGTACTGCGAAGCGCGGCCGCGTGGCGGCTGGCGCCTCGTCGTTGCCATCGCCGACGTGGCGCACTATGTGCGACCCGGCAGCGCGCTCGATCTCGAAGCGCGCGAGCGTGGCAATTCCGTGTATTTGCCAGATCGCGTCGTGCCGATGCTGCCCGAGGAGTTGTCGAACGACCTCTGCTCACTGCGTCCCGACGGCCCGCGGCTGTGCATGGTGTGTGACATGCATTTGTCTGCCGCTGGCCGTGTGTCCGGATACGAGTTCTATGCGGCGGTGATGCACTCCAAGCGCCGTCTGACCTACACCGAGGTCGCTCGGCACCTGGATGGCGAGCAGAGCGACATCGATGGCGCGGTTGCTCAGTCCCTGGCGGAGCTGCATTCGGTATACGAGGCGCTGCGAGACGAACGGGACACGCGCGGCGGACTGGACTTCGAAGGCCGCGAGCAGAAACTGATCCTCGACAATGGATTGCTCGAACGCATCGAACCGGTGGTGCGCAACGACGCCCATCGGCTCATCGAGGAGTCGATGATCCTCGCCAACGTCTGTGCGGCGAAATACCTCGCCAAGCACGAACGCCCACTGCTCTATCGCGTCCACGAAGGACCGACGGTGGAGAAGTTCGAGGATCTGCGCAGCGCGCTGGCGCACGCCGGCATCCGCATGGGCAAGGACCTGCCCGCCCCGATTGATCTCAAGCGCGTACTCGATCAATGCGCGGGACGCCCCGATCAGTCGCTGCTCGAGATGCTCGTGCTGAGATCTATGCAGCAGGCACAGTACAGCCCGAAGAATCTCGGCCACTTTGGCCTCGCGCTCAAGCAGTACGCCCACTTCACTTCACCCATTCGTCGCTATGCGGACCTGCTGGTGCACCGCTCGATCAAGTCGGTGCTCACAGCAGATCGCGCTCCGGACCCCGCGCACCTCGGTGAAATCGGTGAGCACCTTTCGTTTACCGATCGCCGTGCGGAGGACGTCAGTCGCGCAGTCGCCGATTGGCTCAAGTGCGAGTACGCCGCGCGCTGGATTGGCGATGAGTTCGACGGCATCGTCATGGGCGTCACCGAGTTCGGCCTGTTCATCGAGTTGCAACCGATCTTCGTGCAGGGACTGCTCCACATCTCGAATCTCGGCAACGACTACTTCGAGTACCACGGCGCCGCCATGAGTCTCGTCGGCGCCCGCTCCGGACGGCGCTTTGCGCTAGGCGATCCCATTCGAGTCGTGCTCGCCGACGTCAATGTCGAGGAGCGCAAGATAGACCTGTTGCTGGCGGGCGGCACGCCATCGCGCCATGGCAAAGGATCGTCACCCGATCGCAAGCGAGACGGCAACAAGTCCGCTGGTAAGCAGTCCGCTGGAAAAAAGCGCGGCGAACAACTGGCGCGCCGTCGCTCCAAGAAAAAGCGCTAGCGAACACCCGCGCGCGACAGGCGCAGCACTTTGCCGGCACGACTGTCGGCATCGAACTCGCCGCCGCGAACCACAATCTCGCCATTGAGCACTACCAGCTCAACACCTGACGGTGAGCGATCGGGCGCCTTGCGCGTGGTGTTGTCGCCGATCGTCGCCGCATCGAACAGCACCAGATCGGCAGCGTAGTTGCGCTTCAAGAGGCCGCGATCGGAGATGCCCATTCGCTCGGCGGACATGCCGGTCATTCGCCGCACCGCATCTTCCAGTTGCAGAATCCCGAGTTCGCGCACGTAGCGACCGAGAATACGCGGGAAGGTGCCGTAGGAGGCGGGGTTGTCGAATCCCGTACCGGTGATGATCGTGTCGGTCTCAAAGCAGGTGCGCGGATGACGCAGCACCTTGCGCAGGCTGCTTTCCTCGTCATCGCGCCCGGAATAGTTCCAGTTGATGATGCGTGTCTCCTTGCCGAGCTCACCGACCAGATCCAGATAGGTTTCGGTAGGGTCGGTGCCGCGTTCGGCGGCGATCTCGGCGATCGTCATACCTTCGTAGCGCACCTTGCTGCGGTCGTCGACGCGCATGATCTGGGTGTCGTCCCAACACATGCCGAAATTCGCCTGGGCGCGGTCGAGGCCGCGCTTGGCGCGCGCTCTCAACTCCGGATCCCGAACGGTTTCTTCGAGGCGGGTCAGTGACCACGGTGGCATGAACACCACCAGTGTCGTGTTGCCACCGACGTACGGGAATGCGTCCGCAGCGATGTCGATGCCGTCGTCGGCCAGGCGCTCGAGGTGTTCGAGCACGCGATCGGTGCTCGACCAGCTGGCGTCACCGACGAAGATGAGATGGGAGTGCTGCACTTTCACCCCGTGGGCACGGTGCACGGCAGCTGTTTCGTCCAGCGCGCGCAGGTTGGACGGTGTGCTCGGATCATCATGACTCGGCTGAGCAACGTAGCTGCGGGCGTGACTGGTGTACACACCGCCACGCTCGGCCAGCGGCGCCGCCAACGCGAGCAACTCCTCCGGGGCCGCGAACACTCCAGGGGCGTAGCCGAGACCCGTGGAGAATCCCGCTGCGCCTTCGTCGAGGGCCTGGCGAACGATGTCGGTCATCGCCTCGAGTTCTGCATCGGTCGCGTGATCGGGACGACCTCCCATGACGGCCACACGAACAGACCCGTGGCCGACGAGCTGGGCGACGTTCAGCGCCACGCCGCGAGTCGACAGCGCGTCCAGAAACGAGCCCATGGTCGACCAGTCGTAGTCGAGCTCATCGTCGTGCAGCATCCGTCCGATCCGACTCACCCGACGCGCGTCGAGGAGTGGCGCGGGCGATGATCCGCAGTTGCCGGCAACGATGGTGGTGATGCCCTGCTCGAGCAGAGGCGCGAGCACCTGGCCGTGATTGGGCTGGGGCAATACCCAGTCGGAGTGCGAGTGCATGTCGATGAAGCCGGGGACGAGGCACAGGCCCTGGCACTCGATCACTTCGTCCGCGGCGAGGCCGAGGTCGCCACCGACCGCGGTGATGCGGCCGTCGTCGACGCGCAGATCACCGGCGAATGCCGGCGCGCCCGAACCGTCGATGATGCTGGCATGCTTGAACAATAGACTGGTCATAGCGTTTCACTCCCTGCGGTTCCGCAAGCTTACCGCGCGGTTATAGTGGCGCGCTGCGCAGACACGACCCCGGCAGGACATGGAAGAGAAGGTGTATGGCATTCATGCGGTCGAGGCCCTGTTGGCCCGGGATGCCGGCCGCGTCCGCCGCCTGTTGCTGCTCGAGGGTCGCAGCGACGCGCGCCTGAACCAGCTGCGCGACCAGG
>JBGSQB010000198.1:0-22390 GCA_041738285.1 Pseudomonadales bacterium | reverse complement strand
ACCGGAGCGGTGGTGGTGCCCAGAAACGCGATCAGACGTTCGGCCGGAACCCGCGCGCGGTGATTGACCGACACGTCCGGCACCTCGCGGGTGGCAAATGACACGGCATGGCGCGCGCCGTCGATGACGACGGTGGTCATCGGCGCGAGTGCCGCAATCATCTCTTCGACCGACAGGTACAGATCCTTCGGTGGCAGGATCGGTCGCTCGATGTCGTGACGCAGGCTCTCGTAGCGCTCGAACACTTCACCGTGGAACGCCTGTGCGGCGGCTTCGCAATCGTGATCACGTATCAACAGGGCGTCGCGTGGCAGGTAGTCGAACAGCGTGGCCATCTGTTCGAAGAAAAATGGCAGGTAATACTCGACGCCCGAGGCGGCGAATCCCCGGCTGACGTCCTGATAAATGGCGCAGCGACGCACGTCGACATCGAAGGCTGCGTGCCAGCGGTTACGGAACCGCGCGATTGCGGCGCCGTCGAGCGGGAACTCCTTGGCGGGCAGCAGCTCGATCGAGTCGCACTGGGTCAGGGTGCGCTGCGTGTCCGGATCGAAGGTGCGCAGGGTTTCGATTTCGTCATCGAACAGGTCGATGCGATAGGCGTTGTCGGCGCCCATCGGAAAGATGTCCATGAGGGATCCGCGTACGGCGAACTCCCCACGTTCGCTCACGGTGTCGACCGCCCGGTAGCCGGCGTGTTCGAGCCGGGCCCGATAGGTGTGGGGGTCGAACGCATCGCCGCGCTCGAGCAGGAGCACATGGCCGTCGAGGAATGTGGGCGGCGCGAGGCGTTGCATCAGCGTCTTGATGGGCAAGACGAGCACGCCACGTTTGAGTTTCGGCAGACGGTTGAGGGTCGCCAGTCGTTCGCTGGTGATGTCCTGGTGCGGAGAAAAGGCGTCGTACGGCAGGGTTTCCCAGTCCGGCAGCATGAGCACGGGTAGATCGGCTTCGCGGCGGAAGAACTCGAGTTCCCGCACCATTCGGTAGGCCGCCGCAGAATCGGCGGTCACCAGCAGGGTCAGCCCGGTGTGCAGCTCGGCAGCGCGGACTGCCGCGAGCGATCGCGCCGCACCATGCAGCGACTGCCATGCGATGCGCTCGCCGGGCCGGCCAGGTAGCACAGGTACGTTGGGGTCGATCAATGGCTGCATGAACTTTGCGGCGGCCCGCGGGTCTGCTGTCGATCTGACGAAGCGCGCAATTCTACGACGCCCGGCCGTGGATTCGTTAATTCAGACGCGTTAAAGTTGGCAGGCGGGGTCTTCAGGGGACTCACGCGGGCGTGTACATGGGCTGGGCGGGCCGTGGCCTGGCGGGGAGATTCGTGACAGCGTGCCGGTGCGCGTGACGTGACGCCGGGGGCAGGAGTGGTCCGACAACGATGAAGCCGACGAACATCTTCGATCCCACCTATTTTCACAAGGTGGTGGACTGTCAGTGGGCGTGTCCCGCGCACACGCCGGTGCCGGAATACATCCGCCTGATCGCCCAGGAGCGCTACACCGAAGCGTACATGATCAATTGGGACTCCAATGTGTTCCCCGGCATTCTGGGGCGAACCTGCGATCGTCCCTGCGAACCGGCGTGCCGACGCGTGCGCACCGAAGAAAAGCCGGTCGCCATCTGCCGCCTGAAACGGGTGGCTGCGGACAATAAAGGTGACATCACGCCGTACCTGCCGCGGGTTCCTAGCGTGAAAAACGGCAAGCGTATTGCACTGATCGGTGCCGGCCCGGCGTCGCTCGCCGTGGCGCGCGATCTATTGCCTTTGGGATACGAAGTGCATCTGTTCGAGAAGGACAGCAAGGGCGGCGGCATGATGCGCACCCAGATTCCCGCCTTCCGCCTGCCGGCGGCGGTGCTCGAAGAAGAGGTCGACCGCATCCTCGACATGGGCGTGATCTGTCACTTCGGTCACGAGATCACCAGCTTCAAATCGATGCTCGACCAGGGTTTCGATGCGTACTTCATCGGTACCGGCGCGCCGCGTGGCCGTGACCTCACCGACATTCCGGGCCGCGATGCGGCCGCACCCTACATTCACATCGGCATCGATTGGCTGTCGAGCGTGGCGTTCGGTCACACCACCGCCATCAACGGCAAGGTCATCGTGCTCGGTGGCGGCAACACGGCGATGGACTGTTGCCGCACCTCACGGCGCATCGGCGCAGATCAGGTCACCGTCGTCGTGCGCTCCGCATTCGACGTGATGAAGGCATCCGAGTGGGAAAAGGAAGATGCCATGTCCGAGGGCATCCCCATCATCAACAACCGGCCGCCGAAGGAGTTCGTGGTCGAGAATGGCAAGCTGAAGGGCGTGCTGTTCTCCTGCGTCAAGCCGGTGAAGGACGAGAAGGGGCGCTTAACCTACGTGGCGTCGGGTGAACCGGACGTGTTCATGGCGGCTGACCACGTGCTGATGGCCATCGGTCAGGACAATCACTGCCCGTGGATCGAGCGCGACATCGGCCTGACCTTCGACAAGTGGGACTGTCCGATTCTCGATAAGGTGACACTGCAATCGACACACGAGAAAGTGTTCTTCGGCGGTGACTCCGCGTTCGGCCCCGAGAACATCATCTGGGCCTCCGCGCATGCCCATCAAGCGGCGATCTCGATTCACCTGTTCTGCCAGGGTAAGGATCTGACCAAGGATCGGCCGCCGGAGGGTGTCAACCTCATCAGTCAGAAGATGGGCATGCACGAGTGGAGCTACGACGCCGCCCACGATGCCTCGAAGCGTCATCTCGTGCCGCACGCCGATCCGCGCGTGTCGCTCAAGGACGTGAAGATGGAGGTCGAACTCGGCTTCGATCGAGAGCTCGGCCTGCGCGAGGCGCAGCGCTGTCTCAACTGCGACGTGCAGACGGTGTTCACCGACAACCTTTGCATCGAATGCGATGCGTGCGTCGACATCTGTCCGATGGACTGTATTTCGTTCACCGACAATGCGGAGGAGCCGGATCTGCGCGGCCGCCTGACCGCACCCGCGCTCAACACTGATCAGGATCTGTACGTTTCGGGTACCCTGAAGACGGGACGTGTCATGGCGAAGGATGAGGACGTCTGCCTGCATTGCGGCCTCTGCGCCGAGCGCTGTCCAACCAACGCCTGGGACATGCAGAAATCCGTCATCCACGTTCCACAACTCGGGTCGTACGCGTAATGACGCGCCACAACGATTTCGTTATCAAGTTCGCCAACGTCAACGGATCGGGATCTGCGTCTGCGAACAGTATGTTCGCCAAGGCGCTGTTCCGAATGGGCATACCGGTGGGTACGCGCAATATCTTCCCGTCGAACATTCAGGGGCTGCCCACGTGGTTCGAAGTGCGCGTGAACGAGCATGGCTACCTCGGTCGCCGCGAAGGCGTCGATGTCATGGTGGCGATGAACGCGGAAACCTACGCAGAAGACGTGGCGAGCATCGTCCCAGAAGGCTATCTCGTCTACGACAACTCCAAGCCGCTCGACCGATCGCTCAAGCGCGCGGACGTGCACGAGATCGCCATTCCGATTTCGACGCTCCTGCTGTCGGAGTTTTCCGATCCGAAGCAGCGACAGTTGTTCAAGAATATCGTCTACGTTGGCGCGCTGTCGGCGCTGCTGAACATCGATTTCGATGTGCTGACCGGCATGGTGTCGGATCAGTACAAGGGTAAGGATGCGCTCATCAAGCCGAACATCCACGCCCTCGAGATTGGGCGCAATTACGCGCTCGACTACCTCAAGTGCCCACTCCCGATTCAGGCAAAGCGCTGCAACGCCGTCGGCAACAAGATCATGATGGATGGCAACACCGCGGCAGCGCTCGGTTGCGTGTATGGCGGGGCAACGGTGTGCGCGTGGTATCCCATCACGCCATCGACATCCGTTGCGGAATCCTTCGAGCACTATGCCAATCGCCTGCGTATCGACAAGGCGACCGGACGTAAGCGCTTCGCGATCATGCAGGCGGAAGACGAGCTGTCCGCCATTGGCATGGTAATCGGCGCTGCCTGGAATGGAGCCCGCGCGTTCACGGCGACGAGCGGCCCGGGGATATCGCTGATGAGCGAGTTCCTCGGCCTTGCCTATTTTGCCGAATTGCCTGCGGTCATTTTCGACATTCAAAGGGCGGGTCCATCGACCGGTATGCCGACGCGCACGCAGCAGTCCGACATGCTCGCGGCCGCTTATGCGTCCCACGGTGACACAAAGCACGTGCTGCTCATTCCGTCGGATCCGAAGGAGTGCTTCGAGTTTGCCGCCGATGCGCTGGATCTCGCGGACCGTTTGCAGACGCCTGTCCTGGTGATGAGCGATCTCGAACTCGGCATGAACGAGGCCATGTGCGAACCATTGACCTGGGACGATGCGCGGCGCTACGACCGGGGCAAGGTGTACACCGCGGCGGACCTCGACCGCATCGAACAGTACGGCCGCTATCTCGACGTGGATGGTGATGGCATCGGCTACCGCACCCTGCCGGGAGCGCACCCGTCAAGAGGCAGTTTCTTCACGCGTGGTACTTCGCGCGATGCCTACGCGCGCTACACGGAAGATCCGGACGAGTACACGGACAACATGGATCGTCTGGTCAAGAAGTGGGAGACCGCGGCCAACATCGTGCCGGCACCGGACATCGTCAAGGGCGCGCAGCCGCGTCCGTACGGCATCATCTATTACGGCACCAGCGCGGTGCCCATGGACGAAGCGCTCGACCTGCTGGCTGATGATGGCATTCAGCTCGACCGGATGCGTATTCGCGCTGTGCCATTCAACGCGGCGGTGTACGAGTTCATCGCCTCCCATGACCTTTGCTTCATCGTCGAGCAGAATCGGGATGCGCAGATGCGCACACTGCTCGTCAACGAAGGTGACCTCGATCCCGCGAAGCTCGTGCCTGTGCGCTACTACGGCGGATTCTCGATCTCAGCCGATACCATCTACGAGCAGGTTCACGATCATTTCATATCCAATCGACTGGCCCGCATCTCGGAGGTTCATCGATGACATTCGTGGCAAAACCGAGCGCGGCGCATCCCCGTCTCAAGGTCAATGAACTTGGCCTCACGCGGCGGCAGTACGAAGGGCCTGTGTCCACGCTGTGTGCGGGCTGCGGCCACGACTCGGTTAGCGCCGCCATCGTCACCGCGTGTGCGGAACTTTCGATTCCACCCCATCGGTTCGCGAAAGTGTCCGGCATTGGTTGCTCTTCCAAGACGCCTAGCTATTTTCTCGGCAAATCACACGGATTCAACTCGGTGCATGGGCGTATGCCATCGGTCACGACCGGCGCGCACCTGGCCAACCGTGAGCTCTATTACATTGGCATATCGGGCGATGGCGACTCGGCGTCAATTGGCATGGGCCAGTTCGCGCACATCGTCCGCCGCCGCATCGACATGTTGTACATGGTCGACAACAACGGAACCTACGGATTGACCAAGGGTCAGTTCTCCGCAACCAACGACAAGGGGTCTACCAGCAAAAAAGGGGCCCCGAATCTGTACGAACCGATTGATCTCGTGGGAATCGCCTTGCAATTGGGCGCGACGTTCGTTGCGCGCAGCTTCTCCGGCGACAAGGGGCAACTCGTGCCGCTCATCCAGGCCGGCCTGCTGCACCGGGGCTTTGCGTTCATCGATGTCATTTCACCATGCGTCGCGTTCAACAACCATGCAGGCTCGACCAAGAGCTATGAGTATGTGCGCGGCCACCGCGGCGATGTGGTCGCCGCGGACTTCGTTCCGCACCATGCGGAGATCACCGCTGACTATGCGCCCGGCACGCGCGAAGACGTGAAGATGCCGGACGGCTCGACACTGCGCCTTCGCAAACTGGCCGAGGACTACGATGCTCACGATCGGGTGGCGGCGCTATCGTACCTGCAGAAAAAGCAGCGTGAAGGTGAGGTGGTGACGGGATTGCTCTATCTCGACGCGAATGCGACCGACTGCCACAAGATCCTGAACACCGTCGAACAACCGCTCAACAGTCTGACCGAGCGTGACCTGTGCCCGGGCAGCAGCGCGCTCGCACCGATCAACGACAGCTTCAGGTAAGCAATTCGATACATTCTCTGCGTTGCCGGACGCCGTTCAATTGCCGATAATGCGCGCCCTCTCAAGGACCCGCGTTGCGAGGTTTGTGCGTGGCTCTACCGACGCTCGATGACTATTTTCCCGACTGGAAGGAGCGCGAGGCGCTCGCCGAGTCGATGATCCCCATCATTGGCGGCCTCTACCGCCGCAACGTCGTCTGCTACTGCTATGGGCGAGCGCTGTACAACCAGAGCGTCACCAGCATCATGAAGACGCATCGGTACGTACGACAGGTGGCGAAGAACGAACTGTCGGAGTTCGAGAGCTTTCCCATCTTGAAGGCGCTCTCCGAACTCGATCTTGGACCTTCGCACATCGATGTCGGCAAGCTTGCCACGTCGTACATGGAAGAAAGTGTCACCACGGGCATTACGCCGCTGGATTTCGTCAAGCGCGAATGCGCCGAGGTCATCGGCCGCCATGTGCCGCCGGTGGAACGGCCACACGACGTCGTGCTGTATGGCTTTGGTCGAATCGGACGATTGCTGGCGCGGCTCCTAATCGAAAAGACGGGCAGCGGCCATCAGCTGCGATTGCGCGCCATTGTCGTACGCAAAGGTAGTGACAACGACCTCAGCAAACGCGCGAGCCTCTTACGTCGCGACTCCGTGCACGGCGCATTCCAGGGCACGATCCGCGTCGATGAAGAGAACGGCTGCATCATCGCCAACGGCAACGTCATTCACGTCATCTACGCAGCTGCGCCGGCGGAAGTCGACTACACCAAATACGGTATTCAGGATGCGACGATCATCGACAACACCGGCGCGTGGCGCGATCAGAAGGGGCTGGGAGAGCACCTGAAATCCAAAGGGGCAGGTCGCGTGCTGTTGACTGCGCCGGTGAAGGGCGGCTTGAAGAACATCGTGTCGGGCATCAATTCCAACTCGATGACGGCAGACGACAAGATCATTGGCGCCGCCTCCTGCACAACCAATGCAATCGTCCCCGTGCTGCGCGCGATGCACGATGAGTTCAACATCGTGCACGGTCATATGGAAACCGTACACGCCTACACGCCCGATCAGAATTTGAGCGACAACTACCACAAGAAGAGCCGCCGTGGTCGCAGCGCGCCGCTGAACATGGTGATCACCGAAACCGGTGCCTCGAGCGCGGTGACCCAGCTGCTTCCGGAACTCGAAGGCAAGCTCACTGGAAATGCGATTCGTGTGCCGACCCCCGACGTGTCACTGGCGATCCTCAACCTGACCCTGGCGCGCAGCACCACTGTTGAAGAGGTGAATAACCACATGCGGGACGCATCCTTGTACTCGCAGCTGCAGCGGCAGATCGACTACACGGAATCCTCCGAGATGGTGTCCTCGGACTTCATCGGTAACCGGCACGCTTGTATCGTGGATGGCGGCGCAACGATCGCCAAGGACAATCGGATCGTGCTCTACGTCTGGTACGACAACGAGTTCGGCTACGCCTGTCAGGTTGTTCGCGTGCTGCAGAAATGGTCCGGAATTCGCTATCCCCTCATTCCGAAGGACGTCGCCCACATCGGTTTTGGTTGAGACGCGCTCTGCCGTCGAACGTGCATCTGGCCAGATGCTCCGCTATACTTCGCGCGGCTTGCGCCGGGCTTCACGCCCGGCCCCGCCACACCAGAAGTTTCCGACTGGCGCGCGCCAAACGCGCGTAGTGTGCCGGCTGGGGACGTAGACAGATGTAGACGGCTTCGCGAATTCACCGACTCATGGATTCGGGAGCTCAACAGTACGACCGAGACAACGTGCAGCAGCGGCACGTGCCGACTCAAGGCAACGTCGCAGCGCCCGATAGGACGTGTGGCACTCGATGATCAAAATCAAGAAAGGGCTCGATTTACCTCTCGTTGGGGCGCCCTCGGCACAGATCGATTCCAACCTCCGCGTTACCCAGGTCGCAGTGCTCGGCAACGACTATGTCGGCATGAAGCCGACCATGGCCGTGACCGAAGGCGATCGGATCAAGCGCGGGGGACTCTTGTTCACCGACAAGAAGACCGAGGGTGTTCGATATACCAGTCCTGCTGCCGGTACCGTGACCGCGATCAACCGTGGCGCAAAGCGGGCGCTGCTCTCGGTCGTCGTCGCGGTCGATGGCGACGATGCCGAACGGTTCGAGGCGATTGCGTCTGCTTCGATCGCGTCCATCGATCGGGACAAGATCGTGACGGCGCTGGTGACGTCGGGGTTGTGGGTGGCTCTTCGTACCCGGCCCTTCAGCCGCGTGCCGGCGCTCGATGCCGTGCCCCGTTCGATCTTCGTCACTGCGATGGACACCAATCCGCTGGCCGCCGATCCGGTGCCGATCATCGCGGCGAACGCGCAGTCATTCTCGACCGGGCTCGACGTGTTGGCGCGCCTCACCGAGGGAAAGGTTTTCGTCTGTACCGCGCCTGACGTATCGGTGCCGACGGGCAGCAGCCCACGAGTCGTGGTCGAATCGTTTGCCGGTCCGCATCCAGCCGGTCTTGCAGGCACTCACATACATCACCTCGACCCAGTGATCGCAGGCCGATCCGTGTGGACCATCGGCTATCAGGACGTCATCGCCATCGGGGCGTCGCTTCCAGCGGGTGAGCTTTGGTCTGAACGGGTCATTTCGCTGGCGGGCGAGGGTATCAAGGCGCCGCGCCTGGTCAGCACCGTCCTCGGCGCCAGCACCGATGACCTGTGTCGTGGCGCTCTGCAGGATGGCGAGCATCGCATCATTTCGGGATCGGTGCTGAGCGGCCATACGGCGCGCGGCAGCGAAGCATTTCTTGGTCGATATCACACTCAGGTGTCGGTGATTCCGGAAGACCGCGAACGCCGTCTGCTCGGCTATTTGACACCTGGAGCGGATCGGCACTCAGTATTTCCGATTTATCTGTCGATGTTCGTCAAACCGCGGCGGATGAGATTCAGCACATCGACAAACGGTGGCACGCGCGGCATGGTCCCTATCGGAACCTACGAGCGCGTTCTGCCGATCGACACGCTTGCAACCCAGCTCCTGCGAGCGCTGCTGGTCGGTGACGTCGATACGTCCTTGAAGCTCGGCTGCCTCGAACTCGACGAAGAAGATCTGGCGTTGTGTACCTACGTCTGTCCGGCCAAGTACGAGTACGGTCCGGTGCTGCGCCAGATGCTGACCTCGATCGAGAAGGAGGGCTAGTCGATGAAGGCACTGCGCACGTTGCTGGACACGGTCGCGCCCGCATTCGAGAAGGGCGGCAGGCTGCATGCGTTCTATTCGGTCTACGACGCGGTCGACACTGCGTTGTACACGCCCGCACACGTCACCGGCGGGCCGTCACACGTGCGCGACGGACTGGATCTGAAGCGCATCATGATCACGGTCTGGGCGTGCGCGTTCATTCCCGGCATCGCGGGGTCCTACTTCGTCGGGCTGCAGGCCAACGAAGCCATGCAGGCGATGAACCTCGATTCGGTGGCTAACTGGCGCGGTCCCATTCTCAATCTCCTCATTGGCTACGACCCCGCCAGCGTGTGGGATTGTCTGGTCCACGGGCTGGCCTATTTCATTCCCCTTTATATCGTCGTCTTCCTCGCCGGCATCACCTTCGAGGCGTGGTTCGCGCAGAAGCGCGGTCATGAGATCAACGAAGGTTTCTTCGTCACGAGCATTTTGTTCACGCTGACATTGCCGCCATCGACACCACTGTGGATGGCAGCGGTCGGAATCATCTTCGGCGTGGTCATCGGTAAGGAAGTATTCGGCGGCACTGGTAAGAATTTCCTCAATCCAGCACTCACCGGACGCGCGTTTCTTTATTTCGCCTATCCGGCGCAGATGTCGGGCGACGGCGTCTGGGTTGCGGTGGATGGCTACACCCGCGCGACTCCGCTCGGTAACGCAGCGATCGGCGCTGACTACGGCGTCACCCAGTGGGATGCGTTCATCGGCAACATACCGGGCTCGCTCGGCGAAACCTCGACTCTCGCCATAGCGATCGCGGCAGGCATTCTGCTACTGACGAAGATTGCCTCCTGGCGGATCATGGCGGGCATCCTTGTTGGCATGCTGGTAACGACGCTCGGATTCAATGTGATCGGGTCGGCGACGAACCCGATGTTCACGATGCCCTTCGCGTGGCATCTGGTGCTTGGCGGGTTCGCGTTCGGCACCGTGTTCATGGCAACCGATCCGGTGTCCGCGGCCATGACCGATCGCGGGCGATGGGTGTACGGCATTTTGATCGGGTTCATGTGTGCGCTGATTCGCGTCGTCAATCCGGCGTTTCCGGAAGGCATGATGCTCGCGATCCTGTTTGGAAACCTGTTCGCACCGTTCATCGACCACTTCGTGGTGCAATCCACGGTCAAACGGAGGCTCGCCCGTGTCCAGCTTTGACAGGGATGGGATCAAGAACATCCTCATCGTCGCCATCTCGGTGTGTCTGGTGTGCTCGGTCATCGTGTCCGGGGCTGCGGTTGCGCTCAAGCCCGCGCAAACCGCCAACAAGGCACTCGACCAGAAGCAGAACATCCTGCGCGCGGCCGGGCTTTTGCCGGAAGGCGCGACGCGTGATGCTGCTGGTCGCGGCGTAGACGAGTTGTTCGCGCAGTTCGAAGTGCGCGCGGTCGACTTGCAGACCGGCGAGTTCACCGATGCCGTCGATCCCGCGACGTATCAGCCGATCAAAGCCGCGAAGGATCCGAAGATGTCTCGTATCCTCACGGACGATGAGGACATCGCCACGCTCAAGCGACTCGAACGTTATTCGCTCGTCTACATCGTTCCCGGCACCGATGGTGTCGGCGGCGTCGTCATTCCCGTACGCGGCTATGGCTTGTGGGGCACCCTGTACGGCTATCTCGCGCTCGACGGCGATCTTCAGACCGTGCGAGGACTTGCGTTCTACGATCACAAGGAAACCCCTGGCCTCGGCGGAGAAGTCACCAATCCGACCTGGAAGGCGCAATGGCTCGGCGTCGATGCGTTTGGTGAGGATGGTGACCCCGCCGTGCGCCTCGTCAAAACGCGTTCCGCGACCGGGTCAGCCGCTGCTTCGCACGAAGTGGACGCGCTGTCCGGTGCAACTCTCACCACGCGTGGCGTGGAAAACCTGATTCGCTTCTGGACCGGTGATCTCGGATTCGGTCCGTTTCTGAAGCACTTGAAGGAGTCTGCCTGATGGCCACTCAGAAAGAGGTCCTGCTGGACCCGATCTTCAACAACAATCCGATCGCACTCCAGGTGCTGGGCATTTGCTCGGCGCTCGCGGTGACCGTCAGCATGACGACGACCCTGGTGATGGCTGCTGCTGTGACCGCCGTGACGGCGCTGTCGAACCTCTCCATTGCACTCATCCGCAATCGCATTCCGATGAACATACGAATCATCGTTCAGATGACGATCATTGCCAGCCTCGTGATCGTCGTAGACCAAGTGCTTCAGGCGTTCGCCTATGACATCTCGAAGAAGTTGTCGGTGTTTGTCGGCTTGATCATTACTAACTGTATTGTGATGGGGCGGGCGGAAGCCTTCGCCATGCAGAATGATCCCTGGGTTTCATTTCTCGATGGGATCGGCAATGGGCTTGGCTACAGTCTGATACTCGTGCTCGTGGCGCTGATCCGGGAACCGCTTGGCGCAGGCACGCTGCTCGGGTTCGAAATACTCCCGAAAGTCACGGCTGGCGGCTGGTATCACGCCAACGGCATGATGCTGCTGGCACCGAGCGCATTCTTCATCATCGGTGGCCTGATCTGGGCCATCCGTGCGTGGAAGCCCAAACAAGTTGAGGCTGCTGAATACAAGATCGCCGCCAACGTGCAGTATCGGGGAGCGCTGTAATGCTCGAGCATTATCTCGGCCTCTTCGTTCGCGCGGTGTTCGTCGAGAACATGGCGCTCACATTCTTTCTGGGCATGTGTACGTTCATTGCGATCTCGAAGAAGATCCAAACCGCGATTGGCCTCGGCATCGCCGTGATGGTGGTGCTCGCCATCACGACGCCGGTCAACAGCCTGATCTACAACTACCTGTTGCGCGAAGGCGCGCTCAGTTGGGCGGGCTTCCCAGAGGTCGACCTGAGCTTCCTCGGCTATCTGGCATACATTGGCGTAATCGCCGCGATGGTGCAGATTCTCGAGATGGTGCTCGATCGATACGTGCCGTTTCTGTACAACGCCCTCGGGGTGTTTCTGCCGCTGATCACGGTCAACTGCGCGATTCTCGGCGCGCATCTGTTCATGGTGGAACGTGACTACACGCTCGGCGAGAGCGCCGTGTTCGGTGTAGGTGCGGGCTTCGGCTGGGCGCTGGCGATTACCGCACTCGCGGGTGTCAGGGAGAAGCTCAAGTACAGCGATGTGCCCGAAGGGCTGAGAGGCCTGGGCATCACGTTCGTGTCGGTTGGTTTGATTTCGCTGTGTTTCATGTCGTTCGGCGGCATCGACATCTGAGGAGCCCGCATGCTCGATAGCACAATCATCCTGGGCGTAGTCATGTTCACCGTGACTGTGCTGTCGCTGGTCATGGTGATTCTGTTCGCCCGCTCGAAACTGGTGAGCTCGGGCGATATCACCATTCAGATCAATGAAGACGCCAACAAACTGGTCACCGTCCCTGCGGGCGGCAAACTGCTCGGTACGCTCGCATCGCGCGGCATTTTTCTTTCGAGCGCGTGTGGCGGCGGTGGTACGTGCGGCCAGTGTCGTTGTCAGGTGACCGAGGGCGGCGGATCGATTCTGTCGACGGAAGAAGGTCACTTCACGCGTGGAGAAATTCGTGACAACTGGCGGTTGTCGTGTCAGGTGGCGGTCAAGCAGGACCTGAAGATCCACATCCCGGAAGACGCCTTTGGCGTACAGCGCTGGGACTGTGAGGTAATCTCGAATCACAACGTGGCGACCTTCATCAAGGAACTCGTGTTGAAGCTGCCCGAAGGGCAGGAAGTGGATTTCCGCGCTGGGGGGTTCGTGCAGCTCGAAATCCCGCCCTACGAAATGGACTACAAGACGATCGAAGTCGAGCCGCAGTTTCGCGAGGATTGGGATCGCTTCAACATCTGGCAGTACCACAGCAAGGTGACCGAGCCGACGATCCGTGCCTACTCGATGGCCAACTATCCGGAAGAGCGGGGCGTACTGAAGTTCAACATTCGCATTGCGACACCACCGCCGCGGACGACCTTCCCACCCGGCAAGATGTCGTCGTACACGTTCAACCTAAAGGTCGGTGATCGATTGACCGTGTTCGGCCCGTATGGTGAGTTCTTCATCAAGAACACCAACGCGGAGAAGATCTGGATCGGCGGTGGCGCCGGCATGGCGCCGTTGCGATCGCAGATTTTCGATGAGCTCAAGCGCGCCCAGAAAGACTACAAGATGACCTTCTGGTACGGCGCGCGCAGCCTGCGGGAAATGTTCTACGTCGAGGACTTCGATGGCCTCGCCCGGGAGTACCCGAACTTCCAGTGGCACATCGCGCTGTCGGAGCCGCAGCCCGAAGACAACTGGACGGGACACACCGGTTTCATTCACCAGGTGGTGTTCGATCAGTATCTGAAATCCCACCCCAACCCCGAAGACTGCGAATACTATCTGTGCGGTCCACCGCCGATGGTGGCCGCGGTGCTGAAGATGCTCGAAGACTTGGGCGTCGAGCCCGAGAACATCCTGCTCGACGATTTCGGGGGGTAGCCACGGCCACGCAAAGCGTGGCTGCGCGAGCATTGCTCGCGCAGGTGGCTACGCCCTGCCATGGATGGCCGGGCTGGGGCTCGATCGAAGCCAACGCTGTCCCGCCAGGGACGGCTTCTCGAATGCCAGACACCCACTGCGCGCGGCGATCGCGAGCGAAGCTCGCGAAGGTGGTCACGCCCTGCCATGGATGGCCGGGCAGGACAATGCGCCAGGGATGGCTACTCATCTGCGATCTCGAGCCCCGCATTCGCGCGCAAGCGCGCTCCCACAAAGTGTGAGCCCGAGCGACGTTTCGGTGGGAGCGGGCTTGCCCGCGAATGCTCGCTGACGTGCTGATGATCGACCGCTTAGGCGATCGACGAAGCCAACCTGCATCCCACTCTGCGCCGACGTTGAGGTGGGCGCGACCTATTTGCCGGTGAAGTTCGGCTTGCGTTTCTCCATGAAGGAGGCCATGCCCTCTTTGAAGTCGGCCGACCGAAACAGCGGCAGTAGTTGCAGGAACACATGGTGGACATGGTCGTTGAACGTTTCGTTCATGCCCATCCGCATCATCCGTTTGGAGGCCTGCACCGCGAGCGGGGCATTCGCCGCAATCTGGTCGGCCAGCGCTCGTGCGCGGCTGGCCACCTCGGTGTCCGCGACGACATGGGAGATGAGCCCCATGTCGAGGCACTCCTGCGCACTCAGGGTGCGACCAGTGAAGATGATTTCAGCGGCCTTCGACCATCCGATGAGGCGCGGCAGAAGCCAGGTTCCCCCGGATTCGGGTACGACGCCACGGGCCGTGAAAGCCGCAGCCATCTTCGCGCTTTGGGCCATGAGACGTATGTCGCAGCCAAGCGCGAGATCCATCCCGTAGCCGGCGGCGGAGCCGTTCAGCGCGCAGATCGTCGGTTTGTCGACGCTGTGCAGGACGGTTGGCGGGGTATTTCGGAGATCGAGATTGGCCGGGCCCGATCCGGCGGATAGCCCACCGGATATGCCCCCGCCGCGCAGATCCAGACCCGCGCAGAAGAAACGGCCGGTTGCCGTTATGACGATGGCACGCACGGCCGGGTCTTCGTTGGCCTGCACCAACCGCCGCGTCATGGCGTCTAGCATGGGCCCGGAGATCGTGTTTTGGGCATCCGGCCGGTTGATGGTGAGCGTCGCGACGTTGTCGGTAAGGTCATAGAGCAGCTCTTGCGCTGCGGATTCGGATGGTTGAGCGGCCATTCGAGGCTCCTCGGGTGTGGGTAGAACTGTGATCTGAACCCTAATTTGAATGGCGTCGCAAGGGAAGCGTGCTGTATCGCGTGGCGAGGCACGCGGCCGCGGACTAAGGTTTATCGAAGCAGTCGGGACCTTGGCACCATGGCTTACTCGCAGCACGAGATCGTGGATCTACTCGAGATCTATCATGCGCGCAACTTGCGCAACCAGCTGCTGCGGGAAGTGCGCCGACTGCGCGTGGAGGATGGTGTTCTGGGGCTCGATCCCCAGCGTCGCCGCGAAGTGCACGACTATTACGAGTCGATGCTGATCTCGAGCACGGAACTGTTGTACAGCCTCGGCGATACCACCTGATAGCGCTTAGCGCGCCGCCCGTTCGGGCATCTTCTCTTCGCAGTAATCGTACCCAGCATTGGTCGGAATGCACAGGTAGGTGCCATCTGCCCGACGCTCGGTCCATGGGGTGACCGTCACCACCGGTGTGCTCCGCGCGCGTGCCGTTGCCGCTGCGGGGCTCGTGGTCGCGCCGAGTTTTTCCAGGTTGCGTAGCGTCGGAAAGATGACCGTGTAGCGGCCGTCCGCCGCACCCGCGATTGCATCATTTGGCGTGATCCAGACCGAGTCGACCGATTCGTGGCCATCGTGCAGTGCAATCTGATCTGGCGGAGCGACGGCGAGATAGAAATGCGTATCAAAGCGCTTCGGCATCATCGACGGCGTCACCCAATGCGCGAAAGGAATGAGCTGATCGCACGCGAGGCGTAAGCCATGCTCGGTGAGGAAATGGGTGAGACTCAGGGTGCCATCGACGAGTTTGGATCGCAGCGCGTCGAGCGGTGCGACCATCGCTGCGTCGATCAGGTCGCGCGCCCCCGCCTTTCGCGCCAGCAGCACGCCACACTCCTCGAACGCTTCGCGAATGGCCGCAATCTGCAGAGTCCGTATGCCGGGGGCGGTGGCTGCGCCATCACAGAGCGCAGCGAGTGCAGGATCCGCGTCAGCGTCGTCGACCTTGCCGCCCGGGAATACGAGCGCGCCCGACGCGAAGTCGATCTGGTGGTGGCGCACCACCATGAATACTTCCATCGCCGCGTGATCGCCACGTACCAGCACGATCGTCGCGGCGGGCACGGGGGTTGCGGCGCTCACCGACCGGCCACGTGGGTGATGAAGCGGTCGAGTGTCGCGATCTTCGCGTCGCGCGGACCGAGCGTGAAGTCTGGAACGATCAGTTCATCTACGCCGGCGCTACGATATTCATCGACAATGCGTTTCACGTCGTCGACCGAACCGATGATGGCTGCCTGCTGGGGCGGCTTGGCCCGCATTCGGGCAACGAAGGCCGGGTCGTCGTTCATGAACAGCAGGGCGACGGCGCTGCGCTTGATCGATTTCGGGTCGCGGCCGATCGCGGCACAGTGACCATCGAGAATCTGCATCTTGTGGCGCAGGGTTTCCGGCGTACCCCATACGTTCCACTCGTCGGCATATTTGGCGGTGATCTTGAGCGTGACGCGTTCGCCGCCGCCACCGATCAGCAAGGGCATGGGACTCTGTACCGGCTTCGGTTCCAAGGACGCGTTGTCGAGCCGATAGTAGCGGCCCTCGAAGTCGGCCTTTTCGCTGCCGTACAGCGCTTTGATGACCCGACACGCCTCATCGAGGCGCCTTAAGCGTTCGGGCATGGTGAAGAATGGAATTCCGTATTGTTTGTGTTCGTTTTCCTGCCAGCCGGCGCCAAGTCCGAGGACCATGCGTCCACCGGTGATGTGATCGAGGGTTGCGGCCATCTTGGCGAGCACCGCAGGGTGGCGGTAAGTATTGCCAGCCACGAGAGTGCCGATGCGCAGGCGCGGTACGGATGCGCCGACCGCGGCGAGCGTCATCCATGCCTCGGGCCACGGCGCGCTGGTGTCCTCGGCGTTGGGCATGAAGTGATCCGCGTACCAGAATCCATCCCAACCGGTGCGCTCGACGTGTGTGGCGAGATCGAGCACATCGCCATAGGACTGACTCGGGTTCGGCCAGAAGCTGAATCGCATGAGATCCCCCGGAAATAGTGAAATGTTCGCTTATGTGTTTTGCTATGGCAAACTGCTTGTGGGAGTGGGGACGTGCAACGCACGCACAATACATGGCGCAGACCAAGCAGGACGATCTGGTGCTGACGACCGCGCGCATGCGCGTGCGGCCGATCGCGCGTGACGATGTCGATGCGCTACTTGCGCTGTGGACCATTCCAGCGGTTCGACGTTATCTGTGGGAAGACCAGGTGCTGCCGCGAGACGCTGTCGAGTCGATCATCGATCGCAGCGCGCAGAGCTTTCGTGACCACGGTTTTGGGTTCTTTGCCCTGGAACCCAAAGATCATACGGGCCTCATCGGCTTCTGCGGACATCGGCTTTCGGCAGAAGCGAGCGCCGGGCAAATCGAGTTGTTGTACGGCATTCACCCGGCGCACTGGGGTGAAGGGCTGGTTGCCGAAGCGGCGCGCGCGGTATTGCGACATGGGTTCGAGGCGTGCCGGATCGAGCGAGTCGTTGCGGCTACCGACACCCCCAATCAGCAGGCCGTTCGGGTGCTGCAGAAGCTCGGTATGGTGTTCGAGACGCGACGGCAGTCCCATGGGCTCGACACGGTGTTCTACTCTATGACCCGTGGCGACTTCGAGGCGATCTACGGCGAGTGAACGTGCGAATCGGCGTATTGACCGTGACCTTCTCGCTGCCCGGGTGCCGATCGCTGAAGGAGAAGCGGCAGCGCTTGGGCGGGCTGCGGGATCGATTCGGGCGACAGACCAATGTCGCGGTGTGCGAGAGCGCCCATGCCGACGCTCACCAGCAGGCTCAGTGGTCGTTCGTGGCCGCGGCGCAATCGATTCACCTCATCGACCAGACGCTCAACGAACTCGAGCAGAAGATCCTCGAGTCGGTCGACGCGCAGGTGTTGAACATGGTGCGTGAGCGCATGTAGCGCAACAACTACTGCCCACGTGGTTGTGATCAGTCTGTCTTGCGCCATTCATATCTGAGGTGCAGCATCGACCGATGGCATCGTTGATTCTCATCATCATTGTCGCGGTTGTGGCCACGATCTGGGTACGGGCAACGCGCATCGCCCGCGATCGCTGGGTGTCGCACTTGAGTCTCCCCGGGACGTGGGAGTGCGACGTGGAAGGCGGCCGGACCGTACTCGAACTATCGGGTGGACCTACGGGCGGCCGCTATGTCGAGCGCAGCGATGGCGATGGCAGTGACGAACGAGGAGAGTGGTCGCTGCACGGTCACGTCATCGAATTCAACTGCACCGATCGGACCACGCAGTGTGAGCTGCGCAGTTTCGATGACGGATCCATCGGCATCGACGGTCCTGGCCGGGCGCGACGGATCTATCGACGCCGTACCAGCAACGTAGTCCCCATCAAGACGGCACGATGACACTGAAGGCGCGCAACTGGCTGCTGATTGCGGTCGTGATGATGTTTCTGATCGGAATTCGCGCAGTCTCCTCGCGGCCGATCGATCCGGTGCCGTATTTCTCTTCACCGGTACCGACGGTGATCGCGCATCAGGGCGGAGATGGTCTGCGTCCCGGCAACACGATGGTGGCATTCGAACATGCGTGGGCGCTGGGATCGGACGTCCTGGAAATGGACGTGCGCGCCACGCGCGACGGTGCCGTCGTCGTGATTCACGACGATCGCCTCGACCGTACAACGGATCTATCCGGTCGGGTGACCGCGCTGAGCCTGAGCGACGTGCGTATGGCGGACGCGGGCTATTGGTGGCCGGCGCCGGGCGGTCCGTTTCCGTATCGCGGCAAGGGGCTGCGGGTGCCAAGCCTCGAAGAAGTCGTTGCTGCCTTTCCAGACGCCAAGTTCAACATCGAGATCAAGCAGAGTGAACCACCGATTGGTGCGGCGGTTTGCGCAGTGTTGAAGGAGGCAAACGCCACCGATCGTGCGTTGATTGCTGCCGTGCGTACCGAGGCGATGGCCGACTTCCGTGCGGCCTGCCCGCAGGTTGCCACCAGCGCATCCGAACCTGAGGTGTTGGCATTCATGCTGTTACATCGAATCGGCCTCGTGCGCCTCTACGGACCCGCGGCGCATGCCCTGCAGATTCCGGTGACGCGGCGTGGTTTCGATCTGATTACATCATCGAGTGTGGCCGACGCCGCGCGGCGGGGCATGCATGTGGACGCATGGACCATCAACGACGTCCAAGACATGGTACGCATGCGCGAAATGGGTGTGACGGGCATCATCACGGATTATCCTGATCGACTGCTCGCTTTGCTCGGCCGTGGTGACGACAGGCGGTCGAACGCGTCGGCGGCTGTGGCTTCCTCCGGCGCGAACTGAGTGACCAGCACGATCGTCATCCCCGATGCGAGAAACGCGGGCAGCAGTTCGTACACCGGCAGCGCATCTCCGATGATGAGTGGCCAACCCACGACGACGGCGCCTCCCGCAACCATGCCCGCGACGATCGCCATCGATGTCGCGCGACGCATGTACAGGGTGGCGAGCAACGCAGGACCGAATGTCGCGCCCAATCCGGCCCACGCGTAGCCGACGAGTTCGAGCACGCCGCGCTCGGGATTGCCGGCGATCCAGATACCCGCACCGGCAACGACGATCACCGCAAGCCGGCTGATGCGCATCATCTGCACCTCGGTAAGTCCGGGCCATAGCGGCCGCGCCACATCTTCGGTGAGCGATGTCGATGCCACGAGTAGCTGCGAATCGATGGTGCTCATCACAGCCGCGAGGATCGCCGCAAGCACAAACCCCGAGACCCAGGGCGATAGCACCGCGCGGGTGAGGTGAATGAACACGATCTCAGGGTCGAGCGGCGCTGCGCCATTGGCTCCATGGGCGAAGCCGACTATGCCGACGGCGATGGCACCGGCACAGGACACGATCATCCAGCCCATGCCGATTGCTGTGGCACGATCGATGGATGCGTCGGGCGACATCGCCATGAATCGCGCGAGGATGTGCGGCTGCCCGAAGTAGCCGAGACCCCAAGCTAGAAGTGACGCGATGCCGAGCGTCGTCATGCCTTCGAACAATGACAGGTGCGAGATCGCAACGTCAGTATCGATGGCGTCCAAGGCCAGCAGCGGCACCGCCACCAGCGCCGCTACCATGAGCGAGCCTTGCATCACGTCGGTCCAACTCACCGCGAGAAATCCGCCCAACGCGGTGTACACCATTATGGTTGCTGCGCCGAGCCACAGCGCCTGCTGGTAGTCGAGGCCGAGACTCGCGTTGAACAGCTTCGCGCCGGCGACGAAGCCTGCGGCTGTGTACAAGCCGAAGAACAGCAGAATCATCACGGTCGCGATCAGCGCGAGCGCGCGCCCGCGTCGTGGGAATCGCAGTGCGAACAACTGGGGTAGGGTGCGTGCGCCATGGCGGGCCGCGGACATCGTGCGCAGGCGCGGCGCGATCAGCGTCCAGTTTAAGAACGCGCCCACGACGAGTCCGATGACGATCCAGGATTGCGACAAGCCGCCGACAAAGATCGCGCCGGGCAACCCCAGCAACAGCCAACCGCTCATGTCTGACGCTCCGGCCGAGAGCGCTGCGACGATCGGTCCGAGGGTGCGACCGCCGAGGGTGTAGTCATCGAGATCGCGCGTGCGGCGCCAGGCGACCATCGCAATGGCGGCCAGTGCAATCAGGTAAACGAGGAAGGAGACGAGTTCGGCGCTCGATACGGTCACGGGTCAGTCGGTGCTGCGGCGGCCCCGGCGATCCGGATCGCGACGCGGGATCAACTCCTCCACCTGGCGATCGCTGTTGCGGCGATCTTCCTGCTCGTTGCGACGATCGGCGGGACCGCGTCTGCGTTCCACTCCACCAGGGGGCGCACCGGGGTCTTTGCCACTCGCCTGACTCATGGCCATCGTCATTCCGGAAACCGGTTCGGATTCTACCGCGATTCGGCAGTGTATTGGTGCGCGCGCGGGGCATGGACGCAGTTCGTTGCGGTGCGCAGATCTGGTCGGCTCGCGGTTTAGAATGTCCCATGGATGGAGGTATCTGAACTCATGCCGAACCCGGTTGAACGACTGATTGATGTAGCGCTGTCGAGCCTCGAGCGCCTCGATGGCGTCCTACCATCTGTGCGGACGTTGGATTGGTCGATGTCCCGGGCCGCGCTGTGGCACCGATCCCCGGTATCGGGGTCCTTGCGTGCCCATGCTGATCTGGATGACGTCGAACTCGATGACTTACTGCACATCGATCGCCAGAAAGACTCGATCGAACAGAATACGCGTCAGTTCGTTCACGGATACCCCGCCAACAACGTGCTGTTGTGGGGGGCGCGGGGATCGGGAAAGTCATCGCTCATTCATGCACTGCTCAATCGGTACGGCGATCAGGGTCTGCGACTGATCGAGGTGGATAAGGAGTCGCTCGCGGCGCTGGTCGACATCGTCGAACAGGTGCGCGAGCAGCCGTACCGGTTCGTCGTCGTGTGCGACGATCTGTCCTTCGACGGTGACGACTCCTCGTACCGAGAGCTGAAGAGCGCACTCGAAGGGTCGGTGTTCCGCACCTCCGCGAACGTGCTGATCTATGCCACGTCGAACCGCCGCCATCTGCTGCCTGAATACATGCGCGACAATCAGGACGCCGTGGTTGGCGAGGGCGAGATTCACCAGGGCGAAGCGGTGGAGGAGAAAATCTCCCTGTCTGATCGCTTCGGCATCTGGCTGTCGTTTCATCCCTTCCGCCAGGAAGCGTACCTCGATGTGGTCGCACACTGGCTGGGACGGATCGGGGCGGCCCATGGCCTGTCGATCGATCTCACCCCGCAGGCGCGCACCGAAGCCTTGCAATGGGCGCTCGCCCGTGGCGCTCGCAATGGCCGCACCGCCAACTATTTCGCGCGCCATTGGGTAGGCCAGGCGCTGCTCGCACAGGAATCGAAGTGAGACCAACGACGTCGTTGGCAGTGCCGCGCGCACGTCGCCTTGACGGGGCCGGGGGTGGTACCTAGAATCCGCGCTCGCTGTGTCATGTCCCCTTCGTCTAGTGGCCTAGGACACCGGGTTTTCATCCCGGCGACAGGGGTTCGACTCCCCTAGGGGACGCCATATTCTGTTCCGCCCGAATTTGTGTCACCGAAGCGGCGCGAAGTAGCCAATCGGGCATTGAGCCACTTGGACCTTTCGGGCAGAATACGCGCCCTCGCGGGCGGGAATAGCTCAGTTGGTAGAGCACAACCTTGCCAAGGTTGGGGTCGCGAGTTCGAGTCTCGTTTCCCGCTCCATTTCACTTCGGGTCCGAACCGGACACATAGGTGACGTTTTATACCGAAGACATGGTTAACACCTTCGGTAGGAACGGATTCACGGCCGGTTCGATCCGGCCTTCATCCTGATCAAAAAATCCTAGATCAAAGTCCATAAAGCTCACAA
>JBGSQB010000193.1:0-13243 GCA_041738285.1 Pseudomonadales bacterium | reverse complement strand
CCCGGAGCTGGTGACTCGCCCCGGAGCACTAGCGCATCACGTGCGCCGTTTGACGCACCGAAATCCTGATGCGCTAGTGCTCCGGGGCGAGTCACCAGCTCCGGGGCAAGTGACCAGCTCCTGGGTGAATGACCGTCAGGGCCGCATGAAGGCGTAGTCCTCGTCGTCGGCGAGGTTGCGGGCCTGGAAGTCGAGTGCCGCGCGGGTGTCTTCGGGGCCGCGCTCGGTTTTGTAGCCTTCGACCACTTTTACCAGCAGCGCATGCAGTATGTCGCCGCGGCTGTGGCCGGCGCCGGTGCCAGCGGCGAGCGCCGCTTCGATCTGTTCGCGGGCGATGGTGTAGGCCGACATGGCGACTCCTTCGTCAGTAGGTGTAGACCGGCTCGGCGCCCATGCCCCAGAGGATGGCCGTGGCCGTCATGAGGCCGACGACCGACACCAGCGCTACGGCAACTACGGCGCTCGCAAACAGAAATCCGCGCTCGGGCTGAACGTCCATGACAGTCGGTACGCCGATGTAGAGCAGGTAGACGCAGTAACAGCCGATGATCGTTCCGACGGCAATGTCGAGCCACAACTGCGGATACAAGCCCAGCAGACCTGCAAGAAAGAACGGCGTCGCGGTGTAAGTGATGATGGTGATGCCACGCTCGACGGTCGAATTCGCGGCGGCGTAGGTCGCCGCCATCCAATGGATCATGTAGCCGAGGAAAATCACGCCGGCGATCATCGCAAGGTAGAAGAGCGTGCAGATCAACAGCGCACTGTCGGCCGTCATCTTCTGCACTGGCTCCGCGCCCACCTGCCAGCCGACGGTGGTAATGCCGTAGTACCAGCACACCGCCGGTATCAGTGCCCATGGCACCGTGTGGGTCAGGAGGCGTTTAATCGTCGAGCCACCGCCCGCGGCGATGCCCGCCCATGCGCTGTTCGGGCGAAACAGAATGTCGAGGGAGTGCATGGCCATTGGAATTCCTCAGCTCGAATGTGGCTTTGAATGGGGATCGACGGGTTCATCGAACAGCGTCGAGTCGCCGGCGCGATTGATGTCCTCGTACTGACCGTTGTCGACCGCCCAGATGAACGCCGCGATGGCGGCGCCGATGACGACAACGGAAACCGGTATCAGCAGCAGAATCATCTCCATGCCTGCTCCCCGCGCGACAGTCGGGCAGCATTCAGGGTCACGCCCAGCGAACTGACCGACATGCCGATGGCGGCCACCCACGGTGGCACCAGCCCGGCGGCGGCCAGTGGGATTGCAGTAAGGTTGTAGACAATCGCCCAGGTCATGTTCTGCCGCACGATGCTGCGTGTGCGACGGGCGATTGCGATCGCGCGTGGCAGTGCGCCGAGTCCGCGCCCGAGCAAGATGCCATCGCTGCGTGATTTGGCGAGGTCCGTCCCGTCTGCAGGTGCGACGGACACCGACGCGGCAGCGAGTCCCGGCACGTCGTTGATGCCGTCGCCCACCATCATCAGGTGTGAACCGCCACGTACGAGATCTTGCACACGCGCGAGTTTCGCTTCCGGTGACATGGTCGCGGAGTAGGGCACCGCACCCAGGGCGGTGCTGACTTCCGCCGCCGCCGTCGCACCGTCACCGGTGAGGATCTCTGCCGTGACTGATAACCGTTCGAGTTCGCGCAAGGTCGATTCGGCATCGTCGCGCAGCCATACGCGGATGGCGAACTCGGCAAGCGGCGTCATGCCGACCGTCGTTTCGCGCGCGAGATAGATCGTCGTGCACGTACGATCGCGGGGCGGCCGATTGATGCGGCAGAACTGGGCACTGCCAAGGCGATAGCGGGCGTTACCGACCGTACCTGCGACTCCAAGACCGGCGTGAATGCGCACATCAGAAGCAACCGCACCGTCTGCGTTCGAATCGAACGCATCGCTCAACGGATGATTGGTGCGATCCTCGAGCGCGCCAGCGATGCGCTTGCAGTGATCCGCCGTGAGTTCGGCCAGCGGCTCCACGTGCATCAGCTGCGGCTTGCCGCCCGTCAACGTACCGGTCTTGTCGAATACCACATGGGTGATGCGCGCGAGGCTTTCTATGGCGTGCGCGCGGGTGGCGATGAATCCCGTTCGTCGCAGCGCGGTGGCCGATGCCGTCATGGCCGTTGGCATCGCAAGCGAGAGCGCGCAGGGGCAGGACACCACCAGCACCGCGATCGTTGCCCACAGCGCGTGCCCGGGATCGATGAACTGCCAGGTGACGTAGGTCGCGAGCGCCAGCACGATGACACCGGTGACGAAGTGACGCGCGACCTTGTCCGCCAGCGCAGCAACGGGTGGCTTGTCGAGGGTTGCCCGTTGCGCGAGTCGAGCGATGGCGGCCATGCGGGTATCGGAGACCTGGGCGGTCACAACCATGGCCAGTGGCTGGCTGACGTTGAGCGTGCCTGCGAACAGTTGATCACCTGGTTGTCTGCTCACGGATGTCGATTCACCGTTGAGCGCGGCTTCGTCGACTTCCGATGCACCGTCCGTAACGATGCCATCCACCGGCACGCGGTCGCCGGCCGCAACTCGAACGATGTCACCGGCGCGAACCTGGGTGATCGGAACATCCAGATTCACACCATCGCGCGCGACGTTCACGCGTTGCGGCAGCATCGCAAGCCAATTGTCCATGCGCGCCAGACGCAGGCGTGATGATTGTTCGAGCAGGCGGGCGCCAAGCAGCAGAAACGTGAACATGGTGACCGAATCGAAGTAGACGTGGCCGCTACCGGAGACCGTCGCCGACACGCTGGCCATGAAGGCGATGCCGATTGCCAGCGCCACTGGCACGTCCATCGACAGACTCTGGTTGCCGCCACGCGGGTCGAACCAGTCAGAAAGACAGATGTATGCGTTGCGGAAGAACGGCGCCGCCGAGTACAGCACGACAGGTGTGGTGAACGCGAGGGCAACCCATCGCATGAGCGATTCGTAGAAGGCGTTCATGTCGGTTCCAGGACCGACATACAACGCGATCGAGAACATCATCACCTGCATCATGCCGATACCGGCGACACCCAGACGCTTGATCTGGGTGCGGTGCTCCGCCTTGAGTGCAGGATCATCATCGGCGCGTGGCGTGACGACGGGCGTGTATCCAGCTGCGCTCACAGCGCCCATGATGTCCGAAAGCGTCGCCCTGTTCGGGTCGAACTCTAGACTGATGTGGTGACGGACAGCGTTGACGCGTACGCGATCGACGGATGGCACGCGAGCGAGCGCGGTCTCGATGCGTCCTGCGCAATTGGCACAACGCATGTCGGGTACGTCGAGCTCGAACTCCCGGCGCCCGGACTCACAGGGGCGGGTCGCAAGCTCCATGAGGGCGCGTTCGTCCTCGAGGCCCAGCAGTGCGCCATTGCGCTCGGCCACGGGTGCGATCGCGTTCACTGAGCGCGCGCCTCGCGTTTCCAACTCGTTTTGTCGAGTGGGGCATGGACGCCGTCACGCACGTCGGCGTCGGCGCCGGAGATGGCGACCGACACGGTGATCATCGACAGGATCATGCCGATCGTGGGAATCGCGATGAGGATCCATGGCCACGTCTGTCGATACCACGGGCGGTTGTGGATGGCTTCGTTGTTCTTGGTGTTCATTGGCCCGGCCCGAAAAAACGCGAGACTTCCGAGTCGCAACCGATGCCGTCGGCGCACACCTCAAAGTCGACATCGAAAGTGGCAGCGGTCAGCGCCCGTTTGTCGATGGTCAGACTGACGGGAACACTTTGTACCTCGCCTGCTTCGATGATGGGATCTGGCGTCGCGAGCATCGAAACCGGATGCGCGGAGCGTACGTCGAGGCTCAGCCGCAGTGTCTGCTGAGTCTTATTGATGAGCTTCAACGCATAGTCGTTGCGTACTTCGTTGCCGACGACGTGATAGAGCTCACCGCGCTCACGCAGGACGTCGATGCCAAGCAGGCTGCGGCCGATCAGTGCAACGACAAATACGGCACACATCGCCGTCAGTACAGCGCCATAGCCCAACACATTGGGGCGCAGCAGGCGCGATACACCGCCACTGAGCTTACGCTCGGTGGTATAGCTGATGAGGCCCGGCGCGTAGTCCATTTTTTTCATGACGTCGTCGCATGCGTCGATGCAGTGCGCACAGCCGATGCACTCGTACTGCAGTCCATCGCGAATGTCGATGCCAGTTGGGCAAACCTGCACGCACAGCTGACAGTCGATGCAATCGCCAAAGGTCTCTGTGGATGCACCCCGCTTGCGCGACCCACGCGGCTCGCCGCGGTTCGGGTCGTAGGAGACGATCAGGGTATCGACATCGAACATCGCCGACTGGAAGCGCGCATAGGGGCACATGTAGATGCACACTTGTTCGCGCAGCCAGCCCGCATTGATGTAGGTCGCGAGCGTGAAGAACGTGATCCACAGCGCTGGCCAGGCTGATGCATCGATGTCGATGGCTGCGGTTGCGAGATCACGAATCGGGCTGAAGTAGCCAACGAACGTATAACCCGTGAGCAGCGCCCAGCCAAGCCACATCGCGTGTTTGAGCCCGCGCTTGCGCACCTTCTCGAGGTTGAGCGGCGCACTGTCGAGGCGAATGCGCGCGTGGCGTGGGCCCTCGGTGAACTGCTCGATCCACATGTATATCGCGGTCCACACCGTCTGCGGGCAGGTATAGCCGCACCAGATCCGCCCCACGACCGAGGTGAAGGTAAACAGCGCGAACGCCGCGATGATCAGCAGGGCGCCGAGCAGGACGAAGTCCTGCGGCCAGAACGTGAGACCAAAGATGTGGAACTGCCGCGCGGGCAAGTCGAACAGCACAGCTTGCCGATCGCCCCAGGCAAGCCACGGCACGACCAGATAGCCGAGCAGCAGTGGCCATCCGGAAAACAGTCGAATGCGCTGGAACCGGCCTTGAATGGAACGGGTGAAGATCTTCTCGCGCCGGCTGTACAGATCGACCGGTGCGAATCCTGCGGCCTCCGTGTCGGCCGCGGCAACGCTTGCTTCGCGCGCGATGATTCTGGGCGCGTCGGCATTCACTACTGCGACAGTCCCGTGATGTAGGCGGCGAGGATGTGAATCTTCTCTTCACCCAAAATGTCGGCGAAAGCTGGCATCACGCCCATGCGGCCATGGCGCAGCGTGAATTCGATACGTTCGGACTCGCCGCCATACAGCCATATGTCGTTGGTGAGATCGGGTGCACCGAACAGCACGTTGCCCTTGCCATCGGCGCCATGACAGGCGATGCAGAACATCTGGAATTGCGGTGCAGCGCGCGCGGCCGCGTCGGCATCGTAGGTCGCATTGGACAGGCTGCGCACGTACTGCGCCATGTCGGTGATGCCCGTGTCGCCACCGAGGGCCGCGCCCCAAGGCGTCATCATTGCGTTGCGTCCACCGAGCAGTGTTGTCTTGATGGCGGCGAAGTCGGCGCCCCATTGCCACTCAGAGTCGGTCAGGTTCGGAAACCCGAAAGCGCCGCGGGCGGTGATGCCGTGACACGTGCTGCAGTGATTGAGGAACAGGCGACGGCCGATCTGCTTTGCCTGACTGCTCTGGTGCAATTCCGATTCGGTGTAAGCACCCAACTTCGCATACAGGGGCGCGAAGCGCGCCTCCTTGGCATCGACATCGTTCTGCCACTCGCTTTGCGAGGTCCAGCCGCTGAGCCCAGCGAAACTGCCGAGGCCGGGGTAGTAGACGAGGTAGAGCAGCGCGAAGACAATCGTTGCCACGAACAGGCCCACCCACCACATCGGCAGCGGGTTGTCGTATTCCTCGATGCCATCGAAATCGTGGCCCGTGGTCTTACCTTCGCCGGATGTCGTGCGATTGGCGAACAGCAGCCACAACATGGCGCCGAGGCTGCCGATGGTGCCGATGATGATGTATATGCTCCAGCCGAGAGTCATCGAGGCGTCTCCTCGGAATCGTCGAGCGGAATGCTTCCGTAGCGCTCGAGCCGTGCCTTGTTCGATGGCAACGCCACCCAGATGACGAGGCCAGCGAACGCAACTGCGACCAGAACGACGGCGACGGAAGCGAGGCTCATTGCGCACCTCCCGTGGTGGTGTAATTCAGCATGTCGATACCCAGGCTCTGCAGGTAGGTGATCAGAGCTTCGCTTTCGGTGCGGCCTGCGACGATCGCGGTTGCGCCAGCGATGTCTTCGTCGGAATACGGCACGCCGACGGTGCGCAGCGCCGCGAGCTTGGCGGGTGTATCGACGCCATCGAGGGTCGCGTCGAACAGCCACGGATAGGCCGGCATGTTCGACTGCGGCACGACGCTGCGTGGATCGAGCAGGTGAGCGCGATGCCAATCATCGCTGTAGCGGCCGCCGACCCGGGCGAGGTCCGGTCCGGTGCGCTTACTACCCCACAGGAAGGGATGTTCGTAGACGTCTTCGCCAGCAACGGAGTAGTGACCATAGCGTTCTGTCTCGGCCCTCAGTGGCCGCACCATTTGGGTATGACAGACATGGCAGCCTTCACGGATGTAGATGTCGCGACCCTCGACTTCGAGCGCGGTGAGCGGCGAAAGCGTCTCGATGGGTTGCGTGCGCTGGCTCTGGAACGCGAGTGGAAACAACTCGACCATCCCCCCAACGCTGACGGCGACGAGTGTCAGCACGATCAGCAGGGCGACGTTCGTTTCGACTTTTGTGCTCATCTCACGCCCTCCCAGCGGCAAGCGGCGTGGCGATCGCGAGTTCGCTGCGCGTTTCCCTGGACGTCGTCGTGCGCCAAACGTTGTAGGCCATGATCAGCATGCCGGAGAGAAAGATGGCGCCGCCGAGGGCGCGGATGTAGTAGCCCGGATAACTCGCCTCGACCGACTCGATGAACGAGTAGGTGAGCGTGCCGTCGGCGTTCGTTGCCCGCCACATCAGTCCCTGCATCAGACCGTTCACCCACATCGATGCGATGTACAGCACGGTGCCGAGCGTTGCCAGCCAGAAGTGCAGATTGATCAGGCGAGTCGAATACATCTCACCTTGCTTGCGGCCATACAGCAGCGGGATCAGGTGATACATCGCGCCGATGCTCACCATGGCGACCCAACCCAGCGCCCCCGAGTGCACGTGGCCAATGGTCCAGTCTGTGTTGTGCGACAGTGCGTTGACTGTCTTGATCGACATCATGGGCCCTTCGAAGGTCGACATGCCGTAGAAGGACAAGGACACGATGAGAAACTTGAGAATCGGGTCGGTGCGCAACTTATCCCATGCACCGGACAGCGTCATGATGCCGTTGATCATGCCGCCCCAGGATGGCGCCAACAGCACGAGCGACATCACCATGCCGACACTCTGCGCCCAGTCCGGTAGAGAACTGTAGTGAAGGTGGTGGGGGCCCGCCCATACATAGATCGCGACCAACGCCCAGAAGTGCACGATCGACAGCCGGTACGAATAGACCGGCCTGTTCGCCTGCTTCGGCACTAAGTAGTACATGATGCCGAGTAAGCCTGCGGTCAGAAAGAAACCGACCGCATTGTGGCCGTACCACCACTGCATGATGGCATCCATCGAGCCCGCATAGATCGAGTACGACTTGGTGAGCGTCACCGGTATGGCGAGGCTGTTGAATATGTGCAGGACCGCGACGCCGATGATCAGCGCGCCGAAGAACCAGTTGGCAACGTAGATGTGGTTGATCGTGCGTTTGGCGATGGTGCCGAAGAACACGACTGCGAACGTGACCCAGACCACGGCGATCAGAATGTCGATCGGCCACTCCAGCTCTGCATACTCCTTGGTCGAAGTGATGCCAAGGGGCAGCGTGATGGCCGCGAGCACGATCACCGTCTGCCAACCCCAGAACACGAAGCCGGCCAGGCCATCCGATATCAGGCGTACTCGGCAAGTGCGCTGGACGACGTAGAAAGCGGATGCCATCAGCGCGCAGCCGCCGAAGGCGAAGATGACCGCGTTCGTATGCAGCGGTCGTAGGCGCCCGTACGAGAGCCATGGCAGTTCGAAGTTGAGCGCAGGCCACGCCAGCTGCCCCGCGATCAGAACGCCGACAGCCATGCCGACGATGCCCCACACGACGGTCATGATGGCGAACTGCCTCACGACGCGATAGTTGTAGTCCGGGTGCTCGATTGCTAGCGACATCGAATTGGATTCCTAATCGTGAGGTCTGTGGAGGCGTTCAGTCGCCTGCGCGAACGGTGAGAATATCAGTATTCAATTCACGCGTGATGTCCTCGGCGGTGTTGCCGATCAGCAGCTTCTTCAACCCTTTGCGCGCGGCCGTGCCTAGCACGGTGAGTCCACATCCCAGACGCGACGACAAATGCGCAATGACGTGGCGGGGACGACCTTCGAGTACATGTATCTCGGCGGTGAGCTTCAGGGCACTGAGCAACTCGGAAACGCCTGCTTCGCGACGCTTGCGCATATCGACTTTGATAGCAGCAAAGTCGTTGGCGACCTGCAGGTCTGTCATCTGCTGACCGAGTGATGGATAGACGCTGACCACATGCAGATCGCCACCAAGTACCGTCGCCATCAGTGCCGCGCGCTCGAGAATGGCGCGATTGAGGGTCTCATGCTGCGCGTCCGATACATCGAGCGCGGCCAGCACGCGTACTGACTTCGCCCAGCCGGCGGGCCGAGTGAACAGCACGGGAGCGGGCGCGTCACGCATCAGGCGCCAGTCGGCCGGCGCGTGCAGCAGATCCGTGATTCGGGTCGACCGGGTCAGCGGTTTGAGTACCAGATCGGCCTGGAACGCTTTGGCTTCGGCGACGATGGCACCTGCGACGTTGTTGTTGAACAGAATGCGTGGTGTGAGGTCCGCAATTCTCGTCGCGTAGTCGCCGAGTGCCGCCGTGAGTTCCTTGAGCTCTGTTGCCTTGATTCGATCGATGATCTTGCGCGTCTCGGCCCGCGAGAAGTGGCCCTCGGGCTCTTCTGCGATCGGATCGTAGATGACGAGCGCCGCCTCGACGGCGGCACCCGTGTAGTGTTCGATCGTCGCAACCTTCTCCATTGTGTCGAGCAACGCTTCGCGCGTATCACTGGCAATGAGTATGCGTTTCACGCCGTGATGGATGCGCGCGGGCATTGGAGTTCCTCCTCGACGGGCTGATTCGCGTCAGCGGACCTTGATACGTTTCGGCTGCGATTCCTTCGCCTTCGGCAGGCGGATCGTGAGCACGCCGTTCTTGACGTTCGCATCGACCGAGTCGCAGTCCACCGCGTTCGGCAATTGGAACTGGCGGACGAAATGGCCGCAGGCGCGCTCGATCCGCACCATGTGCTTTTCTTCTTTCTTCGACTCGGTCTCGCGATGACCGCGAATGCTGAGCACACCATCGTGCACCGTCACCTCGATGTCGTCGGCATCGATGCCCGGCACGTCCATGACGATCACGTAGTGAGTGGACTCTTCCTTGATGTCGGCGGTGGGCAACCAGTCGCCCGCAGTGTAGTAGTCCCGATCGCCGCGCAGAAACGGTGTGCGAAGCAGATTGCCGTATGCGCGATTGAAGTCTTCCAGGAGATCGAAGGGTCGCAGTGTGTTGGCCATTGGACTGTCCTCCACTGATCCGTGACTTTACTGCATGCAATTCTTGGCGACGGCGCGGTTGAATTCACTACGGGATTTCCGCAGTGCAACAAGGGGCCGTAGCTGATTGAATGGGCTACTTGTTTTTCACGGGGAGCCGCAATGAGCGAGTACCGCAAGATTCTGGTTGCGTTGGACCTGGCCGGCGAGACCGAGGCGGTGCTCGAGCGCGCCAGGTCCGTGGCCGCGGACGGTGCGGAGTTGTCTGCCGTTCATGTGCTCGAGCCAGCCTACTTCTACTACGGCATGGAACCCGCCATCGGGGCGCTTCCCGATCACTTCGAATCGGACCTGCTCAAACGGGCCGAACAGGAGATGACCGAGAAGACCAAGCCATTTGGCATTCCGGCCAAGCTGCAGTTCATCGAACGCGGGCATGCCGCGACGCAGATTCAGCGCCTCGCGGAAGACCGCGGTGTGGATCTGATCGTCATCGGCAGCCACGGCCGCCACGGTTGGCGGCTGCTCTTGGGGTCTACGGCCAATGCCGTGCTGCACGGCGCCAAGTGCGATGTGTTGGCAGTGCGGGTGCCGAACGAGTAGCGGAAATGGGGGACAGTTGACCTATTTCGCACCGCACACGCCGTCGCACATCGCCTCGCACTCGAAATAGGTCAACTGTCCCCAAGTTCTCTGTCCCCCATTTCCAGCAAAACGATGAGCCCTTCCAGCGCCGCGCGTGTCGCAGCTGACCGGATCTCTTCCCGGTCCCCATTGAACTCGATGCATCGCGTGACCACGTGATCGTCCGCCCGAGCCGCCCACGCAAGCCACACGGTACCCACCGGTAGCCCTGAACCATCGTCACCCGGCCCGGCAAGGCCTGTGACGGCGACGCAGTGGGTGGCGTCGCAGGCGGCGAACACACCCCGCGCCATCGCGGTGACCGTCGCTTCGCTCACCGCACCCGACTGAGCAAGGGATTCGGCGCTGACGCCGAGCACGCGCTGCTTCGCCGATAGCCGATACGTCACCAGCGATCCTTCGAACCAGTCTGAGCTGTGTGGTATCGCGGTGCAGGTCGCCGCGATCAGGCCGCCCGTGCACGACTCCGCCGCCGCAACCTGCGCCCCGCGAGCCTTTGCCAGATCACCGAGCGCGCGTGCGATCGGTTCGTGCTCAAGCGGCATCCACGCCTTCGAGTTTGATCTTCATCCGCACCAGCTGCGCCAGCGTGCGTGCGCCCATCTTCTTCATCACCTGAGCCCGATGGATCTCGACGGTGCGCTCGCTGATGCCGAGTTCGATGGCCACGAACTTGTTCGCCTGGCCGTCGGCGACGCGATGAAACACCTCGCGCTCGCGCGGCGACAGCGACTCGAAGCCTTCGTGTGCGGCGCGCACTGCCGCAGCCTCATCGAGGTGATCGGCGTTGCGCGCCAGCGCCTCGTTGATGCGCTCGAGCAGGTCCTCGTCGCTGAATGGCTTGCGAACGAAATCGAGCGCGCCGCGGCGCATCGCTTCCACCGCCATCGGAATGTCCCCATGGCCAGTGATGAAGATGATCGGCAGGTTGGAAGCCCGTTCGTTCAGCGCCTCCTGCAGTTCCAGCCCGCTCATGCCGGGCATGCGGATGTCGAGCACGATGCAGCCCTTGATCGGAGACGGCTTCGACTTTTCATAGGCGGCCAGGAAATCCACGGCCGATGGATACAGCGCGTGCTCGATGCCGGTCGTCTCCAACAGCATGCTGATCGAGTCGCGTACGGCCTCGTCGTCATCGACGATATGTACGGTGGCAGATTCACTCATCGTCACGTGTCTCCCTGGGCAGATCGAAGTAGAAAGTCGCGCCATGCAGATCGTTATTGTAGTAGCCAAGCCTGCCACCGTGATCCTCGATAATGGAACGGCAGATGGAAAGTCCCATGCCCATGCCGAGTTCTTTGGTGGTGGCGAAGGGGATGAACAACTGTGGCGCGAAGTCGGCTGATACGCCGGTGCCGGTGTCGATCACGCCGATGCGCACCGTGTCGTCGGTCAGGCGCGTGCAGATCGTGACCTCGTTGCCATACGCGTAATCGATGCTGCGCATCGCGTCGATCGCATTGCGCACGAGGTTCAACAACACCTGCTGAATCTGAATCGGGTCGACGCGCACCAACGGTGCGTTCTGCTCCAGATCCACCTGGATCTGTGCATCGTTCACGCGCGCATCGCTCTCGGCCAGCCGCAGGATATCGGTGACGAGATCGTTCGAGGCCGCCACTTCGCGCACGCCCTCGCGGTTGCGCACCAGTCGCTGAATGCGATCGATCACCGCGCCGGCGCGTAAGGACTGCGCATTGAGTTTAATCAGCGCTTCGCGCAGACGCGCGGGGCTTGGGTTACCGGAGTCGAGCATGCGCACGCCGGACTGGGCATACATAGCAATGGCCGTGAGCGGCTGATTTATTTCGTGAGCGATGCCCGCGGTCATTTCACCCAGCGTCGACAGCCGCGCGACGTGGGTGAGTTTGTCGCGATGCTCACGCTCGGCTTCGATGGCCTGCAACTCACCTGTCAGGTCCTCCGCTTGCAGAATGATCAGATCGGGGTTGCCTGCGGCGTCATGGGTGACGGCGTGGTGCGTGGCCAAGTGTACGATCGTCCCGTCCCCCCGTTTGATTCTAATGCGCAATGCGAACTGATCGATGAGGCCGGCGGCGCTCTGCTGCATGAGGCGTTCGAGTTCAGCGCGGTCGTCGACGTGCACCATGTCGAGCAACATCATGCTGCGCAGCCGGTCCTGATCGAACCCGGTGGTGAGCTGAAACGCGCGATTGATCGCAGTGAACGGATGACCGAAGCGGTAGGTTGCAATACCCATCGGCGCGTTCTGTACGGTGACGGACAGTTGCTCGTGTTGGCGTCGAATCTCCTCGGCGGCGGCGCGCTCGGCGGAGATGTCGCGGATCATGCCTGTGAAATGGCGCTCCCCCTCCAGCGAAACCTCGCTTACCGACAGGTGAATCGGAATACGACGACCGTCTTTCAGCAGTGCTTCGAGTTCGCGACCGATGCCGATGATCTTCGCCTGACCGCTGTGTAGATACTGCTTCACGTACTGATCGTGCCGTTCCCGGTGTGGCGCCGGCATGAGCATGTCGATGTTGTGCCCGATGACTTCGTTAGCGGCGTAACCAAATATCCGCTGTGCGGCCTTGTTGAAGGAGCGCACGGTGCCTGACTCATCGATCGTGATGATGGCGTCGACTGCATTGTCGAGCACTGCCTGGGCGTGCGCTTCACTGCGGGAGCGCGCGTCTTCGGCGATTCGTTGGCTGGTGATGTCCGTCACTGTGCCGATATAACCCGCCACGTTGCCGTGTTCGTACTCAGGAGTTACGCGTACAGCCACCCAACGCAGGTTACCGAGCGGTGCAAGCCGGAACTCTTGATCGAACAAATCGCGCCCATGCGTGAAGGCATCCCATGCCGCATCCACGTTTTCGCGGTCAGCCGCCACGACGACATCGCGCCACCCCTGTGTCGGGGCGGCGCCGAGTCCAGTGAGGGTCTGAAAGGCCGGGTTCGAGTATCTCAGTTGCCCTGTGGTGTCCGATCTGAAGATGCCGATCGGCAGAAACTGCATCATCGACTCGAACAGTTGGCGATTGCCGGTTTGCGTTGCGATGTACGCGGACAGCGCGCCGCGCTGTGCCGCCACTGCGCCCACCGCGACGGCCGCAAT
>JBGSQB010000015.1:0-18672 GCA_041738285.1 Pseudomonadales bacterium | reverse complement strand
CTCATGCCGATGCAGAAGAACGCTTGTCCCGTGCAGATACGGGGCAGGTAGAAACTCTTCTGCGCCCCGGTGCCCAGCTTCAGGATCAGCGGCGCGCTTTGCCGGTCGGCAATCCAGTGCGCCGACACCGGCGCACCTGCAGCGAGCAGTTCTTCCGTCACCACGTAGCGTTCGAAGAACGTGCGTCCACCGCCGCCGTACTGCTTCGGCCAGGTCATGCCGATGTAGCCTTGGGCACCGAGCGCGCGGGAAAATCCCGGATCGTGCCCCTGATTGAAGTCGGAGTCCGGCAGCAGCGCTGCCGGCATGTTGCGCTCGATGAATGCCCGGACATCTCCGCGCAGGGCTACGGCCGCGGGCGGCAGGGCGATGTCGTCGAACTTGAGACCTTGCACGGGTTTTGGTTACCACAGCGGGAGCGGTTAAATTAGCCTTCGCCCCCAGCCATTGCAAACCGCGCGGCAACGCACTATTCGCCCCAAGTCGCGGTTGTATTGCGTCACCGGCATGCGGGGCTAACATAGTAACGATCAGTTGCGGAGCTCCGTCATGTCCGGCAAGCCCACCTACCTCGGTCTATTGAACGCCATTGCCGTGGGCGAAGCGCGCGGTTGCGCTCTGCTCAATGCCTGGGCCGATACGACCGCGGACGAGTCACTGGCAGGCGTATTGCGAATCGTGGCGATCCGCGAGCAGGAGCACGCGGCGGCGTTCACCAAGCGGTTGTGTGAGCTTGGCTACTCGGTGCGTGAGGCACCGCGCGGTGATCTCGATGCGAAGCTCGAACTCGCGCGCTCGGCCCACAGCGATCAGCACAAATTCGAGGCCATCCTCGACTACGGACGCGAGCAACCAACGACGGATCCTTTGAGCGAGTTGTTCAAGGATACATCGATCGACATTCAGACCGGGGCGCTGCTCGGTCGCTTCATTGCCGAGGAACGCGACTCGGAACGCAAGCTGCGCGAGGCCTACGGTCGCGCCGGACAACCACAAGCAGAAGATCCTCTCCGCGAGGTGTCCGAACGCCTGGCGCGACTGACCGCGACCATCGAAGAACTCAAGGCACTGCGACGCAACTGATGTCCGATTTCGAAAGCGCATTCCGGCCGGTGCTCGATGAGATCGAGCGCAGAGCGTCGGTTGCTGGCCGCTTCGTCGACAAGGACTTGTACCGCATCTACATCGCCACACTGTGGGCCAACATGGTGATGGATCCGGCCGACGCCGGTATGACCGAAGATGACCTCGAACCGCTCCACGACTATCTGAACGGTGTCATCGAACGCGTGCTAGGACATGGACAGACGCTCACCGAGTGTTTTCGCTTCCTCAACACTAAGGCCGGCGAGCTGGCAATGGATCGCAGCCGAGTGTCGCGCACCCATCGCGACCTGCTCACATACTTCTGCTCGATGATTCTCGATCCCGATGGCCACCGCAGGTGGGCTGAGTCGATCGCGAAGTGATACCCATCACGTTCCCACGACGTTGACGATCAGTTCCCGCATGCTGCGATGCCTGCGGTGTTCCCACAGATAGATACCCTGCCACGTACCCAGTAGAAGCCGACCATCCGCGACTGGAATACCGAGGCTCACCGCCGTGAGCACCGATTTGATGTGAGCCGGCATGTCATCGGCACCCTCAGCGGTGTGGGTGTAGAGATCTGTGCCCTCGGGCACCAATCGATCGAGGAAGTTCTTCAGGTCGTCCTGCACGCTCGGATCGGCGTTTTCGGAGATCAGGAGGCTCGCCGAGGTGTGACGGATGAACACCGTGCACAGGCCGGTCGCGACGCCGCTGGCCGTGACCTTTTCCGTCACTTTGTGAGTGACGTCATAGAGCCCTGGACCGGTTACCGATACCTTCACGAGGTGATTCAAGGATGGCGGCGCCACGTCGGACCCATTGTGGTGACGACCGTGGAAGCATAACAAAGCCCGAAAGGACGCAGATGTCGCATGCATTGCACATGCGCAGGCCGGAGTACCTGGCTGCGGCTCTAGCCGCAGTAGGCTTCTGCGGCGGGCTTGTAGCCCAACATGTGATGCCCGCCTCGGGACTCGGGGCAGCGCTATTCCTCGTTGCCCTCCTCTTCATCGGTCGACTACCCGATCGTGGCGTGATGCTGGCGGCGGCATTGGCCTGCACGCTGGCAACGCTTGCGCCACGCGCCTGGCTCTGGGCAACGACGGATCTGCAACCATTCGATCTCGCGACCGTCACATGGTGCACGCTGTACTGGATGGCGGCTGCTTCACTCACCTGGGATCCTCGGCGTCGACAGGTCGGCATGCGGCAGCTCGCCGATGCCTTCGCGCATGCCCCCGCGCCGATGGCACTCGCCGACCGCGCTGGCATCGTACTCGACGCCAACGATGCCTTTGCCGAGCTGGCTGGATTGACCCGTGTCGAACTCCTGAACACGCCGCTCGAATCGCTGCTCGGTTCGGAAATCTGGGACGGCCTGCGCGCCGAGCGCACGCAGCTTGCCCGCGGCCAACGCGAACACATCCAATTCGATCGCGATTTCACACTGCCGGACAACCGCTGTATCTGGGCCAGCGTCTATAGCCGCATCGTACGCGACACGTCCGGCCGACCTGCGTTCGTTGTCCTGCAGGTACTCGATCTCTCAGAGCAGCGCCGCGCCCAGCGCGCCCTCGCAGTCAGCGAATCACGTTTCCGTGGCATCATCGAAAACACCGGCGAGCTCACCATGGTGATCGACCCGGAGGGCCGCATCAGCTATGCCAATGCCAAGGCCTACGAAGTCTTCGGCGTTCACACCACGACGCTGATCGGCGCCAAGCCCCTGGCACTGATCCACTCGACAGATCGCAACGAGTTCGGTCGTGCCCTCGCCCGCACCTATCGCAGGCCGCGTGAGACATTTCGATTGTCGCGCCTGCGCTTGGACCGGGCATCAGACTCATTCGTCGATCTACAGCTGACCGGTCTTGGTGAGACGCCCGGCATTGCCGGCACGGTGGTCACAGGTCGCGTTGCGACCGAACAGGTCAGGACGGAAAAGCAGCTTCGAAACAGCGAGTCGAAATTCTCGACGGTCTTTCATTCCAGCCCTGACGCCATCCTCATTCTGCGAAATTCCGACAGCACCATCGTCGACTTCAACACTGGCTTTACGCGCCTGCTCGGCTACACGCGCGAAGAAGCCATCGGCCATCAGGAGCCCATGCTGGCCATCTGGGCCAACGTCCACGACCGCGAGCGAGTCCAAGCGGAACTCGAACGCCATCACGAGTGTCTCGACTACGAAACGCAACTCGTCGCCAAGAATGGCGAGCAGCTGCATACCGAGATCTCGCTGCGGTACGTCGAGCTGGATGGGGAGCTGTGCGTGCTTTGCATCGGCCGCGACATCACCAAGCGACGGCTGGCGGAGGCCGCGCTGAAGGACAGCGAAGAGAAGTTCGCCCGAATATTTGCAGGCAGCCCTGACGGCATCGTCATCATCGGTCTCGACGACAGCTGCATACTCGACATCAACGATGCCTTCCTCACCGCATCCGGGTTCAGGCATGACGAACTGGTGGGCCACCGGGTCGGCAAGCTGCCGATATTCGCAGACGTCAGCCAGCTCGTACGGGCAACGGAGATCGTGCTTGCCGAAGGCAGCTATCAGAACTTCGAGATCACGTTCCTGACCAAGTCAGGCGAAGAGATTCCTGCATTGGTATCGGCCACCGTGGTGGAACTCGGGGGCAGGAAGAGCCTCGTATGCATCGCCAAGGACAATCGAGCTCAGCGCGACACGGAACAAAAGCTGCGACTGAGTGAGGAGCGGTTCCGCGGCACCTTCGAGAACGCGCCCATCGGCATCATGCTCGTCTCGACGCAGGGTTACATCGTTCAGGCAAACCGCTTCGCCCTCGATGTGCTCGACTATCCCGAGCAGGATCTGGTCGACGCCCACATCAGCCGACTGGTGCCGAGCGAAGACCGGCCGGGCTTGAAGGACGTCCTCGACCGGCTCGTGCATCGCGACGGTAACGCGAGCCACTCGGAACGACGCATGGTCAGCAAGAATGGCGACGAAATCTGGACCAACTTCCACGTCGTGCTGCTGCGCTCGGAAGCGGGTGACCCGCTCTACTTCATCGTTCAGATCGCAGACATCACCGACCTCAAAGACACGCACGCGCAAATGGAGCGCATGGCCTTCTACGACACGCTTACCGAACTCGGCAATCGCCGGCTGTTCGGCAATGCCCTCGAGCAAGCAATTCAGCACGCCGTGCGCGCCAATCGACACGCGGCGATGTTGTATCTCGATCTGGATCAGTTCAAACGCGTGAACGACACACTCGGCCATGAAGCGGGCGATGAGCTGCTGAAGGAAGTGGCAAAGCGCCTGACGCACTGCGTGCGCAATGAAGACACGGTGGCGCGACCAGGTGGTGATGAGTTCACGATCCTCCTGTACGACATCGCAACTCCATCCGATGCGGGGGTGGTGGCCGAGAAGATTCTGGAACGACTGCGAACCCCGATCGTGATTTCGGGTCATCAGCTGGTTGTCACCACGAGCATCGGCATCACGATCATTCCGGACGACTCCGTCCACCCGAACATCCTGACCAAGAACGCCGACCTCGCCATGTATCGGGCCAAGGAGCGCGGCCGGAACAACTATCAGTACTTCTCCGAGGAGATGAACACCAAGGCCCAAACACGCCTGAAGACCGAGAACGAACTTCGCGAAGCGCTTCGACAGCAGCAGTTCGAGCTCTTCTATCAGCCCAAGGTGCGGCTCTCCGATAATCGAATCATCGGTGTGGAGGCGCTGATTCGTTGGCACCATCCGGAACGCGGACTGCTGGCGCCGGATCAGTTCATCGGCGTCGCAGAGGAAACCGGCGTCATCGTTGGAATCGGCAGCTGGGTCATCGAGGCCGCCTGCGTTTCAGCGCGCGAACTGTCGGCGCAAGCGGGCACGCCCATTCAAATGGGGATCAACATCTCACCACGTCAGTTCCGCGACCCGGACCTGCTGCGCACGATTCGGCGCTGTATCCGCGAAACGGGCATCGCCGCCGCACAGTTAGAGGTCGAAATCACCGAAACGATGCTGATGGATGATGCCGACGCAGCGCTCTTCACGATCGAACGACTGCGTGAACTGGGCGTGCGCCTGGCGATCGATGACTTCGGCACCGGCTATTCATCGCTCAATTATCTGAAGCGCTTTCCAATCGACACAGTGAAGATCGACCGAAGTTTCGTCATGGAGATTCCACACAACAACGAGGATATGGCGATCACGACCGCCGTCATCGCCATGGCGCATCGATTGAATCTCGAAGTGGTCGCAGAAGGTATCGAGACACCGGAACAGCTGAAGTTCCTCGCCGATCACGACTGCGAGTACGGCCAGGGCTATCTGTTCTCGCGGCCGATCCCGCTGCCGGAAATCCGCAAATTCCTCGATCCGAGCGTGTCGTTCATGCGCCCGGCACGACGGAAGCCCGCATCGTAGACCGACCTCCCTGCCAGCGTTCGAACGCGCTCTGAAACAGCGCCGTGGCGCGTCGCTCGTCGGACGCATTTGCCCGCAACGGGCGTGCATCGTTCATCCCATCCCCAGCGAACGACACCGCCCGTTCGTTGCGCAACAGCACCGTGAATCCTTGTTGGGTCAAGAGACCCAGTCGATAGTCGTGCTCGACGGGCGCGACACCATTGAAATCCACAGCCAGCATGTCGCCGCCGAAAAACTGCTCGTCACTTGCAATGCCCATCGCCGACAGGATCGTGCGGGGTACATCCATGAGGGATGCGATGCCATCCCGCTGCGTCGCCGCGAGGCCGCCGGGCCAGATGATGATGCCAGGCACTCGATAGGCGGCAACGGGAATCACCGCGCCACCGTGCGCACGCGGACTGTGGTCGGGCATGATCACGAACAGCGTCTGATCGTACCAGGCGCGCCTCGACGCCAGTTGCATGAACCGACCCAGCGCCCAATCGGCATATGCGATGGCGTATTCCAGACGTCGCTCATCCGCAGGGAACTCGATGCGGCCATCCGGAAAATCGTACGGTCTGTGATTCGATACTGTCAGTGTCGACAAAAACACGCGTCGACCTTCGACCCCGGTCCGCCGATCCATCTCTTCGAGGACGCGATCGAACAGCACTTCATCTGCCACGCCCCAGGACGTCTGAAAGTGCTCACTATCGAAGTCGTCACGGGTGACGACATCCCGAAAACCGATTCCCCGCCAGTAGTTGGCGAAGTTGCTGAAGCCAGGCCAGCCGCCATAGACGAATGCGGTATCGAATCCTGCAGCTGCGAGCGCCCGGGGCAATGACGGCAGCGCTTCGAATCCGGCGCGCTGGTTGAGCGCGATGCCAGGCAATGGCGGATATCCGTGCAGCAGTGCCTCCAAGCCGCGTGTCGTTCGTGTACCTGTTGCATACAGACGATCGAAATAGACGCCTTCGTTACGCAATCGATCGAAGTTCGGCATGAACTTGCGCCGCTTGTCCCCATCCCACCAGGTATCGCCCGCGAACGACTCCTCGATGATGAGAATCACATGTCGCGGTGCCTGCGCCGCCGGCGCTGCTTGCGTCTCCGTCATCAGGAGTTCCCTGTCGGTGAGATCCAACGCCGGGAAGACGCCATGCCAGCGTCGTTCGGCAACCAATGCCGCATGAACGACATTGAGAATTCCGTTGCTCGCTGCTTCATTGGTGGCCCTGGACATCGTCGGTCGAAGCGGTGCTGGCTCAGTCACCGTGACGACAATCAACGTCATGGTTGCGATCGGCGTCAGCGCCATCGACAAGGTGCTGCGCGACGTGGTCGCAAGCGCTACCGCACTGTTCGAGAGCGCACGGTGTAACAGCGCAGCTGCCACAGCGATGGGGACGATGAGCAGGCTGAACACGAACTGGTCTTCCAGAAATGCCCACACCTCTACCGGATAGTTCAGGTAGTGGAAGACGAGCCGATCGGTGCGATTGCCAAACTCGAACCAGAAAAAGACATCCAGCAAGCTGACCACGACGCACGCCGCAACGCTCGCGGTCATCGCGGTGTGCATGGCGCGCCGACCGACGCAGCCAGCGACGCCGATGATCGTGCTGAGCAACGCAATCGCGATCAGGTCGTTGAGCGCACCGTAGCCCCACGCGAGGAACGCCTCACCGATGCTCCACTGATCACCATCCGGGAGATTGAGTGCGATCACGCCGCGCGCAAGCAACAGGGGCAGCAACATGGCGCCGAGCAACGCAGCCATCGCCCGCCGCGATGTCACTCTCGGCTTTCCCGCGGAACTTCGTCTTGCGCGGACCCTGCCATGGTGCTCAGCAGCATCGGTAATACGAACACCGTGAACACCAGCAGGAACATCACCGCAATCGTGAGTAGCGCCCCAATCGAGGCCGTGCCCTGATGCGGTGACAGCATCAGCGATGCAAACGCACCGACGGTGGTCAACGTCGACAACAGCACTGCACGCGGTGTACTCGAGTGCATGAGATGGCCCACGTCACGAACCCGCCGATAGCGATCCACTACGTGAATACCGTTGTCGACGCCGAGACCAAATATCAGCGGCAGCACCAGAATGTTGGCCATGTTGAAGGGGATGTCCAACACTACGGCGACCGCGACCGTGAATACCGCAGCAAGCACCAGCGGCGTCAACACCAGCATCGCATCTCGCGCACTGCGCAGCGCAACGACAAGAACGACGGCGATCCCGATGACGGCGATTGTCAGTGCCTCGATGAACGATGCAACCACGATCTGTCCCACACCCCATTCGATCACCGGCCGGCCGGTTGCATCCGGTGCGACGGCACGCACTTGTTCGACAAACGCCTTCAGGTTCTCGACGCGCCCGATATCCTGTTCCGGCAGCACTTGCGACAGATAAACGCCGTTAGCGCTGACCAATCGGCTGCTCATCGCATCGGGCAGATCTTCGAACTTCATCGCGCGCACCGCGACGGCGCGGCGCAGCCAGTCGAGTTCGGTCTCGAGATCGGCAACCACGCCGAGCTCGAAACTGCGAATGGCTGCCGAACCGCGCTCCGTCAGCGACGCCAGCGACACCTGCAGACGGTTGAGTCGAGGTCCGTGCAGCTCATCGCTGCTCGGGTTTGCAGCGATCAGCGCAACGAGTTCCCGCAACACCGCCAGACGTTCATCGTCAGACAGACGCTCCTGCTTTCGCACCGGGTTGAGCGCGCTATCGAGCAGGATCGAGATGTCCGCGATGACAGTAAGCTTTTCGTCCTGGTCTTCAGGTAGAAACCCCTCGGGGCTGCGTACTTCCTTGACAACTGACAGCGCCGCAACACGATGGAGCGATGAGTCGCCTGCCGGAGCGTCGCCGAGTACCGCCAGCGAGTAGTCGGTGACGATACCTTCCTCGTTGAGCAGTCGCAGTGTCTGCATGGATGGCGAACCCTGATCCCGAAGAGCGAGCACGCTGAAGTCGAAATACGCCTGGCGATCGATGTAAACCGCGCCCGCGGACAGCACCAGCAGGACCGGCAGCGCGAAACTTCGACTGCGCACCATCGCTTTGACCCAACGATCCACCGATGGCACGTCGACGGCGCGCAGCCGCCGAGGCGCGCCAAAGGTTACGAAGAACGCTGGCAGGAACAGGAATGTCAGTGCCGCGGCAACCACCATACCGCCGGCGGAAATGATGCCGAGATCGGCCAGCCCCGCATAGTCGGTCGCGACGAACCCGAGAAATCCGATTGCGGTGGTGATGCTGCACAGCATGATCGCTCCGCCCACGCTCGAGGCCGCCCGCACCAGCGCGGTGACATTGTCATCTCCTTGCGATAGCGCCTCTTCATATCGAAGGCAATAGTGAATGGAGAAGTCGACGCCAAGGCCAAAGAACATCGCGAGAAAGACGAGACTCAGGGTATTGAACTCGCCCACTGAGAGCATCGCCCACGCACTCGTCCAGATGACACCGACGACTACCAGCGTGACGGTCGCTATGATGATGCGGGCCGATCGGATCCCAATGAACAATACGATCGCCAACAGTACGAACGAAAGCGTGCCGGCGGTAGCTACCCCTTGCTGTGCCGCCTTGATCTCTTCATACGCGAGCGCGATTTCGCCGCCGACCTGCACGGTGACGCCCGGGTCGAGATGCGTCGATGCGAGCAACTTCGACAGCTCCGTCATTATCGTGGCGTTCGGCAACAGGTCCCCATTGGTCGCGCGTCCCTTGGCGAACACGACACGAAAGATCCGCTCATCGCCCGTCTCGAAGAATTCGTCCGCCCAAGCAATCGCGCCACCTTCGCCGCGCAGCACACCGTCGGCAGATTCGATCAAGAGGTCCAGCATGCGGTCGAAGCCGGTTACGGGTTCGTGTACAACGCCATCGCCAACGACGCCAAGTACACCGCGCAGCGTCGGGTCCTCCGCAACCGCGGTGAGCATCGGCTGCGCCTCGGCCAGTCTGTCGACCGTGTCCTGGAGCCGGTCGAGATCGAGATACAAGAGCACGTGATCGCGAAAGAACGGGTCGTTGCCGGGGCTGTAAACGTCCTGAAAGACATCAGCACGCTCACGCAGCGCATGTTCGATCCTTCGGGTCGTGTTCTCGACGCCGTGAAACGACTCACCCCAAACAACGACCATTGCCGTGTCGATGAGCATCGGAAATTCGGCTTCGAATCGATCGAAGTCGTCGCGCCATCCGGCTTCCTGCTCGATCAGCGAACCGAGATCGGAATTCATGCGGAAGCGTTCGGCGCCGTACCATCCGGCAACAGCGGTCAACATGATGATCATCAGCAGCACGAGGCGCGCGCGTCGGGCAACGTATCCGACCATCGCTGCGACCCATGCCGATCGGTCAGCGGGCATCGATGTCGTCCATCTCGAGGAAGTCCTCGACCGGTGGGGATCCATCGTAGATACGGTCGAGGCGACGCTGATGATTCGCTTCGCGGGTGAATGCGTAGGGATCGAGCGCTGCGCTGTCGCGGGCCTCAGTGGCCGTCAGCAGCGACGCTCGCTGGCCAACCGTATCTATCGTTGCTGCCTCCCAGCCGTACCCGTCACCGAGCAACCATCGTGGCGCCAGCAGACGATTGACGATGTCACCGGGCAGATCGCGCAGCGTGGTCGGGCCTAGCACAGGCAAGTACAGCGCTCGCGACTGCTTGTAGCCCCAAACCGCGAGTACCTGGCCAATGTCCTCGTCCTGGAACGGCAGGCCGACCCGACTGGCTACATCGAAGAGCCCGCCAATGCCGAGTGTCGTGTTGATGATGAATCGCGCAAGATCAGTGCCACCGCGCGCGGGTTTTCCCTGCAACAGTCCACAGACGGCGGATGCCGGTACACGAAGATTGCCGAAGAAGTTGCCAATGCCAGCCCGCACGGGCGCCGGCACCACCGCGGCGTAGCCACGGGCCAGCGGCCGCAGCGCAGCACGATCAGCCACATCCATCACTGCGTAGGAATGCCGATTGAAACCTTCCCACGGATCATAGGCTTCGGTTTGGGGAACCTCCCGCCCTGCGCAGCCAGAGAGACTCAGGAGCACGACCAACCACACTGGCCTAAGGTGCATCACCAGCCGCGCGATGATCTGCGATCTTGCCGCGAATCTCGGCGAGCAGCCCATCGAATCCCTTGCGCGAAACGATTGCTGCATAGTCGGCACGGCGCAGGGACAAATCGCTCACGCCATCCGCCACGATGTTGTAGATGCGGCCACCGCTCAAGTAGTAGTCGAGACTCACCGGCGATTCATCGATACGAACCAGGCGCGTCTTTACCACGCTGCGGTCCGGCTTCGGCGCATCCACAGACAGCGTTTCGAAGCGTTGTTCGTTGTAGCGTACGAAGCGCTCAGCGTAGGTCGCGACGATCAACTCGCCAAGCAGCACCGAAAACGCGGCCCGAGCGGCGGTATCGAGGTCTCCCCAGGTTCGGCCCAGGCTGACACGCGCGATGGTCGACAGATCGAACGACGCCTGCACCACAGGGTCGAGCATCCCGACGCGCTCATCAAAACTCGTGCCGCTTTTCATCGCCGCGATCAGCGCATCGTGAAAGCCGTCGATCACCGCCGCATCGTCCCCGTGTGCAGACAACGGCAGCGCAAGCGATGCAATCCAGATCAACATCGCAATCGACCGGGCGCTCACAGCAACCGCCCCAACCCGAGACTCACCGCTGGCACATAGGTGATGATTGCGAGCGCAATCAGCAGCACCCACATGAAGGGCCAGCTCGCCGCATACAACTCCGTCACCGGCTTTTCGAATCGATAGCTGGCAACGAACAGGTTCATGCCGATCGGCGGAGTGAAGTAGCCAATCTGCATGTTCGCGAGGAAGATGATGCCCAGGTGCACGGGGTCGATGCCGAACCCCAGCGCCACCGGCAGAATCAAAGGCACCATGATCACCAGCGCCGCGAATATGTCGAGCACCGCGCCGAGCAGAAGCAGCATCAGGTTCAGCAACAGCAGGAACGTCAGCGGACTTTCGATGTGCGAACTCACGAACGTGAACGCCGATTGCGGTACTTCTGCATCAACGAGAAAATTGGTAAACGCCAGCGCCGCGCCGAGGATCAGCAGAATACCGCCGACCATCACCATCGACTCCCGCACGATGGCCGCAAGCCCTGACCAGCGGATCTCGCGATAAGCGAGCACTTCGATCAGTGTGACGTACAGCGCTGTGACTGCTGCCGCTTCGGAGATCGCAAAGTACCCGCCATAGATGCCGCCGAGGATGAACACCGGCAACGGTAACTCCCAGCGCGCGGCAACCAGCGCGTCCCGCAGCCGCGCCCAACTGAACGCGATCCGGGGAATCCCACCGCCGCGGGTGTGATACACCGCCCACAGCGACAGCAGAATCACCATGAGCGCAGCAGGCACCAGTCCTGCCACGAACAGATCCGACAGCTCGAACGTCACACCATCGATCTGCTGCGCGACGATGCCGTAGAGAATAAGCGGAACGGACGGCACGATCAGCAGGCCGAGACTCCCCGACGTGGTCACCAGACCGAGACTGAAACGCTCTTCATAGCCTGCCTTGATGAGCGCGGGCAGCAGCAACGCACCGAGCGCGACGATGGTCACACCGGAGGCGCCGGTCAATGCGGTGAACAGCGCACAGACCATGAGTGCGACGATGGCGAGACCTGCCGGCATCCAGCCCGCGATCGCCTGAAACAGATCCACCAGGCGTCGCGATGTGTTTGCCGACGCGAGCACGTAGCCGGTGTAGGTGAACAACGGTAATGCAACCAGCATCGGCGTATCCGCGATTCGAAACAGCTCGATCGCGACGATCGACAGGTCGATCTGCGATGTGTAGAAGCCCAGCATTGCCGCCGCGAGCACGACTGCGAACAGCGGCGCGCCAATTGCTGCAAGCAACGCCAGCAGGCCAATGAGTGTCAGAGTCATCGGGGCGGGACCAAGGCACGCATCAGATACTTGACCGCGATGACCGCAAAACCAACAGGCATCACGATCTCACACAACCAGGCCGGCACTACCCCAAATGCAATCAGACCGTCTTCATATTCGAGGTGAACGAACTGGGCAGATTTCCAGGTAAAGATCGCTGCGATGGCCGCAGTGAACATGGCGGTGACTCTGGCGATCCACTGCGCCACCAAGTCTGAGACGTAGCGCGATACGAGGTCGATGCGGATATGCTGATCCGATTGTGACGCAACCATGGCGCCTATGATGGTGATCCAGAACACGGCAATGCGTACGTAGGCATCGCCCCAACCGAGACCTCCGCCCCACAGGTTTCGCGCGACTATCTGATACACGGCCGCCAGTACCAACGTGCCGAACAGTGCGACCAGGAGCGCGCCCTCGATGCGCTCGATGGCGCGCCCGAGCGCGCCGGATGCGCGAGGCGCGTTACTGACCCTGACTACCACGGTACGTCGTCAGGTGCGCCATCATGGTCTCGTATGCCGCACGCGTGACGACTTCCTGATCCAGCAGATGCTCCGTTGCCCGATGCGCATGGTCGCGCCACACATCGACCTGCGCCGACGTGGGCTCGATCGACTTGACCCCTTGTCGGCCGAGCGCACCGAGTGCCGCGGTGTGATCCTTACGATTGCCGGCGTCTACGCCGGCCAGACCCGTCGACAGCACGTCGTTGACGACCGCACGATCCGCCTCGGACAACCCCTCGATCGAATCGTTCGCCAACACGAAAGTGCCGTAGACGTACATGAGTGGCAGATCGACGAGATACTTCAGCTGGGTATGCCACTGCAGCGCTACGGCACCCACGGGCGGCATGGCGACGGCATTGATGAGCCCGGTCTGCAGCCCGGCCAGCACGTCCGCGATGGTCAGTGGCACGGGCGCGATACCGAATGCCTGGGCAGTGTATGCGGTACCTGGATCGCCGTCGGGCACCCAGACCTTCTGCCGCCGAGCGCCTTCGACGCTTGCATCGTCGACGTTACTCATCGCGTACGCGAAACCGACTTCGGCGATACCCAGTGCGGTGTATCCGTGCGCTTTCAGCCCGGCCAGAATGTACTCGTCCATGCGCGCTCGAACGTAATCCACCTCACCGAGGTTTTCGAACACCATCGGCAGGTTGTAGAGCTGGACGTCGGTAAATGCGGAGGTCAAGCTGCCGCCGGTCAGCGCTGCGCCGTGCAACTGACGAAACCGTATCTTGCGCAGCACTGCCTTGTCGTCGCCCATGACGCCGCCCGGATAGAACTTCAGCACCACACGACCGGACGTATCTCTAGCAACCTGCTCGCCGGCGGCACGCATCGCCTTCATCCACGAAGAACCTTCCGGCGAGAGCGTCGCGATCTTCAACGTCACGGCGGCTGCGGGATGCGCCCAACACGACAACAGTGTTGCCAACAGGATCGTTCGCCTCAGCGACATGAAAACTCCTCTAAAAGTACGAATCAGCGCTGGCCATCAGCGCTCGGGCACGCTGCTGAGCGACGCTGTTGACGAGCGTCAGGCCGGGTTCACGAACGTCCGCATCCAGTACCTGCGTCAGCAGTTCATCGTGCAACTCGCGCTCGAACATCATGCGCGCGTAGCGCTCGGCGAACATGACCTTCGCCATCAGGTTGCGGCCACCTGACAATGCGATCGCGCGCTCGAAATGGGCACGCCCGACTTCGGGTCGTCCCCCCATCGCTGGTGGCAGCAGCGTCTCGAAGACGCCCAGGTACATGTCGGGGCTGCCGTGATCATAGGACTCGTCCAGTACGGCCACCCGCACCATCAGCGCTTTCGCACGCGACAGCTCAGCGATCGCATCCCAGTCATCCGCGCGCAATTGAATCCACCCGGCCCAGGCCGAGCCCAATGTGTATGCCAATTCGACGTCCTGGGACGTGAGTTTCGGTATCCAAGCGGAGAACGCATCGTACGTCTGCGTACGTGCTCCGCAGGTGGCAGCGATCTCGATGCAGGCGGCTTTGGCCGCCAACGTCAGCGCCTTCTCCGACATCCGCAGCTGGCGCGTCGGATCGTCGACGAAAGCACCCGCGTAGGAGCTGTTGAGCCGGGCTGCGCTAACGAGCAGAGCGGCGTTGTTCGGGTCGCGCGCCAGAAATCCGTCGAGCATCAGCAGGAAGGCTGGCGCCCCATCGCGCACGCCATCGAGGTCTTCGCTGTCCAGCATTGCCTGCGACAGCCCATCGGACATATCCGACGTGACCGACGACATGACGGTGGTGCATCCCGATAACATCACCAGGACCCCCAGAAACGCAGCCAGCCGCTCGAGCATGCTCGATCGGATGGTTACAACCATCGTTCTGCCCTTGAGAAAAGCGAGCCATTTAACGCGGCGCCTGGGGTCAAATCAACCGCGCCCGACGCTATGGCGCCAAGGTGCCGATCACCTGCCCAATTCGAGCTCCAGTCATGCGGATCGCGGCCACACAGCGGCGCCATCGTATGCCAGTCGGTTCGCATCCAGCCAAACGCCATCACGAAATGCCCGCGGCGTTGGACCATAGGCGTGGGCGAACAGTTTCATGACCCGGCAACGGCACTCTTCGAGCCCCGTTTCTATCAAGGCCTCGATGCGAATGCGGTCCTTGATTGGCAGCGCGAGCCTGCCCAGTCGGGTGCGGACGCTGATCAATCCGCGCTGCTTGTCGAAGCCATCGTTGATTCGGCCGAGACACCAGCGTCGGGCGCGATTGTCGGGCGACAGCGCAGGGCGCATCAGATCGAGCTGGTGAAAGGTCGCGCGCGCCCACCTCGACCACTGGGTGAATGCCGGCTCCCCAGAACCCGCCAGCGCGCGTGCGCCGTAGTCTCGGCCACTCTCGTAGCAACGCTCGAAGCCATCCAGAATCGCGTTTTCGTCGAACCCAGTCAGCGGCAGTTCGCGCCACTGTCGCGAATCCGCTTCGAAAGCCACGGACAGTCGCTCGAGGCCGACCGGCGCGACCGGCGACTCATCGAGCGCATCGATCACGTGAAGCATCGCGCTGCGCGACTTCTCCTTCCCCGAACGATCCGCAAGTCGCGTCAATTCGTGACGCGCGCAGACCTCGTCAGCCGCTGGTGCAAGGCAGTTGTTTGCCTGTGCGAGCCGATCCATCGCTTCTTGAAACACCGGCTCGGTGACGCAGAATCGAAGCAGCTCCCAACAGGACTCGAGGCGGTGAGTTGCGGCAACGAGGTTGCCGATGCTCGCCGAACTCAACGAATCGCGCCCAGCGCCGACGATGCGCAGACAACGGTTGTTCTCCGACAAGGCGTGCGCGACCACGACGTCGCTGAATTGCATACGGCCGTACATCTGAACAAACCGCCACGGCATCCACGCAGTCCTACTCGAGATTCATGCTCCGGGCCATGATCGCCACTGTCAAGGCGCCGCACGCGCCGGCCGCCATGATGGCGAGCATCGGCCACGCGCTGCCATTCTGCAGCTCTCCGACGATCTGGCTTGCGGCGGCTGCCGCCGCCATTTGTAAGAAGCCCGTAAGCGCGGATGCCGTACCCGCCCGCAGCGGAAATACGTTCAGCACTGCAGCCTGGGCATTCGGCAACCCCATGCCCTGACCGATCTGCGACACCATGATTGGCACAAACAACGCCACGGGATGGCTATTGCCAGTCGCGTTCAAGGCCATGGCCAGGAGCACGCCACCTGCCCCGAGCACCATCCCATAGGTCATCATCTGGAGTGTCCCGACCCGAGCCGAGATGCGCGTCGCGATGTAGTTACCACAGATGAAGCCACCCGCTACAAGCATGAAATAGAGCCCGTACTCGGTGGCAGGGCGATGCATCAGTTCGACCATTACGTACGGCGCCCCGGCGATGAACGTGAAGAAGATCGTCGATGAGAACGCCGGATAGAGCATGAGCAGGCGAAAGCGCCGCGACGATAGGAGCTGCCCGAACCCCCGCACGACACCGAACGTCGGGTCGTGGGAGCCTGGCGGTGCTGACTCCGGAACGCGTACAAAAATGAACCCCGCAACGAGCACACCCGCCGCTGCCACCACCCAGAAAATCGATCGCCACGAGAACGAATCCGACAGCAGGCCACCGATCGATGGCGCCACCATTGGCGCCACGACCATCACCATGGTCAGTCGCGAAATCAGGAGTGCCGCACCGGTGGGACCGTACAGGTCGCGCGCGATCGCGCGCGCGATCACCATGCCGGCGGCGCCCCCGCACGCCTGCAATACGCGCGCCGCGATCAAGGTGTTCACATCCGGTGCAATCGCACACGACAGACTCCCCAACACGAACAGCCCGAGACCGACAAACAGCATCGGCCGCCGACCGAAGCGGTCGGCCAGCGGCCCGTAGGCGAGTGTTGCCAGCGCCGTGGCCAGCAGCGATACGCTCAACGTGAGCTGCGCTGTGGCTGCGTCGACGGTGAAATCCCGGGCAATGGCCGGCAGCGCAGGCAGAAAGATCTGCATCGAGAAGGGTCCGGTTGCCGTCACTGCGGCCAGCACGGCAACGAGCGCGAACGGCGCGTGCTCGGAGGGCGCTCGGGATGTATTCATCGACGCAGGGTAGCCGACGGCCCTGTTCATCCGCTATACAGACGCTCTCCCTGCACGCGAGCGAACCGATGAGCGATGCGCTGATTGTCCTTGAACGCAGTGACGGAATAGCGACAGTGACGTTGAACCGTCCATCGAGCCTGAATGCGCTGTCGCGGGCCATGCGCGCGGAAATCACACGTGCGTTCGATGAACTTGCGCGCGACGCAGACACGCAGGTGATCATCCTCACCGGCACAGGCCGCGCATTCACGGCGGGATTGGATCTGAAGGAACTCGGCGGCGAGACCGCGCCAGACACCGATGCAAGCTCTGCCAACGACGGAGATCTGGCGCGTGCCATTGCGAGTTGCGACGTACCGATCATCGGCGCGATCAACGGCTTTGCGATCACCGGCGGATTCGAGATTGCACTGATGTGCGACTTTCTGATCGCATCCACAGCCGCCCGATTTGCCGACACTCACGCCCGCGTCGGTGTCGTGCCGGGCTGGGGACTGTCCCAGCGCCTGCCGCGGCTGATTGGCATCAACCGCGCCAAGGAACTGTCGCTGACCGGTAACTTCCTCGACGCGCAGACCGCCTACGACTGGGGCCTGGTCAATCGCGTGGTCGCACCCGATCAATTGATGCCGACGGCGCGTGCCCTCGCCCGGGATATCGTCTCCACCGACCGCACCACGCGCACCGCCATCAAGCGCATCATGGACGAAGGCTGGCGGGCTTCTCTGGCAGAAGGGCTGGCGATCGAACAGCGCGCCACCCAGTTACATGCCCGCACCGAGCAATCCGCCGAGAAGGTCGCGGCCCGGCGGGCAGCTATCCAGTCGCGAGGACGCGATCAGAACGCCTGATTCCGCTCACACCCACCAGGTTTCGACATCCGCCGGCGCCTGGTTGTTGGCAAGCCATTGGTATCCTTTCACGCAACGCACGATAAGCCAGATGGCCAGCGCCAATAACAGCAGGAACCCAATGCCAACGACCGTGAGCAGGCCGCCGATCAGCCCGTAGAGGAACCCGATCCAGAAGGTGCGGATCTGGTAGGTGAAGTGATCCGCGAGCCACGGCGGCGACTCGCTGCGGTTGATGTAGGCGATCACGAGGCCAACGATCGTCGTCAGCGATCCGGTGACGAGGCCGACCAGGTACAGGATGTACACCAGCTTCGCCGTACCGGAATTGTCCCCACCTTTTACTTCGCTCATTGATTATCTCCTTCAGGAATCTCGATTGACGTTCGCGACGATGTCCATGGTCTGAGCCAGCGTCTCGAGTCGATGCGCGAGCGTCGCCCCCGCTGGCGCCACTCTCAGCGTCGTGATGCCCGCGTTTTTGTAGGCCCGTACCCGCGCTTCAACGTCTTTCGGCGTACCGAGGAGATTCGCTTCCACCACCATCTCCTCGGGAACTCTGGCGATCGCCTCATCACGCCGACCGGCTACCCACAACGACTGCACCGCACGGGCCGCATCTTCCCAGCCACCGCGCTGATAAGCCGAGTTGTAGAAGTTCGTGGTCGGCGAGCCCATCGCACCCAGCGTGAACGCCATACCCGGTTTCAGCGGCGCCGCAAGGGCTTCGAGGTCGTCTCCGAACGCCACTACGCCGCCAAC
>JBGSQB010000121.1:0-10095 GCA_041738285.1 Pseudomonadales bacterium | reverse complement strand
CGATCGATCGCGCGCTCGCGGGCGCCACCGGCACCACCGCGCTCCACGTCTGTTTCGGCTACGGCAAGCACGTGGCCGACAAGCCCAAGGGGTATGCGTTTCTCGACGAACTCGATGCCTGTTGCGCCCACGAGGTCTCCCTCGAGTGCGCGCAGCCGCGCCTTGACCATGCCATCCTCGAACGTCTACCGAGCAAACGTATCCACGTGGGCGTGATCGATCTGCGTGATACCGCGGTCGAATCGCCGGACGCGGTTGCCGCGCGGCTTCGCAGCGCGCTCGAGCACCTGCCCGCTGAACGTCTCGTGGTCGCCCCGGACTGCGGCATGAAGTACCTGCCGCGCGATGTGGCCTATGGCAAGTTGTGCAACATGGTGCGTGGTCGCGACATCGTTCGCGCGGAACTGGAGTAATCGCCGATGACCGATTTCACCCGTACCTTCGTCTCCCTCGTCTCCCCCACCGCACCGCGCAATGGCGCAGGCTTTCATCCCTGTCAGGGACTCTATTTCGCGCCGAAAGGCAGGAAGCCGAAGACTGCCTTCATCGCAACCCACTACAACGTCGACTTCTCCGAGCACTACCTCGGTGAGTACATGGCCAAACGCGGCTATGGCTTTCTCGGTTGGAACACGCGCTTTCGCGGCAACGAAGCCTTTTTCGTCCTCGAACACGCGCTCATCGACATCGGCGTCGGCGTACGCTGGTTACGCGAGACCGCGGGCATCGACCATGTCGTGATCATCGGTAATTCCGGTGGCGGCTCGCTCATGGGTGCCTATCAGTCCCAGGCCGCCGAACCCAACATCACCGCGACGCTCGGCTTTCAACTGCCACCGGCGGTCAACGAGTTACCGTCGGCGGATCTCTATGTGTCGCTGTGTGCCCACGCGGGTCGTCCCGAAGTGTTGACCGCCTGGATGGATCCTTCGGTAGCCGATGAGCGCGACCCGACATCGATCGATGAATCGCTCAACATGTTCAACCCCGCGAATGGTCCGCCCTACGCACCCGAGTTCGTCAAACGCTATCGGGCTGCGCAGGAAGCGCGCAACCACCGCATCACCCAATGGGTGCTCTCCGAAATCGATCGGCTGAAGACCAAGGGCATGTTCGATCGCGCTTTCAACATGCAGCGTACCTGGGCCGACCTGCGCCTGATGGACGGCACGATCGACCCATCCGAACGCAAGGTAGGCGTGTGTTACGCAGGCGATCCGAAGACCGCGAACTTCTCACCGCGCGGCATCGGCCTCACCAATACCCTGCGCACCTGGCTGTCGATGTGGAGCCTCGAATACTCTCAATGCCGCGGCGCACCGCACCTCGCCCGCATCCGCGTGCCCTCACTCGTCATCCAAAGCATGGCCGATACGGGCGTCTTCCCGAGTGATGCCAAAGGGATCTTCGATGCGATCGCGACCAAGGACAAAACGCTGGAGTTGATCACCGGGGATCACTACCTCGAGACGCCATCGAATGCGCGCGACGTCGCCGCGGACATGATCGCAGCATGGGTCGCCGCGCGCTGATACCCTTGACGGCCGCAACTGGGAGTCCGACATGAAACGCAGTGTCCTTTGGGCTACTCCCGCCGGGCTCTATCTGCTGTTCTGCGTCTGGTACACGGACCTCTCGGGGCCGCTGTCGAGCGAAGAGATCACGCACTACAGTGCGGTGTTGGCAGGCGACGGCCGTCCGCCCGAAGCGGTTGCCCGCATGCGACGATTCATGGAAGAAGATTCGGGCCGTCAATTCGTCATGGTCAACCTGCTCGACATGGCGGACGCGCCAGGAACCGTGGCAGGCGTCGCCAACGAGACGGCAGATCAGTTGATGGATCGCTACATGGCGCACATGTGGCCCGCACTGCTCATGCGTGCCTGCCATCCCATATTTGCCGGTAGCGTCGTCTTCGATGCACTCGACCTGTCCGGCATCGATGGCGCCGAGCAATGGACCCGCGTAGCGCTCATGCGCTATCGCAGCCGGCGCGATCTGCTCGAGATCGCAACCAATCCGGCCTTCTCCGGCCCGCACGAGTTCAAGATGGCGTCGCTCGACAAGACCATTGCGGTGCCTGTCGAAACGCAGATCTACTTGAGCGATCCGCGCTTTCTGCTGCTGATCATCCTGATCGCGCTGACCGCAGTCACCGACATCCTGATCCACGGGCGACGCCGATGAGCGATGGCCCGCGTGCTGGTGTGCTGCGCACACCGGAATCCTGCTTCTCCGGCATCACCGACTACCCCTGGGTGCCGCAGTACTTCATGGTCGAACCCGGTCTGCGCATGGCCTATGTCGATGCCGGACCTCGCGACGCCAAGGAAACGCTCCTGCTGCTGCACGGCGAACCGATGTGGGGTTATCTGTATCGCAAGATGATTCCGACCTTCGTCGATGCAGGCTTTCGCGTGATCGTGCCCGATCTGATCGGCTTCGGCCGCTCGGACAAGCCCGTTGATCAATCCGCCTACACCTACAGCGGCCACGTCTCTTGGGTGACACGTCTGGTCGAGCACCTCGACCTCGGTCACGTCACCTTCTTCGGTCAGGACTGGGGCGGGCTGATCGGCGGCCGCGTGGTCGCGGAGAACGAGGCACGCTTTGCCCGCGTGGTCTTCTCCAACACCGGGTTGCCGGGCACGGGTCCGGCAATCCCGGGCCTCACGGCGCAGCAGCGCCTACCGCCCGACGTGTTGAAATCGACCTTCGGCATGGACTGGCGGGCGACCGTGAACGAAGACGACAGCATCGACGCCGACAAAGTGCACGCGCTGATCAAGACCGGCCCGGTCATCTATTTTCTCGCCTGGCGCGTCTACAGCCAGGAGGTGGAACAACTCCTGCCATCGAAGATCGTGCCGGGCTGGTGCCTCACACCGCCGTCCGCTGCCGCGCGCAGCGCTTATGACGCACCGTTTCCGTCTCAGGACTTCGTCGCCGGACCACGGCGCTTTCCGATGCTGGTGCCGGTCACGGCTGACGACCCCGAGCGCCTCGAGAACGACGCCGCGTGGAAAGTGTTCGAACGATGGCAGAAGCCTGCGCTCACGCTTTGGGGCGACCACTGCCCACACACCCACAATGACCTCGGCAAACCGTTTCGTACCCGGATCCCCGGCGCGCAGCGGCCTGGCATCGAGCACAAGGTGTACCGCGCCAGTCACTTCATTCAGGAAGACATGGGCGAGGAACTCGCCGCCGAAATCGTTCGATTCATCAAGGGCTGACCATGGATCAGATTGCCTCAATCCGCTGCTTCGAAGGTGAGCAGCGACGCTATCGGCACGCATCGAAGGTACTCAAGTGCGACATGACCGTGTCGGTGTACCTGCCGCCCCAGGCGCGGCAACGTCCGGTGCCCGTGCTGTACTGGCTCTCGGGCCTCACCTGCACCGACGAGAACTTCACCACCAAGGCAGGCGCACAGCGATATGCCGCGGAGCATGGCATCGCCCTCATTGCACCCGATACCTCGCCACGCGGCGACGGTGTTGCGGATGATCCGAATGGTGCGTACGACTTTGGGCTCGGCGCGGGGTTCTACATCAACGCAACACAGGCGCCGTTTGCGACCCACTACCGCATGTACGACTACATCGCCGATGAACTGCCGGCACTGCTCGCCGCGCACCTGCCGATGTTGAGCGCAACGGCGTCGATCTCTGGGCATTCCATGGGTGGCCACGGCGCACTCACCATCGCGTTGAAGCATCCGGATCGCTTCCGCTCGGTCTCGGCATTTGCGCCGATCTGCTCACCGAGCCGGTGTCCCTGGGGCGAGAAAGCATTCACCGGCTATCTCGGCCGTGAGCCGAGCAAATGGAAAGCGCACGATGCATCGCTGCTCATTGCCACCGCAACGCAACAGCTACCGATATTGATCCACCAGGGCGAGGCGGACGACTTCCTGACGACCCAGCTGAAACCCGAACTGCTGCTCCATGCGGCAAACGCTGCGTCGTACCCCATCGACTATCGATCGTGCCCGGGATACGACCACAGCTACTACTTCATCGCCTCGTTCATCGGTGAGCACATCGAGTTTCATGCACGACACCTGCTGACGAACCGGGAAACCTGAACGAGTAAACTGTCCCTCCACGATCAGGCGACGGTCGGCCCCATCGCATCGAGGGCATTGGCGCGCTGGCCGAGGCCGTGGGCAATGCCAGACAGCAGCGCAAAGGCACGGGCAACCAGCACGAAATCTGTTGGCACTTTCACGACCGGATTTTCGCGGATTGCCTCGAACATCTCGTCGGTCATGTCTTCGGTGAACTCGCCCTGGAACGCACCGGTGTCCGAGCGCGCGATCATGCGTCGGGCAATCATCAGCAGCGTATCCTCCGATCCGGTCTTGGTGTCGAACCCGAGTTCCTTGAACGCACGCAGCATGGCGGATTCGTTGAACGTCATCATTGAGAACATCAGCTCGAAGATCCCAAGCCCAAAGCCTTCAGGCAGCTCCTTCGCAAGACCGAAGTCGAGCAGCGTGAAGTTCGCCTTGCCACCTTCGCTGGCCGTCACCAGGATGTTACCGGGATGGGGATCCGCATGGAAAAAACCGTAAGCCAGGATCATGCGATTGAATATGCGCATCAATCGCAACATCAGGTCCGATGCATCGATGCCGGCCGCCGCAAACCCATCGCCATCGTTGACCTTCACGCCGGTCACGAACTCCATGGTGATGACCCGTCTGGTTGACAGTTCGTGGAGTATTTCCGGAATGCGAACGGTTGGATCGTCCTTGAAGAAACCGCGCACGCGGTCAGCGCTGGCCGCTTCGCGACGGAAATCGAGCTCCATGCGCAGGTGCTTCTGCAGTTCGTCCAAAAGCGGCAGAAAGTCCATGGGGTTCGAATCGAACCGCTGATAGATCGCAGCGATCCGCCGCGATGCCGCAAGATCCGTACCCATGATGTGCTCGATGTCTGGGTACTGCACCTTGACCGCAACTTCTCGCCCCGAACGCAAGCGCGCACGGTGCACCTGAGCAAGCGACGCAGACGCAACCGGCTCATGCGAGAACTCCGCAAAGACCTCATCCAGCGGCTTGCCGAAGTCCTCCTCCACGACGATGCGAATGACATCGAAGGGGCGCGGCGGCAACCGGTCATGGCACTGAGACAGGGTCTTCACGTATTGCGGCGGGAACACGTCGGAGCGTGTGCCAATCACCTGGCACATTTTCACCATCATGCCGCGCAGCGAAACGGCTGTGTTGAACACATGGTCTGCGTTGCGCTGATGGATGGCGGACATGTCTCGCCGAGACGGGTCGCGACCGCGCAAGCGATCGAACCACTGCGGCGTCTTGTAACGTAGCCACACACACGCCGCGGTCCAACCAATGCGAATACTGCGGTATGCCCGTTCGACGAGCCGGCGCGGTGTCACTTCAAGCAGCAGTCAACAACAGGTCGAGTTCTTCGTCATCAGCGTGGGGGAACACCCAACCGGCATCCAGGCCCTCGAACTTGCGTGCAATCACGGCAGCGCGTGCCGTGTCGTCGATCGCCTGGTGAATCTCCTCACGCAGCCGGTCGCGGCTCTGCTGAGGCCGCTGGGTCGCCATCCCACGCAGCTGGTTGCGAAAGATGCCGTCCACCACGTCGGCGCCGCTGATCTCTTCGCCGTGCGTGCCGAGCAATGTGCGCGCGCGCAGTTCGGACAAGGCAACGCTCAGATAGTCGACATGCGGCACTTCGTCGCGCGCGATGCACGACACCATATGCGCGGCATGCTCGGCGTCAGCGCACACTTCAGGGTCCCCCAAGAGCTGCTCGGCCCACTTGAATGTGTTGTCGGCAAACGTCTCGACGATCAGCACGTTGGCCATCATCGTGATCATGTTCTCCATCGTTTCGGACACCGCTGGGAACTGGCGTCGCCGTTCGCCGCGCAGCGTGCCGGACATCAGTCGCAGCAACACGTCTCCAGGGACATGCGGCTTGCGCAGTCCGAGGTCGCGTGCGGCCTCCCACATCTGCTTGTGACCGCCTTCGCTGCGATGCCCCGCCTCATCCCGCGCATGCGCTTCGAACAGTCCCTTGGCAAGGTGTCCCAGCGCAGTGGCGCTGACGTCGCCCTTCACTTCGCGCTCGAGGTCTGGAACTTTCACTTCCCGAATGCGCGCGCCGAAGCCTTCGACGATCGAAATGATGGTCAATGCCCGCGTCACCGGCTCGACGACGCCTTGCTGCAGCAGGAACTTGGCCTGGGGATAGCTCGGATAGTTCGGCGGCACATACTTGTCGGGTACGAAGATGAGCGGTGCGTTGTCGGCCGCAAGTTGCTCGCGCCAGGCTTCGATCGCAGGTCTGCGCACCGCGCCGCGCGGTGACACGTACGATCCGTCCACGTAGCCGCCGTGGCAGCGCACGCCACCGGCCACCAAAGGCGCCTCGTACGCGTCTTCCGTCATCAATTCGTCGAACGAATGGATCAGCTTCGCCATCGATGTCTCCTGGGAACCGTCGCCCCTGTCACAATCTTAAGCCAGGACGAGTCGGCCGTTGTCGGTCGACCCAGCATATCTTGTGCCTTGCGAATATTCTTGGCAGATGCACACGTCGCAATCCAACCTGATTGAAGTCGCGGTCGGGAGGCTCGAACTCGGCATGTACGTGGCCCAGCTCGACCGACCCTGGCTCGAAACGCCCTTCGCGCTGCAGGGCTTCTACGTCCAGTCGCCCGCAGACATCGACTCGCTGGCCGAGTATTGCGACTACGTGTACGTCGACCCGCGTCGCATGAAGCCGGTGGCGCCGCAACCACGCCATGCGCGCACTGCGCAAGCGCGCCGCAAGACGTACACCGATTCGGTGGCGATGAAGGACGAGTTCATCACCATAGAGGTCGACTACGAGAGCGCGAACACGACGATTTCGAAGGTGTTCGACCGGTTGAAGAAGGGTTCGCCGCTCGATGTCGTCGCGGTCGCCAAAGCCATCAATCCGCTGATCGACAGCGTGCTTCGTAATCGCGACGCGCTCGCCGCACTCGTGCGCATCAAAAAGAAGGATGACTACACTTACAGCCACTGTCTGTCGACGGCGGTATGGGCGGCAATCCTCGGCCGCCAGCTCGGACTCGACAAGACGACGCTCCAACCGCTCGCGCTCGGCGCTGCGTTGACCGATGTCGGCAAGATCGACGTCTCACCGGAGCTGCTCGCAAAACCCTCGCGTCTCAACGATGACGAGATGGAAGTCGTTCGCGCTCACGTCGACCACTCGATCAGGATCGTGCAGAAAGCTTCCGTCACCCCCGAGGTACTGAGCGTCATTGCCAGCCACCACGAGCGGCATGACGGCTCCGGCTATCCGAAAGGCTTGCAGGGCACGGCGATCCCCTTGCTGGCCCGAATCGCCGGTCTCGCCGATTCCTACGATGCCATGATCACGCCGCGGCCCTACGCCGAAGCGCGCTCATCATTCGAGGCGATGCAGGAGCTGGCAGACCTCAAGAACGTGAAGTTTCAAGGCGAACTGGTCGAGCAGTTCATGCAGGCGGTTGGCCTGTTTCCAACCGGCTCGCTGGTCGAACTCAACACCGGCGAAGTGGCTATCGTGGTCGCGCAGAACCCCAGCCGGAGATTGAAACCCAAAGTGATGGTGGTCCTCGACAGTGCCAAACGGCGCTGCGCGAACTTTCAGGTGATCGATCTGCTGCCGCTCGAGACCGCACCCGGACGAACCGCGCCCCTGTGGATCGCCAAAGAACTGGCGCCAGGCTCTCACGGCGTCGATGCCGAAGAGTTCTATCTGTAGCCCGGGCCATGGATCATCGTGAGCTGATTGAAAACGTTCGCTCGGCCATCGCAGCTTCCAAAGACGGTGTCGCGGCACTGTGCCTCGTGCGCCTGGACCGTCTTGCACAGATCAACGAACTGATCGGCTACGAGAGTGCCGGACTGCTGCTGGAGGAATTCAAGGATCGGCTGCAGAGCATGGTGCGACGCAATGACGCTCTGCTGGTGATGGACGCGCACAAAATGGTGCTGATCATCCATGGCCTCGCCAACGAGCAGCACCTCGCCCTTGCCGCCAACAAGCTCGAACGCTTGTTCGACACCCCCATCGAGGTCATCAACGACCAGGTCAAGGTGTCCGTACACGCCGGATTCGTGATGGCGGGCAATGCCACTGCGGAAGATCTGCTGCGTCGCGCGGAGTCGGCGTTGCGTCAGGCACAACAATCGCGTCGCGCGTGGGTTGTGGCCGACAGCTCGACCGCGCTCGGTGAAGGCATGGACTGGGCGTTCAGCCAGGAAATGGAATCAGCGCTGGCGGAAGGTGAGTTCACTCTGTTCCATCAACCCAAGTGTCACGCCGCCTACCACACGATCGTCGGCGCCGAAGCGCTCATCCGTTGGCACTCCGCCAAGCACGGCATCGTGCCGCCGGATCAGTTCATTCCGTGCGCGGAGCGCTCCGGGCTCATCGCCCCGTTGAGCTGGTTCGTGCTCAAGGCCGCGTTGGCCCAGTGTCGCACCTGGCCGCAGGATGTGGGCGTCGCCGTCAACATCGCACCCGTCCTGCTCGATGGCGAAGAGCTATCCCAGGTCACCAGAGATGCCTTGGCGATCTTCGACGTCGCACCGAGTCGGCTCACCCTCGAAGTCACCGAAGGGGGTATCGCACGCAATCGGGACCACGCTTTCGCCCTGCTCACCGCGATGCGGGAACGCGGCGTACGCGTATCAATCGACGACTTCGGTACGGGTTACTCCTCGTTTTCACATTTTCGCGACATTCCCGCGGATGAACTGAAGATCGATCGATCCTTCGTCAGTCGCATGCGCAAATCGCCGGCCGACGCCCGCATCGTCAAGAGCATCATCGATCTGGCGCACAACTTCGCTCTCAAAGTGGTCGCGGAAGGCGTCGAAGACGAAGAGACCGCCGACCACCTGCAACACCTCGGCTGCGACTACCTGCAGGGCTACTGGCTCGCCAAGCCCATGTCGGGCCCGGATTTCGGCAGTTGGCTTGGACGCAAGCTCGGCCCCAACCGTGCAACCGACTGAGATGTCACGCGCCATGGCCTGCGGCTCACGAATTTCTCATCCTTTCACGTGCGGTTCAGGTGAGGGGTTGCAGACTTCATTCGTCGAATCGGGAACTCAATGGGAACGTCCGGCAGCATGACCCTCGAAGAGCAGTTACGGAGCATGGCAGGCACCTCGTCGGAGCGGCAGCTGATCGAGCGCTGGTTGCGTCCTGTACCCAGCCAGACCAGCGGCCAGGTCGCCTCCACTCGCGCGATGATCGGGTCAGACCCCGCACCCGAGGCTGCGCATGTCGACAGCCCGTCATCCGCGCCGGCGCAACCGTCCCCCTGATCGCGGGCGCCGCGACCGAAATCGTCGCAGCGCGTAGAGGTCAGTGTTCACGGCAGAGGCACCACCCACTCGCCCCGCGCCATCACCGCCACCGGTCTCGACAGACACGACAAGTCGGTCAGCGGGTCACCTTCGACGAGTACCATGTCAGCAGCGAGACCGATCGCGATCGAACCGGTCGTTGCGCCAAGCCCGATCGCGCGCGCGCAGTCCGAGGTTGCTGCACGCAGCGTCTGCACGGGCGAAAGGCCCGCGAAGTTGGCAAACACCGGTAGCGCCTTGGCGAGTTCCGGATGGCGCACGTTGGGGATGCCTGCGTCCGTCGAAGCGATGAAGCGCACCCCCGCTTCGCGCATGGCCGTGAAGTTGCCTTTCACCCGGGTCTCGAAGTCGTCGCCCCGGCCAAGGTATCGCGCCCAGCCGGCGTTCACCGTAGGCGACACCCATACGCCCGCCTTTGCCAGCATCGCGGCAATCGCCGGATCGTAGCCAGCACCCCACCCGGCATCCGATACCCAGGAACAATGCTCGATGGTGGCAACCCCGGCGGCCACCGCAAAGCCGATGCCTTGGGTGCCGTGGCAGTGCGCCGCCACGTCATATCCCCTGGAGTTTGCATCGGCCACGATCGCGGCCAGTGTCTGCGCATCGAACTGACTGTCGCGGGGGCGCGAACCCGGGGTCATGCTGCCGCCGGTCGCCATGACCTTGATGAGGTCGACGCCTTGCTCGGCCTG
>JBGSQB010000109.1:0-8561 GCA_041738285.1 Pseudomonadales bacterium | reverse complement strand
GCCAGTTCGGCTTCGATGTCGGTGAGCCGGGCTTGATGGCGTTCGATGGTAGCGTTGGCGGACTGCTGGCGCGAGATTGACGTTTCGATGCGCTCAAGCAATCGGCGTCGCTCGCCGAATGTTCCGGTTGTCGACTCCGGTATAACAGCGAGCGCCGCGCGCACGCGTTCGAGTTCCGCTGTTAGCGCAGGCTCCGCGGCTGCCGCGGACAAGGCCGCGGCCACTGACAGAATGGCCGCCACCCGGGCGAGCCTGGAATGAACTGTTTTGATTGAAGCCAACCAACAGATCGGAGGTAGTGTGAATATCGCACCCGACCGGTGTGCGACTCGTCGCACATCGCGTGCGCGATGAACCGGCGGCGCGCGCAGTATGAGGCCCCCTGCTCTGATTGCTCCCTCCCTGTCTGATGGGTTGCCGAGCGGGTGCGATATGGACATCGCAGTGGGAGCCTAGCATAACGCACGGCCACTTCGGCGGCGGCTACACCCGACTGCGTGGAGCATGTAGACTGCCCGCGCTCAGGCCGATAGGGCGCCTCACTCGCTTGTTCAGGCGAGGTGAGGTGTCGGTGGTCGACGACGCAGACGACCGCGTGGCCCGATGCCAGTTGTAGTGGTGTAGGCGACGCCACAGCGCTCAACCGACTGGGAACTTGATAGATGCTCGACTACTTTGCCCTCACTCTGCTGTTTGTGGTGGTGATTTCGCTGTTCTACGGAATCATCGCAATCCACGACATTCCCTACGAAATCGCCAAGCATCGTAATCACCCGCATCAGGACGCACTGCACGTCGCCGGTTGGGTCAGTCTGTTCACGCTGCACGTGATCTGGCCGTTCCTGTGGATCTGGGCGATGTTGTATCGCGAGGACCGGGGCTGGGGATTCGGTGGTGCCTCCGCTGCGCCTGCGAATACAGAACTGGATGCGCTCAGGCAGCGACTCGATGCCTTGGAGTCGCGTCTGAACGCCGATTCGACGAAGCAGGAGCGCTGAGATGGATCTTCTGCTGATCGCGACGTACGTGGGTTTGTGCACGATCATCTTCAAGACCTTCAAGATTCCACTCAACAAATGGACGGTGCCAACGGCAGCCCTCGGTGGCGTGTTCCTGATCGGCGCGTTGATCCTGCTGATGAACTACTTTCATCCCTACGCCAAATTTGCGAAGGAGGTGTTCGTCACGACACCGATCGTGCCGACCGTCAGGGGACCGGTCATCGCAGTGGAAGTCGAGCCGAATCAGCATGTCGAGGCGGGCGCTGTGCTGTTTCGAATCGACCCCATACCGTTCGAACTCGAGGTCGTGCGCAATCGGGCGCGACTGACGGAGGTGTCGCAAGGATCACTCGCCTCGGAAGAGGATTGGAAGTCGGCGCGCGCGCAGGTCGATGCCGCGCGGACCAATCGCGATCGCGCCAAGCAGGCCTACGACCGCTACGCTGCCGCACCCACGGCGTTCACGGCCAAGGAGATCGAGGATCGTCGTCAGCTCTATCTCGGTTCGGAGGCAGAGCTCGAGTCGGCGATGGCGCGCGAGCGGAGCCTGCGTCTGAAGATCGAAGACGCCTACGAAGGCGAGGATGCGCAGGTAGCGCAACTGCGTGCCGAACTGCGCGAAGCCGAGTACGACCTCGCCAATACCGTGATTCGGGCGCCGGAAGACGGCACGGTCACCCAACTCGCGGTGCGGCCGGGCATGATGGCGGTGCCGTTTCCACTGGCCCCGCTGGTGACGTTCCTGCCGGATCAGGAGCGGGTGATGGTGGGCAGTTTCTGGCAGAACTCGATGGCTTTGATCGAAGTCGGAGCGGCGGCCGAGGTCATTCTCGATGGTGTCCCAGGCCACGTGTTCAAAGGCACGGTGCTACGCGTCGCGCCGGCCATGGCGGAAGGTCAGATTCAAGGACGCGGGGCCCTGGTGTCGGCGGATGCGCTCGCGAAGAACGGCCGGGCGATTGCCGTCGTCGCGCTCGACGAGGATCTCGACACCTACAACTTGCCGCGCGGCGTTCAGGGCCAAGTCGTCGTCTACGGCGATCGCTTTTCGCATGTCGCCATCATGCGCAAGGTGCTGCTGCGAATGGTCGGGTGGCTGAATTACGTGTACCCGATCAAGTGAACGAATTCGACCTCGTGGTCATCGGCGGCGGACCCGCCGGCTGGAGCGGTGCGAATACGGCAGCGGCGTTCGGCAAACGCGTCGCCCTGATCGAGCGTGCGGCTAGCATTGGCGGTGCCGGACTCAACACCGGCACGCTGCCGAGTAAGGCGCTGCGCGAGAGCGCGCTGGTCATCTCCGGCTGGCGCGCACGCAAGCTGCTCGGCATCGATGTCAGCCTCGAGCGGTCGGTGACCGTACCTGAGCTTGCGTACCACGCCGCCCATGTTCGCGACGCGATGCGCGAACAGATGGAGTCACGGATGCGGCGGCTCGACGTTACTGTCAGACGCGGCGCGGGCAGGTTTGTCGATCCGCACACCGTTGAGGTGACCGACCCGACCGGGCGGCGATCGCAAGTCAGCGGCGCGGTGATCCTGGTCGCGACTGGTTCTACCCCCGTACAACCACCGGGCTTTCCCTTCGATCACTCCCGCGTGCACGACTCTGATGAGCTGCTTGCCATCAGCGCGCTGCCGGAGCGACTCGCAGTGGTTGGCGCCGGTGTCATCGGCGCGGAATACGCAGGAACCTTCGCCGCGCTCGGCGTCAAGGTCGACCTGATCGATGGCCGCGACCGATTGTTGCCGTTCCTCGACGCCGACATCTCGGCTGGCATCGCAGCCGGGTTGCAGCGCAACGGTGTGCGGTTCCACTGGGGCGAACGGGTCGTTTCGTGCGAGCCGAGGGCCGGCGGGTCGATTGAACTCGTGTTGAGTTCGGGACGCATTCTATCCGTCACCGACGTGCTGGTTGCAGCCGGACGCAAGAGCAACACCGACGACCTCCGCCTGGACTTGGCCGATCTTGCGGTCGGCGAACGCGGCTTGCTCGCCGTCAACGGCAGCTATCAGTCCGCCGTGCCGCACATCTATGCGGCGGGTGACGTGGTTGGTGCGCCGGCATTGGCCGCGACCAGTATGGAACAGGCGCGGGTGGCGATGGCGCACGCATTCGATTTGCTCGACAAGCAGATGGCGTCGCTGCTGCCAATTGGCATTTACACGATTCCCGAAGCAAGCATGGTCGGGGATACTGAAACTGCCGTGCAGGTGTCAGGTGTCGACTACGTCGTCGGGCGCGCGCCCTATGCCTACAACGCGCGCGGGCGGCTGATCGGCGACGACGGTGGGTTTCTAAAACTCATCTTCCGCCGTGATGACATGCGTTTGCTCGGCGTTCACGTACTGGGTGAGCAGGCAACCGAGGTTGTGCACATCGGTCTTCTGGCCATGCTACAAGACGCCGGCGCCGAACTGTTCAACCGCGCCTGCTTCAACTACCCGACCCTCGGCGATCTCTACAAATACGCAACGTACGATGCGATGCTGCGCCGCGAAGGCCGAGCGGTCTAGGTTCGTTGCGGGAGCGCCCTTGGGCAGGAACAGATTCCCTCATTTTCTTCCCGCGCCGATCGTGCGATCGAGCCAGTCGAGCATTTCAGCTGATGTGTGCAGCACATTCTCGCGGGCGCGATAGTGGTGCCGTTCGAACGGCAATACTACATAGCGCACGTTCACGCCGTTGCCGAGCAGGGCGTGGAAGAAGCGCTGAGCTTGCAGCGTGGGTGTGCCCGGGTTGTCATCCGCACCGCCGTGCATCAGCAGCAGAGGCTCGGTGATCTCATCAGCGAGGTAGAACGGGGACATACGCGTGTAGAAGTCGGTCGCTTCCCAGAACGAGCGCTTCTCGTGTTGAAACCCGAACGGCGTGAGGGTCCGATTGTAAGCGCCACTGATCGCAATGCCCGTGCGGAACAGATCGGTGTGCACGAGCAAGTTCGCGGTCGAGAATGCGCCGTAGCTGCGGCCCCCAACGGCCATCCGGTCACGGTCGGAGATACCTTGCTCCACCAGGTAGTTGATGGCCGCCTCCATGCTGGACACGAGTTGCGGCACGTACGCATCGTTGGCGGTTTCGCCTTCCCCAATGATCGGGACCGTCGGGTTCAGCAACAACGCATAGCCGGCCAGCACCACAGCGATGGGTGATGCTTCCTTGATCTGGTGGAATCGGTAGCGGCGCGAGTCGACCTGTGCGGCCAGTTCCTCGCCTGAATACTCGGCGGGATAGATCCACACGAGTGTTGGCAGGGGCTTGGCCGGGTCACGGTCGCGCGGTAGATAGAGCATGCCGTTGAGAGGCACGCCATCGGCGCGGGTGTAACGCACGTTGCGTCGCTCCACCTGATCGAGTTGTGGAAACGGGTTGTCCAACACGGTGAGCAGTCTGCGCTCCTCGATCGTGCCGACGTTGACCTGCGGTGGTTCCGTTTCGGATTCGCGCACGGTGACGGCGAGCCGGGACTTGGGGTCGACGATTCCCATCAGGCGCTCGTAGATCCCCTCCGGTGCTTGGGCGATGCGATCTGTCTTCAATGTATCGAGATTCAAGGCATCGACGAACGGACTCGGGCCTTCCGGACCAAGACCGTCGCTGGTCAGGAAGATGCGACGGTCGAACTCGAGTATCGGGCCGCGCGTACCATCGACGCGAACGGCCGATCCAGGATTGCCGTAGAGGTCCTTCACGGCGCCCTGCCAGATCCGCTCGGGGGCGCCGTCGGGACGCACGACGAAGTAGCTGACCTCGGTACCTCGATTCGTGTGCTGTGCAAAGACTGGCGTACCCAGATTCGTCCATTCGAATGCCCCGATTCCGGATTCGTGTCGCGTGACTTCGCGCGATGTGCCGCTGAACGGCGCGAGCAGCTCCACCCAGCGCTCACCGCCGCTTTCAACAGCCTCGATCCAGCCGAGGGTCGCAGTCGGGCCCGACTTCCACCGGAACGTACGAAGCGGTACACCCTTGGTTGCAGTGATGCCGCGTTGCTGCGGCAGCGTGGCTGCCGCGAGCTTGACCCCGCGTGCGATATCCCACAGCTCCACGGTGCGGGGAAAGTGCGTGGCGCGCAGCACATGCGAGTAGGGTCGTTGCAACCGCGCGACCAGCGCGAACTTGCCATCGGGTGATGGTTGTACGCGAGCGAGCATGCCTTGCGTGGCATCGAGTCGACGCAGACGATCGTCGACGTGAACGACCGCGAGCGTTGCTTCGAAGTAATGTTCGAACAGCGCTTCCTCATAGGCGTTGTCGAGCAGGTTGCCATAAGTGCGCGTGGGCGCCGGCCCACCGGTGTTCTCGATGATGTTGGGGGACGGGAAGGGCGGCACCGGCGGCTCGGCGCGCTCGTCTGGCACGATGCGGCACAGCATCGCGTCGGCTTTGATCCACGTACAGGGTTTGCCGAAGGCCGGGTTCACCGCAACCGACAGCACGCGTTCGCGGCCAGCGTCGATATCGAAAATCACGAGGCGCGGCGCACCGGTGCGAAACGTGATGGCACTGAGGCGACTGCCGTCCGGGGAGAACTCGACGTGATCGAGGGCCGGCGGCCCCGTTGGCGCCCACTTCGCGACCGTGGTGCCGGCACGCAGGTCAGTCACCACGACGCGTTGGGTCCATGAATCGTACCCAGAGGCGCGTAGAGTCGGGTCGATCCAGTAGCCGGCGAGCCCGAGGTGAGTTCGCGCGATACGGTCGATGGGCACGAGCGTCTCGCGATACACGAGGGCACCGCGCCCCGAGGCTGCGTGCAGAAGACCCGTTGGCACCTGCGGTGCGGTGAGCAGTTCGACGATGGCGGGGTTCGACGGCTCGCGGTACGCCCCATCCGCCACGGCCGTTGCAGCCGACGCCATCAGCACACTCGCAAGTGCCGCGGGGATCGTCCCCGGCAGGCCCATTGGGCGAAATCCGATCACTGCTTTGACATCCTGTGCGTTACTGACCCGGTGCGCATGATAGCTCTGCCCTTGGGTAACATACGCTGCCTTCTGATCGCCTTCGAACACTCGTCGAGGTAGACGACTATGCAGTTCCAGAGCCTGCTTGATTTGCTGCCCATCGGTGGTGTCTTCACCGCGTACGCCATCCTCGCCTTGGGCGCTTACGAGCTCGGCTTTCGGATTGGATGGTGGCATCAGCGAATCACACCTGACGAGAAGGAGGGGCCAGCGGGTGTGCTCGTCGGATCACTCCTCGGCCTGATGGCTTTTCTGCTGGCGATCACCACCGGAATGGCGTCGGACCGATTCGACGCTCGCCGCGGACTCGTGCTGGCGGAGGCCAACTCGGTGGGTACGACCTTTCTACGCGCCGGCTTTCTTGCGGAGCCCGCGAGCAGCATCAGCCGGGATCTGCTGCGTGAATATGTGATGCTCCGAGTTGCCACCACCAGCGATCTCGCGGTCATGCAGGAAGGGGTCGCCCGCTCGACTGAGATCCATGCCGCGCTATGGGCGATGACCGAGGAACTCGCTCGCAGCACACCCGAATCGGAGATCCTGCCTCTGTATATCGAGTCATTGAACGAGACGATCGATCTGCATGCCGAGCGCGTCACCGCGGGTCTTTATGCGCGCGTGCCGCAGACCGTGTTGTTTCTTTTGATTTTTGGATCCGCACTTACGCTGGGCATGGTGGGGTACGGCGCGGGACTGCTTGGCCGTCGCAGTCCCATCACGGCGGCAGCGATGATCATCGTGGTCGGCGCCGTCATCACGCTCGTGGTCGATCTCGATCGCCCCCGAGAAGGATTGCTGACGATCAATCAACAGCCACTGATCGATCTCCAGCAGCAGATCGGTCCGCCGACAGGGCAACGGCGCTGAACCAGTAAACTGTCCCTTGCGACGTCTATACCGATAGGGGTTCGAGCCAGGTCTTTGCAGCAGCAAAACCGAGCACCAGCACGATCGCGCCGCCAAAGAGACCGAGCACCCCCATAGCCAGCAATCCGCCAATCGCCCCGACCACGACCACCAGCATCGGCACATCGACGCCGCGACCGAGCAGGACGGGCTTGAGCACGTTGTCGATCAGCTGTACGAAAACCGCCCACGCACTGAAAATCGTTGCCGTGACGGTGTCGCCAGTGGCGAACAGGTAAATTGCCGCAGGCAGCAGGACCAGCACCGGGCCAAGTTGCACGACGCACAGGATGAGCACCAACATCGTCCAAAGTCCGGCCCCGGGAACGCCGGCCGCGAGCAGCCCAAGACCTGCGAGCAACGCTTGAATGAGCGCAACACCGAGCACCCCACGCGCAACGCTGCGCGTCGTGGCCACGGCGAGTTCGCCGAAGCGTGCGCCGTTTTCGCCGGCGACATGCAGGAAGAGTCGCTCGCCGGAACTGCGCATGGAATGACCTGCAACCAGCGCGAAGCCTGCGACAATCACCGCGACGATGACCTGCAACACGCCCAGACCGAGCGATGCGACCTGGCTGAACAGCCATCGCGCGATCGCAATCACTTTGTCGCGGTTGGCATCGAGCAGCGCATCGAGGTTGGTCGCAGCGAGCGACCATGCGGAAAAGAGTTGTCCGCCGATCAACGGCCAATCGACAATCGATGGAGGCGGCGCGGGTATCCGTGCCGTGCCCGACTCCGCTGCAGCAAGCAGACTCGATACACCCGTCACGAGCGTCTCCGAGAGGGCGACACCGGGGACGATCATGGCCGTCAGCAGCATCATCACGACCAAGACCGCCGCCAGCTTGCGGCGGCCATTGAGCCTTTTGCAAAGGCGCTCGAAGGTGGGGTCGAGGGCGACGGCGACGACCACAGCCCAACCGATGATCGCAGCGAACGGTGCGAGCACCACCAGACATCCGGCAAGCAGGAGCAACAACGCCCCGATTCGAACGGCGAACTCGATGTAACGCGCGAGTTCGCTGTCCGGGCTGGTCATCGAGGTACGCCGTCGGCGCCGATCACAGCGGTGTGCAGGCGCCGAACAATACTGCGGCGCCGCTGCTCGTCGCCATGGAGATCACCATGGTGCCCGTGTCGCGATCCAGCGCCATTGTCCAGCCAGCCCCGAGTTCGGTGCCCATCATCAGCAGTTGCGTGTCGGTCTCTTCGATGATCTTGATGGCGGTGGTTCGCTGTGTGCCTTGGACTGTCTTTTCCTTCACGTTGAGGCGCAGGAACTGGGGTAAGCCGAGCTGGCCCGGGGTGCCGTATTCGCAGGTGGCTTCTGCCGCACAGTCATGCGCCTCGACGGTGGCGCAGATGAGGGGCTTCGAGCCGTCGAAATCCGCGGCCGCACTCTGCACCGCAAGGGGCACCGCGCACGCGAGGATGCACGCCGGCAGGAGAGGAGAAGGGCGATTCATGGTGGCGATACTCCTGTTCAATTGACGACGTAGTTGCGGCCCTGCATGCAGGCATTGACCGCGCGCGTGTACGTATCCAGTGCCTGCTGGGCCTGTTGCTGTTGGGCCTGATATTGCTGTTGCTGTTGTTCCTGTTGCTGACGCTGACGTCGCCCGCCACCGAGGGTGCCAACGACCGCGCCGATAGCCGCCGACTCGCCAACATCTTTGTCGGCGA
>JBGSQB010000051.1:0-40984 GCA_041738285.1 Pseudomonadales bacterium | reverse complement strand
CCACCATCGAGCAGCTGCGCCGGGACGCACCGGAAACCGTCAGTCCGAGCGCACTGGACCTGTTGCGCTGGCCCGGCGTGCTGGCCGAGCGCGCCGAAGACATGAGCGCAGGCGTGATCGCCGCACGCGCGGGATTCGAATCGGCCCTCGATGCACTCGTCGCCCAACGCGCCCGGGAGGGGGAAGCGATGGCATCTCTGATCCAGGAACGACTCGGCGAGATCGAAGCGATCGTCGGCGCTCACTCGAAGCTCACCGATGATCTGGCGGCGCAGCAGCGGACACGCCTGCAGGCCCGCATCGCCGAGCTCTCAGTCGACCTCGATTCCGACCGTCTGGAACAGGAAGTGGCGCTGCTCGCCCAACGCGCCGATGTCACGGAAGAGCTCGACCGCCTGCGCATCCACGTCGCCAACGCCATGACCGACCTCGCGGGCGATGGGCCGCACGGACGCCGACTCGACTTCCTCATGCAGGAGCTGAACCGCGAAGCCAACACGCTGGCTTCGAAGGCGGTGCTCGGCGAAACGACTCGCCGCGCCGTCGATCTCAAGGTGATCATCGAGCAGATCCGCGAACAGGTACAGAACATCGAATGACGGCAGTCGCACCGGTGGGCATGCTCATCGTCATTTCCGCGCCATCCGGCGCCGGCAAGACGAGCCTGGTCAAGGCACTCCTCGAGCGCGATGCCCGGGTGCGCGTGTCGGTGTCCCACACCACCCGTGCGCGGCGCACGAGCGAAGCCAACGGCGTCGATTACTTTTTCGTCGACGCCGCCGAATTCGAGCGGATGCGCGATGCAGGCGCCTTTCTGGAGCATGCCCGAGTATTCGGCAATCAGTACGGCACCTCGCGCCGGGCGGTGAGCAGTCTGCTCGAGGCGGGTCACGACGTGATCCTCGAAATCGACTGGCAGGGGGCACAGCAGGTGCGACAGGCGTTCACGACCGCCGTGTCCGTGTTCGTCCTGCCGCCCTCACGGGGCACGCTGATCGAACGCTTACAGAAGCGCGGCCAGGACGACGACCGTGTGATCGCGCAGCGCACCCACCAAGCGGTCACCGAAATGTCCCATTTCGCTGAATTCGACTACGTCATCGTCAATGACGACTTCGAAACGGCCGCCGCGGAACTCACGGCCGTCGTGATGGCCGAGCGCCTGCGCACCCCGGCGCAGCGACTTCGGCATCGGGGCCTCATCGCCGATCTCTTGTCACCCACGGACGCCATCGCGTAAACTCCGCGCCCCTGTCCAAAGCCCGGAAAGCCCTTCATGGCACGCGTCACCGTCGAAGACTGCCTCGATCACGTGGAAAACCGATTCGCCCTGGTGATGGTGGCAACCCGGCGCGCGCGCCAGCTGTCGGGACACACGGACCCCCTCGTCCCCGAAGAAAACGACAAGCCGACTGTACTTGCCCTGCGCGAAATCGCTGCGGGCCTCATCAACGACGAAATGCTTGACGCACAGGATGCCCGCATCGAGGATGAAAGGCTCGAAATGCCTTTCGGTTTCACAACCCATGCCCCAGAGGGAAGCGACGAGCTTTGACTCGTACTTCGGCACACGGTTGGCCGAGCGGGCCTCCTGTGACGAAGTCGCTGCCCCGATCACCTTCGACGAACTGGCGCTAAAGCTCGCCACCTATCTCACGCCCGACCAGGCGGATGAGGTCCGATCCGCCTACGAGTACGCCCTCGAAGCCCATGAGGGTCAGTTCCGGCGCACCGGTCATCCGTACATCACCCACCCCGTTGCGGTCGCCAATGTGCTCGCCGACATGCACATGGACCATCCGACGCTGATGGCCGCGTTGCTGCACGACGTCATCGAAGACACCGGCGTTGCCAAGCGCGCGCTCGGCAAGAAGTTCGGCAAGGAAGTGGCGACGATCGTCGATGGCGTCAGCAAGCTGGCGACGATGTTCCGGTCCCGGGCCGAGGCCCAGGCGGAGAACTTCCAGAAGATGGCCATTGCCATGTCGAAGGACCTTCGGGTCATTCTGGTGAAACTCGCTGACCGGCTGCACAACATGCGCACCATCGGCGTGCTGTCCCTCGAAAAGCGTCGCCGCATCGCTCGGGAGACGCTGGACTTCTACGCGCCGATCGCAAGCCGCCTCGGCATTCACACGCTGAAGATCGAAATCGAGGATCTGGCGTTTCAGGCCCTCTACCCGCTGCGCGCGGACCGCATTCAGCGCGCGGTTGCCTCGGTGCGCGGCAATCGCAAGGCCCTGATGGAGCAGATCCACCGCTCCTTTGCCACCGCAATCAACCGCGAAGGCATCGATGCCGTCGTGACAAGTCGGGAAAAGCACCTCTATTCCATCTACTCGAAGATGAAAACTCAGCGCAAACCGTTCACCGAGATCATGGATGTGTTTGGCTTTCGCATCGTCGTCGACCGGGTCGATGCGTGCTATCGCGTGCTCGGCATCGTGCACAACCTCTACAAGCCCGTCGCCGGCCGTTTCAAGGATTACATCGCCATCCCCAAGGCCAACGGCTATCAGTCACTGCATACAACACTGTTCGGCATGCACGGTGTGCCGATCGAAGTACAGATACGCACCCGCCAGATGGACAGTGTGGCCGACAACGGCATCGCCGGTCACTGGCTCTACAAGTCCGATGAGAGCGGACCGTCTGCCGGCAACCAGGCACGCGCGCGGCAATGGGTGCGCGACATCCTGGAGTTGCAGCAGCGCGCAGGCAGCTCGCTCGAGTTCATCGAGAGTCTGAAGATCGACCTGTTTCCAGATGAGGTGTACGTGTTCTCGCCGCGCGGCGACATCTATCAGCTGCCACGTGGTGCGTGTCCGGTCGACTTCGCCTACGCCGTGCACACCGATGTCGGCAATAACTGCGTCGCCTGCCGCATCGATCGCAATCTGGCACCGCTGAGCTCGCCGCTGCAGAACGGTCAGACCGTCGAGATCATCACCTCGAAGGATGCACGGCCGAACCCCGACTGGCTTTCGTTCGCGGTGTCCGGCAAGGCCCGCACCTCGATCCGACAAGCACTCAAGGCCCAGAAACGCTCGCAGTCGATCGCCCTCGGGCGACGCCTGCTCAATCGCGCGCTCGCCGCCTCGGATACCAGCATCAACGATATCGACTTCCGCCGGCTGCGCATGATTCTCAAGGAATTCAACGTCCGCAGACTGAACGACCTGCTCGAGTCGATTGGCCTCGGCAACTACATGGCGTACGTCGTGGCGCAACGACTCCTGACTGTGGATGACCCATCGGCGCACGTGGTGCCGGTCCAGCACGGCGGCGCCGTCGCGATTCGCGGCAGCGAGGGCCTCGTCATCAGCTATGCACGGTGCTGCTATCCGGTCCCCGGCGATCCGATCGTCGGCCACATGTCGGCGGGCAAGGGATTCGTCGTTCACATAGAAACCTGCAAGAACATGGCGGAGCTTCGCCGCCGCAACGCGAACGAGATCATTCCGGCGCGCTGGTCCTCGGACGTCAATGGTGAGTACGTCACGGCACTGCGCATTCAGGTCGATCGACAGAAGGGTGTCATCGCTGAAATCGCCGCAACGGTGAGCGACGCTGACGGCGGCATCGAGAATATCAAGGTCGATGAACGCAACGCGGAGCTGTCGAGCGTGATCGTGGAAGTCGCGGTGCGCAATCGCACGCACCTCGCACAGGTCATGCGACGATTGCGGCGACTCACGCAGGTTCACAGCCTGAGCAGAATGATCAAGTGACGAGTCGAACACGCACACCGATCGCCACCGCCGCGGCGCCCGCCGCAATCGGCACCTACTCACAGGCGATTCGTGTCGGCGACATCGTCTATCTGTCCGGGCAGATACCGCTCGATCCGATATCGATGACGCTCGTCGCCGGTGACGTCGATGCTCAGATTCATCAGGTGTTCAAGAACCTTGCCGCGGTCGCCGAAGCCGCAGGCGGAAGTCTCGATGACTGCGTCAAACTGACCGTGTACCTCACGTCGCTCGATCACTTTGCTCGCGTCAACGCGATCATGGCGCAGTACCTGAACGAGCCCTATCCCGCGCGCGCGGCGGTCGGCGTTTCACAGCTGCCGCGCGACGCAGCGGTGGAAATCGACGGCATCATGGCATTGCCGCCCGCGGGGTGAATGCGGCGACGTTAGCCGACCGTGTCGTTGCACTACGTGGCGTCGGCCCCGTGCTTGCGGAGAAACTCGAACGGATCGGGATCCTCACGGCGCGCGATGTGTTGCTGCATCTGCCGATGCGCTATCAGGATCGCACGCGAGTGTGGAAACTCGCTGCGCTACGCATGGGTACCGAAGCGCTGGTTTGCGGCCAGATCGTCGAGTCGCGTGTCGTGTTCGGTAAGCGCCGCAGCTGGTTGATCACAATTGATGACCACACCGGCTTTCTGACGCTGCGCTTCTTCCATTTCAATGACCGCCAACGCAAGTCGCTCGCCAATGGCATGTGGGTGCAGTGCTTTGGTGAAGCCCGAATGGGACCCAACGGGCTCGAGATGGTGCATCCTGAGTATCACGCATTCCCGGCACAGCCACCGGTGCCTGAGCCGGTCCTGACGCCGATTTATCCAACGACCGAAGGACTCGCGCAGAAGCGTATTGCATCGATCGTGGAACAGGCCCTCGCGCGACTGCCCGCATGGCCGGTGCCCGACCTGTCCCACCTCCTCACCGATCAGCCGTTCGCCGACCTGAAGCAGGCGTTCGCATTCGTCCACAAGCCGCCCGTGCACGCGACGACGCAGATGTTGGCGGAGGCGCGTGCACGCATCGCGACCGATGAACTGCTTGCCAATATCCTCACGTTGAAGCGTCGAGCGCGCGCGCGCGCGCGTGAAACGGGAATCGCGCTGCCGCGGGCGCAACGGCTCGGCGCGCAGTTGCTGAAGAACCTCGGCTTCGAATTGACTGCGGCACAACGCAAAGTCACTACGGAAGTGCTGCTGGACCTGGAACGAGATCGTCCCATGTTGCGGCTGGTGCAAGGCGACGTCGGTTCCGGCAAGACCGTGATCGCGGCGTTCGCCGCCATTCGCGCGTCGGAGCACGGCCGTCAGACCGCCATCATGGCGCCCACGGAGATTCTAGCCGAACAGCACTACCTCAACTTCTCCGAGTGGCTCTCGCCACTTGGCATCGGTGTCACGCTGTGGACCGGATCGCTCAGCCGTGCGGAGCGCAAGGCACGCGCACAGGCAGTCGCAGGTGGTGAGGCGCTCGTAGTCGTCGGTACCCACGCGTTGTTCGAAAAGGAGATCGAATTTACGGCGCTGGCGCTGGTCATCATCGATGAACAGCATCGCTTCGGTGTTCACCAGCGAATGGCCTTGCGTGTGAAAGGCCGCCGACCGCATCAGCTGGTGATGACCGCAACACCGATTCCGCGCACGCTGACGATGGCGCTGTATGCCGACATGGATGTGTCCGTAATCGACGAGCTCCCAAAGGGTCGTCAGCCGATCGCGACCCACGTCGTCGCCGCAACCAGGCGCGATGAGATCGTCGCGCGCGTGGCCGCCGCGTGCGCGCGGGGTGAACAGGCGTACTGGGTGTGCACGCTGATCGAGGAGTCGGAGGCGCTGGACTTTCGCGCTGCGCAGTCGACCGCAGAAGATCTGGCGCAGCGACTGCCCGGGCTTCGCGTGGGTCTGCTTCATGGCCGCATGCCGAGCACCGAGAAGGCAGACGTCATGGCGCAGTTCAAGTCCGGCGCCATCGCGCTGCTGGTAGCAACCACGGTCATCGAGGTCGGGGTCGACGTACCCAACGCAACACTCATGGTGATCGAAAACCCCGAACGGCTCGGACTCGCCCAACTGCACCAGCTGCGCGGCCGGGTCGGGCGCGGTCGCCGAGCCAGCCACTGTGTGCTGCTGTTCGATTCACCGCTCACCGAAATGGCGCGCCAACGCCTTGCCACCATGCGCGAGACGCAGGATGGATTTCGCATTGCGGAGGCCGATCTCGCGCTACGCGGACCTGGCGATGTACTCGGACCACGCCAGACCGGCGAACAGGCGTTTCGAGTTGCGGATCTCGGGCGCGACGCGGGCCTCATTGCACCCGTCATCGCGGTGGCCGAGCGCCTCCTGGACGACTACCCGACGCTCGTCGATGCCGTCGTAGCGCTGTGGTCGCCAGGCGAGCAGGACTACGCAAACGTCTGACGGGCAGGGTTCGCACCGCCATCTATACTTTTCCCGATGTGCCTCGAACGAGACGTGATCGAATGAAGGCCGCTGCTTCTGACGGCGCGCCGCGCCGCGCCCGCGCCATCATCGCAGGGCATGACGGGTCGCCATTGCACGTGATCGCGCCGGATGACTGTCTGCTCGATGTATTTGCCCTGTCACGCCACCTCGGCGGCAACGTACGCGTCGATCGCGCCGCGCCGCTCGAACAGGTGGCATCCATTCCGGGCGTGTACGAGCACCCCGTGATCATCGATGACCGGCTGCTGCGTGCCGATAGCCTCGACCTGTTCGATGAGGAAGGCGCCGTCTGTCGCGTCGACCCGCGGGAGTTCCGGCGCCTGGCCGGCAACGCACAGCACGCCAACCTCTGCGTTGCGTGTCCCGAAGAGCCGACGTCGGCGGACCGTAGCAAGGATCTCGCATCGATCAACAGGACCCTCACCAACTTCACTGAGCTGCGGATCCGCGACCGATTGGCTGACACGCTTTCGATTCCGCCGCTTCCGGAAGCCGCCCGGCGCATCATCAAACTGCGCGGTGACCCGAACTACGAAGTGCGCGAGCTGGTGCGGATCGTCGAAGCGGACCCCAGCCTTGCCGCCCGCATGCTCGGCTGGGCGAACTCGGCTTTCTACAGTCTGCGCGACCCGGTCACATCCATCGCAGACGCCATCACCCGCGTACTCGGGCCCGATGCCGTGCTCAACATGGCACTGGCCATCGCCCTCAAACAGGATCTGAACGTGCCGAGCGCCCACGTGCGCGGGTTGTCACCGTATTGGGTCGAAGCGATGTACACCGCGGCGACCATGGAAGCGCTCGCTGACCAGCTGCCAGCGGCGCATCGGCGCACGATTTCGACTGGATACGCCTACGTTGCGGGCCTGCTCGCGAACTTCGGCACGCTCGTGATCGGCCATGTATTTCCACCGTTCTACGCACGCATCTGCCAGCAGCACGAGGCCAATCGACATCTGCCCCACACGTTCATCGACCAGCAGGCCATTGGTACGCCGCGTGAGGTGTTCGCCGCCACCTTGCTCGAGTCCTGGGGACTACCCGAGGAAGTCGTCGATGGCGTGCGGTTTCAGTATGCGACGCACTACAGCGGTAAGCACCCGGGCTATGTCGGTCTGCTTCGTCTGACGCACCAGATGCTTGCGCCGAAGGGCCTGTGCGATCACCCGCAATCGCCGGTGGATCCCGTGCTGACATCTGCGCTCGATCTGCAGCCGGAGTCCGTTGATCGGGTGATGACGGTGATCACAGAATCCGCCGCCGCGCTCGACAGCATGGCCCAGGCTGCGGGTAGCGCCTAACGGGCGTGCTGGGGGGGTGTCACTAATCCCGCGCGTGGATTGTCGAACACCTCGGTGTCGAACAGTCCCTCGCTGCGCGCGACGATCGTTGCAACCGTCGCATCGCCAGTGACGTTGACCGCCGTGCGCATCATGTCGAGCAGCCGATCGACCCCGATGATCAGCATGATGCCTTCGACCGGCAAACCGACTTGAGTCAGCACCATGGTCAGCATGACCAGCCCGACTCCGGGCACCGCCGCCGTTCCGATGGACGCCAGCGTTGCCGTGAGTATCACCATCAGATAGTCGGAAAGTCCGAGGTCAATGCCGAAGAACTGCGCAATGAATACGGTCGCGACGCCCTGCATGATCGCCGTGCCATCCATGTTGATGGTGGCGCCCAGGGGGATCGCGAAGGACGCAATCTCGTTGTGCACCCCCAGCCGATGTTCCACCGTGCGCAGCGTCACTGGCAACGTTGCGCCACTTGAAGACGTGCTGAATGCCACCAGCATCGGTTCGCGCATCTTGACGAAGAACTTGAGCGGGTTGACCCGGGCCAGCAGCAACAACAAGCTCGGGTAGACGATCGACACGTGGACGATCAGCACCAGCACCACCGTGAAGAAGTACTTGCCGAGCTTCAGGATCTCTTCGAAGCCGACTTCCGCGAACAGCTTGCCCATCAGACACACGACACCGTATGGCGCGAACTCGATCAGCATGGTGATCAGGCGCATCAGCACCGCGTTGAGGTCATCGAACAGGTTCCGCACCCGGATGCCTGCCTCGCCAATCCGTGCAATGGCAATCCCGAGCAAGAGGGCGAACACGATGATCTGCAGCATGTTGCCTTGGGCCATCGCCGCGACCGGGTTGGTCGGAAAGATGCCAATCAGCACGTCGGTGAGTTCGGGTGCGGGCGGGGCTTCGTAGGTCGTCGGCGCCACCGCAGATGTACCCTCGCCAGGCGAGATTGCGATCGCGAACATGAGCGCGAGACTGATGGCGATGGCTGTGGTCGCGAGGTACAGGCCCATCGCCTTGGCGCCAAGACGACCCATGCTGGTGCCATCCGACAGAGAGCTTGCCCCACACACGATGGACACCAGCACCAGTGGAACGACCATCAGCATCAGCGAGGCAATGAAAATTTTGCCGCCGACGTGAAAGATGCCACCGACGACGAAGGTGTAGAACCAGTGATCCGTGGCAATGCCCGACTGCTGAATCAGCACACCGGCGATCACGCCGATCGCCATGCCGATCAGTATCCGGGCCGTGAGGTTCATGCCGGGCGTCCTCGATCGGATAGGGGATGAATAAACTTGATCAGCCGACCTCGATCATCTCGAAGTCTTCCTTGCTCACACCACACTCCGGGCAGACGAAGTCTTCGGGCACGTTGCCCCACGCGGTTCCGGGCGCGATACCCTCGTCCTCGTAGCCCTCCGCCTCGTCGTAGATCCAGCCACAGACGATGCACTGCCATTTGCGCATGAGCGCGCTCTCACTTCGGTCCAGCTGATTGGCGCCGTACGCTACTTGCGCGCCTGTCAAATTGCAAACCAGCGCGTGACCCATAAAATGCCCGGCTTCGCGAATCACCAACGGGGGGCGACCCTGCAGCGCTGGCTCTCTCATCAAGGCTCTATCACGCGCGCGCTGGCGGCCCGCTTCGGGATCGCGCCAACGGTACTCGTACACTACGACGACACCGGCCGCGCCGACATCGGCGAACGGCGCGCACTCAGGCTGAGGCCGGGTGAGGGGGCGCACTTGCGTTGCATTGACCTGTGCATCGACGGCGTGGTCATGGTGCGCGCGCGAACAGTGGTCGCGCTGGCGGACTGTCTGCCGCCAACTGCCGGACTGCGCGCGCTTGGAGCGGCGCCACTGGCCACCCTGTTGTTCAGGGTGACGCGCCATCCCGCGCGCTGTCTTCACCAGACAATTGCCACCAGTCGGCATGGTGGCGTGGCCCGAAGCGCCCTGTGGGACTGTCCAGGGATACCGAGATCCGGGCGGCGACGCTTTCTGCTGCTGGTCACCGAAGAGTTCATGCCGGCGCTCGATGACGCGCCGACGGCGTGAATGATTTCGTGAGAGGTTCTAAACTGCCCGCTCCAACAAGCACCGACCCATGAACGCCCTCGTCGACCGACTGCCGCAATACGCCAGACTCATGCGCATCGACCGGCCGGTCGGCACGCTACTTCTTCTATGGCCGACGTTGACCGCGGTATGGGTCGCCGCCGGTGGTCTGCCGGCTGCGCACATCGTAGTCATCTTCGCGCTCGGCAGCGTCGTGATGCGGGCTGGCGGTTGCGTCATCAACGACTACGCCGATCGCAACTTCGATAAGCAGGTCGAGCGGACCCGTGACCGGCCGCTTGCCACAAAGGCGATCGACGAGACCGAAGCGTTGCTGCTGTTCGCGATTCTGCTGGCGTGCGCGCTGCTGCTGGTGATGTTCCTGAACCCGCTGACCCAGTGGATGGCGGTCGCCGGCGCACTCATCGCGACGCTCTATCCATTCATGAAGCGCTGGACGTATCTACCCCAGGTCGTGCTCGGAGCGGCGTTCAGCTGGGGCATCGTGATGGCATTCACCGCGATTCAGAACGCGCTGCCCGCCACCGCGTGGCTGTTCTTCGTAGCCAGCGTGTTCTGGATAGTCATGTACGACACGCTGTATGCAATGGTCGACCGTGAAGATGACCTGAAAGCCGGCATCAAGTCGACTGCGATTCTGTTCGGTCAGGCGGACCTGCTCATGATTGCCGTGTTGCAGGCAGCAACATTGATCACGCTGACTCTATTCGGGCTGCGCGCGGGACTCGGATTCGCCTTCGCCGGGGCCATCGCTGTCATCGCAGCATTGTTCGTGCATCAACTCAGGCTGATCCGCAAACGCGATCGTGCCAAGTGCTTTGCTGCGTTCAAGAACAATGTCTGGGTCGGATTCGCGCTGTGGGTGGCCGTGGTGCTGGATCTCGACGTTGTGCCGATGATCACACGCTGGGTAAGCACGTGAATCGACTGGTCGCCGGTATCGATCGCGTGACGGAGCTATTGGGGCGTGGTGTCGCCTGGCTGACCTTCGCGATGGTGCTCGTCACAGCCGCTGTCGTCGTCATGCGCTACGGGTTCGATATTGGCGCGGTACGGATGCAGGAGAGCGTGACCTACATGCACGCGCTGGTATTCATGTTCGGCATCCCCTACGCGCTCAAGCACGGCGCGCATGTTCGTGTCGACCTGCTCTACGCCAGAGCGCGACCGCGAACACAGCAGATCATCGACTTGAGCGGGCACCTTTTTCTGCTCGCGCCGGTTGCGCTGTATGTGCTCGTGTCGAGTCTCGACTATGTTGCGGCATCCTGGCGCGTGCGCGAAGCATCCGCAGAGGTCGGCGGTATTCCAGCCGTGTTTCTGCTCAAGACCCTGATTCCACTCATGGCCGCTCTGCTCCTGTTGCAGGGCGTCGCGGAATCGCTGCGCATCATCTTGGCTCTGCGGACCGACCGAGTTGGGTGAAGCTGCGCCCTTCATTCTGTTCGGCCTCGTATTTCTAGGCCTCATCGCGGGCTATCCCGTTGCGCTGACCCTCGCGGGCGTGTCGCTCGCGTTCGCAGGGCTCGGCGTGTTGCTCGGTGGCTTCGACGCGAACGACCTCCTCTTTCTGCCGGGCAGACTGTATGGAGTCATCGACAATTCCACGCTGATCGCGGTGCCGCTGTTCGTGCTGATGGGCGTGACACTCGAACGCACGCGCATCGCAGAGTCACTACTCGACAGCATGTCGCTGCTCCTCAGCCGCTTTCCGGGCGGGCTCGGTATCGCCGTGACGGTAGTGGGTATGCTGCTCGCCGCGAGTACCGGCATTGTCGGCGCGACCGTCGTCACCATGGGACTGATGTCACTGCCCGCGATGCTGCGCCACGGCTACGATCCACGGCTCGCCACGGGTACGATCTGCGCCACCGGCACGCTGGGCCAGATCATTCCGCCTTCGATCGCGCTCGTACTGCTGGGTGATGTGATGTCGAACGCCTATCAACAGGCGCAATTGTCCCAGGGCGTCTTCGCGCCCAAGACCGTATCGGTGGGAGACCTCTTCGCCGGCGCGATCATCCCGGGACTCGTGCTCGTCGGCCTGTATCTGGTTTACGTCATCAGCGTCGCAATCATCAGTCCCAGGCGCGCACCTACAGTACCTGCATCGGCGCTGAAAGGTGGTCGCGACCTTCACATCGCGGTGGAATTGCTGCGCGGGTTGGTGCCGCCGCTTGCGCTGATCATCGCTGTGCTGGGGAGCATACTTGCTGGCTATGCCACACCGACGGAAGCTGCGGCGCTCGGCGCGCTCGGCGCCCTGCTGATGGGATTCTGCTATCGGGCGCTGAACCTTTCGACCTTGAAAGAGATTGGCGAATCGACTCTCAAGACCACCGCGATGGTGTTCCTGATTCTCATTGGCGCATCGATCTTCTCCCTCGTGTTCCGCGGCTTCGGTGGTGACGACGTCATTGCCGAGGCATTTCAGAACATGCCCGGGGGCATGGTCGGCGCATTGATCATCGTCATGGCGGTGATCTTTCTGCTCGGGTTCATCCTCGACTTCATCGAGATCATCTACGTGGTGATTCCGATCGTCGGCCCTGCGCTGCTCGCCATGGGCGTGGATCCCGTGTGGCTTGGCATCATGATCGCGGTAAACCTGCAGACTTCGTTTCTGACGCCGCCCTTTGGCTTTGCATTGTTCTATCTGCGGGGCGTGGCACCCGCCGTCGTGTCGACCCAACAGATCTATCGAGGGGTGGTTCCGTTCATTGCCCTGCAATTGCTGTTGCTCGCCCTGCTCGTGATCTGGCCCGGTCTCGCAACCTGGCTACCGCAGGCGCTCTACGGCTGATCCGGCTGCCATCGCGGTGGGCGCTTGTCGAGAAACGCGGCCACACCCTCGGCGTAGTCCGGTTCCTTCATCATGCGCCTGATCAACGCTTCAGAGTCATCGACTGACTCGGCGATGCCGCGGTGCAGGTCGAGATAGATTTGGCGGCGGGATTCCTTGAGCGACCCCGGCGATACGTTCGCAATGAGCCGATGGGCATACGCGCGCGCCGCATCGAGCACTGTTTCCGCTGAATGCACTTCGTTGACGATGCCAAGGCACATCGCCTCCTCGGCCAGGAACACACGGCTCGTCAGTAACAGATCGTTCGCCCGGGTCAGACCGATCATGCGCGGGAGCAGCCACGACAGGCCGTATTCCGCCGGCAGATTCAGTTTGCCGTGTGCGGTGGTGAATTTGGCGCCCGCCGCAGCGAGACGGATGTCGGCAAAACAGGCGAGCGCAAGCCCGACGCCGGCCGCCGGGCCGTTCATCGCGGCGATGATCGGCTTGGACAGTGCGAAGTGATAGACGAACGCGCCATTGAACTGTCCCGCAACACCGCGACCGGGCGTGGCCATGGTTGTCGGTGTACCCGGATCGTAGCCACCCTTGGCGACATGGCCTTGCAGTGCTGCCGCATCGCCACCGACACAGAAACTGCGGCCGGCACCGGTCACGATGATCGCGCGCACGGCCACGTCATCGTCGGCAACCGCAAGACTGTGGCGGTACTCGGCGTGCATGCGGCCGGTCCAGGCATTCATGCGCTGCGGACGATTGAGGGTAATCGTCGCGACGCCGTCTTCCACTTCGTAGGCCGTTGCCTTCAGTTCCATCATCGGGAATTGATGTACGCCTGCTCGGAGATCGCGTGATAGTGAGTGACATTGCGCTGAAACTCGCGATAGGAGGCGAGGATCTTGGCCGAGTCCGCATCGCTGGCCGCCAGTTCGTCGAGCACTTCGTTTGACAGCCGCTTGAATTCTGCAAGCACATCGTCGGGCAGCTTGCGCAGTTGAACCCCATGATCTTCGACGAGTGTCTTCAGCGCCGTGTTGTTGCGCGCCGTGAACTCGGCCAGCATTTCATCGTTGATGGCGTCCGCTGCGCTTTCGACGATCGCGCGCAGGTCTGCAGGCAACGCTTCCCAGGCGGCCTTGTTCACGATTGCTTCCAGCGTCGGGCCTGGTTCGTGCCAGCCTGGGTAATAGTAGTACTTGGCGACGGTGTGCAATCCAAGCGCGAGATCGTTGTACGGGCCTACCCATTCCGTGGCATCGATCGCCCCGGTCTGCAGCGAGGTGAACATCTCACTGCCCGGCATCGATACCGATACGCCGCCAGCACGCTGGAAGACTTCGCCGCCAAGGCCGGGTATGCGCATCTTCAATCCCTTGATGTCGGCGAGCGAGTTCACCTCTTTGTTGAACCAGCCGGCCATCTGCACGCCCGAGTTGCCCGCCGCGAGTGGTACCAGTCCAAACGTCGCATACAGATCCCGCCACAATTCGATGCCACCACCGAACTCGAGCCAGCCATTCATTTCCTGGGCCGTCATGCCGAAAGGCACCGTCGAGAACACGGCCGCCACCGGAATCTTGCCGCGCCAGTAGTAGGCGGCCCCGTGGCCCATCTGCGCGGTACCCTGGGAGACTGCGTCGAACACACCGAAGGCGGGCACCAACTCCCCAGCGCCGTACACCTTGATCTTCAACCGTCCATTCGACATGGCATCGACACGTCGCGCTAGATTCTCCGGCGCAGTGCCGAGCGCCGGCAGGTTCTTCGGCCAGGTGGTGACGAGCTTCCAGTGAATGGTCTCGACCGCGGGTGTAGCGCTGCCGCCGCTCACACTCTTTTCGGCGCCGCAGCCCATCAGTGAACACACCACCAGAATGACAACCGAGCGTCGCATCAACGTTCTCCAGATCATGGATTCACTCACCGAGCGGTTCGAGCTTCGCGTAGCCAAGCATGAGCCACTTCGAACCGGCGCCGGCAAAGTTTATCTGCACCCGGGCGCGGTCGCCCTGGCCTTCGCTCTGGAGCACCACCCCCTCGCCGAACTTGCCGTGCATCACGCGCTGGCCAATGCGCAGTTCGCCATCGTCGGCTACCCAGCGACCGCCGTCGCTCGCAAGACCGCGAGGCGATGGCCGCGTTGGACCTGGTCGGGTCACGGCGCCACGCAGGCGTACTTCGTGCAACAGCGCGGGCGGCACTTCGGCGACGAAACGACTCGGACGGTTGTAGGTGTCGGTGCCGTGCAGACGTCGCGTTTCGGCATAGGTCATGTACAGCTGGCGCATGGCCCGGGTGATGCCGACGTAGCATAGCCGCCGCTCTTCCTCCATGCGCCCCGGCTCGTCCGCCGACATGCGATGCGGAAAGAGGCCTTCCTCCATGCCACCCATGAACACCAGCGGAAACTCGAGCCCCTTGGCCGAGTGCAGCGTCATCATCTGGACGCAATCATCGTCGGTTCCGGACTGCTGCTCTCCACTTTCCAGCGCCGTCTGATCGAGAAACTCATCGAGCAGGCTTTGACCTTCCTGGGCTTCGCCGGTATCGGTCAGCGGCAGCACAACCTCGCCGGTGAATTGCCGGCACGCTGTGATCAGTTCATCGAGGTTCTCTTTGCGCGCAAGGCCCCGCTCACCTTTTTCCCGGGAGTGGAACTCGTACAGACCACTGACCTCGATGCAATGCTGAGCGAGCTCGTGCAGCGGTAACCCAGCAACTGACGCGGCCATTTGTTCGATCAGGGCAATGAACGCGCCCACTGTGCTCGCTGCGCGCCCCCCGATCGATCCGTCGGCAATGCCCTGCTTCGCCGCTTGCCAAAGAGAGATGTTTGCCGCCCGCGCGCTTTCCCGCAGATCGGTGAGCGTCTTGTCGCCGATGCCACGTGGTGGCGTGTTGACGACGCGTTCGAATGCGGTATCCGAGTGCGGCTGCGAGGTCAGCCGCATGTAGCCAAGCGCGTTCTTGATCTCGGCGCGTTCGAAGAACCGCTGCCCGCCATAGATCCGGTAGGGGATCTGCAGCCGCAGCAGCGCTTCTTCGAGCACTCGAGATTGCGCGTTTGAGCGATACAGAATCGCGGCATCTTTCGGCGTACCGCCCTGGGCGACCCAGGTTTGAATCCGATCGGCGATGAAGCGTGCTTCGTCGAGTTCGTTGAACGCCGAATACAAGAGGATCGGATCGCCTTCCCGGCCGTCGGTCCACAGCTCCTTACCGAGGCGATCCGTGTTGTGCGCGATCAGCGCGTTCGCTGCCTTCAAGATCGTGCTGGTCGAGCGGTAGTTTTGCTCGAGGCGAATGAGCCGCACACCGCGGAAGTCTTGCTGAAAGCGGTGGATGTTCTCCACCCGCGCGCCGCGCCAGCCATAAATCGACTGGTCGTCATCGCCCACCGCCATGATGCGACCGCTGCGTCCCGCGAGCACTCGCAGCCAGGCGTACTGCACGGCATTCGTGTCCTGGAACTCATCGACCAGGAGATGCGCCAGACGCTGTTGATAATGCTCGAGCAGATTCGGCTGTTCCAACCACAACTCATGGCTCTTCAGCAGCAGCTCGGCGAAATCGAGCAGACCGCCGCTGCGACACAGCTCCTCGTAGGCTTCGTAAATGCGTTTCTGGGTGATTAGAAACAAGTCATCACCCGTCACCACGTCCTTGGCCCGGCGACCCTCGTCCTTCTGGCCATTGATGAACCACTGGGCTTGGCGCGGTGGAAAGCGTGTGTCGTCGACGTCGAGCGCGCGCATCACGCGTTTGACCAGGCGCTGCTGATCGTCGGAGTCGAGGATCTGGAAGTTCTGTGGGAGACCCGCCTCTTGCCAGTGCATGCGCAGCAGTCGGTGAGCGATGCCATGAAACGTACCGACCCACATGTTGCGCACCGGCATCGCGAGCAACGCTTCGGTACGGGCACGCATTTCGGCGGCTGCCTTGTTGGTGAAGGTGACCGCGAGAATACCGTGCGGCGACGCGCCTTCCGCCTCGATCAGCCAGGCGATCCGATGCACCAGCACGCGCGTCTTGCCGCTGCCCGCACCCGCAACGACGAGATAGTTGCCGAGCGGCGCGGTGACGGCTTCGCGTTGCGGGTCATTGAGCCCGTCTAGTATGTGGGTGACGTCCAACTGTGTGTTCGGCGGAGCCGGCGGTCGTTGCGGAAGGGCGACTTTATACCCCAGCCAACCGAAGGGATCGACCGAAGTTCTCGTAGGTGGTGCGGGAAATCAGCCTGAGTCGACCTCAACGCCCGCGGCCGGCGCATCGATAGGCGCCGGATCATCAGCGGCACGGTCCGTCGGATCGACATCGTTCGGCAGCGACGCGATGGCGGCAGCGATGGTGTCGGACTCGAGCTTCGCGACCGCTGCCGCATCCGTCCAGAGCAGATTGCCAGTAACGCCATCGACCAATGCCAACTCCACGTAGCTGCCTTCAGATGGCTGAATCGCGGTGGAGCCGAGCAGGGCTGCGAGCAATATGGATGACGCCATCTCCTTGGCCCGGGTACCGCCGGACTTGTCGAACCCCGCGAACTGGACGATGACAACCGCGTCGACCGCGGCTCGGTCGGCTACCAGATTGACGGCCTCACCGAGTGACTGCGCGAACTTGCGCTTGTCCACCTCGGGGATGGGGCGGCCGAGCAACATGTCCTCTTTCACGCGGTCGAAAGCTTCGATGACCTGATTGAGGGCAAAGGCAAAGTCGGGATCGGCTTCGCGCTCCTTTGCGAAGTCGAAGGGAACCACTTCGTAGCCGCGCTGGGTCAGCGCACTCGAGGTCGCCGCCACGAGCTCGGCCGCAACGTTCGCTTCTTGCGCGGTGAGCCGCTCATTTTCGCCCGAGAACACAACTCGCTCGATGCTCACGATCGGCGGCGCCACTACGACCCGTTCGATATCGAGCAGTGCCTGATCGATGTCCGGGTGTTCCCGTGCCGTTGTCGTGGGCTTGCTCGCGCATGCGCCGAGCCACGCAACCAGGAGCATCACACCGACGGATCTGAACACTTTCACTGCGCCACACTCCTCTCCATGCTCTTGATGATACGCTCCACGAAGCGACGGTCGGCGAGGTCATCGCCGCTCGCAAGGTATATGCGAAGCGCGGCAATCGCATCGGCACTGCGCCCCTGCGCATGGGCCACCATGCCAAGGCCGCGGTGGGCGAGGGCAAAGTCCGGGCGCGCTGCGAGCGCTGCCTGATAGTGCGCAACCGCCCGACCATAGTTCTGCGGGCGCTCGGATTGAAACGCGGCGAGGTACTCCTTCTCCTTCTTCCGCTCACCTTGCATGAGCGCGCGATCCCGCGCCGCGGCCGCGGGATCATCCGCTACCCCGCGACGGACTTCGCCAAGGTAGTATTCGATCAGTACGCCATCGGCTGCATAGCGTCGCGCCCGCTCCAGCGCTCGGTCCGTCAGTTCGAAGCGTTTGCGCGACAGCCGTATCTTGACGTTTTCCTCCAGCACCCGGGCGCGCATCGCGCCGTACTGCTCGCTGTCGGCAGCGACTTCTTCGCCACTGTCGGGAAATTGCTCGGCGATCGCCTCGTTCAGGTAGGCAATGCGCTGCGTATTGTCGGGGTGGCTAGCATAGATCGAGCCACGCGCCGCTTCGCCCGACTCCATCGACTGGAACGCCTCGAATACGGCAGGCGCCGCGTGCGCACTGTAGCCCGCGGCAACGAGATAGGTCAGGCCCACGAGATCCGCTTCTTTTTCTTCGGCCCGGCTGTAGCTTGCGAGCGAAGCAGCCGTACCGAGATAGACGAGCCCCGTGCCGAAGAGCAACAGATCGCCCACATGGGAGGCGATGATCTTGCGCTTTCGATCGATCGCCGTGCGCAGACTGTGGCGCAACACGACATGGGCGATCTCGTGACCAATCACCGCAGCCAATTGCGCCTCGGACTCGACGACGGAAATGAGCCCGAGGTTGATGTACACCCTGGCAGTCGGCAATGCGAACGCGTTGACCAGCGCATCGCGCACCACGAACAGCTCGAGTGGCGGCGCGTAAGGCGCGAACTGCGGCGCGACCTCGCGGCCCAGGGCGCGTACGAAATCGACGACTTCATCGTCCTCGTACAAGAGGCCGCGTGACTTCAGTTCGTCATGTGCCAGGACGCTGAGGTCCAGGATGCGTACTTCTGCTTCGGTGCTGGCAAAGTTGTGATTGGGGTCCGTGAATGGTGGGACATCAGCAGCAGTGACACCAGCACCGATGGTCAGCAGCACAACCATCGCGAGCCGCCGCACTCCCTACTCCACCGTCACCGACTTCGCGAGATTGCGCGGCTGATCGACGTCAGTCCCCTTGAGCACCGCAGCGTGATAGGCGAGCAGCTGCAGCGGCACCGTGTATACGATGGGCGCCAGCAGATCGGACACCGTCGGCACATGTATGACCGTCACGCCCGGCTCCGGTCGAATGCCGGTGTCTTTGTCCGCGAATACGATCAGCGCGCCGCCCCTTGCACGCACGACCTGCAAGTTCGACTGTAGCTTTTCCAACAGATCATCGTTCGGTGCGACGGCCACCACCGGCATGGTTTCGTCGACGAGGGCAAGCGGCCCGTGCTTGAGCTCTCCGGCGGCATACCCTTCAGCATGTATGTAGGAGATCTCCTTGAGCTTGAGCGCGCCTTCCATCGCGACCGGAAACAGCGAGCCGCGACCCAAGTACAGTGCGTGCTGACGATCCACGAATCGCTCGGCGAGCTTTGCGATCTCATCATCGAGCGAAAGCGTGCGTTCGATGATGTCAGGCAGAGCAGTGAGTCCCTTGACGATTTCTGCTTCGCGCTCACGCGTCAATCCGCGGCGTCGACCGAGCAGGATCGCGACCAGCATCAGATCGACCAGCTGCGCAACGAACGCTTTGGTCGAGGCAACGCCGATCTCGGCGCCCGCTTCGAGCATCAGCGCCATGTCCGATTCTCTCACCAGGGAGCTGAGCGCGACGTTGCAGATGGCAAGCGTGGCCACATAGCCAGCCGTTTTCGCAATGCGCAGCGCGGCCAACGTATCCGCGGTTTCACCGGACTGCGAAATCGAAATGAACAGACTTCTCGCAGGCACCGCGACGCTGCGATACCGGTACTCGCTCGCGATCTCCACGCTGCACGGAATCCGGGCGATCGACTCGATCCAGTATCGCGCGACCGAGCCGGTGTAGAAGCTCGACCCACAGGCGACGATCGTCACCGCGTCGATACCGTCGAAGATCTCCTTGGCGTGCACGCCGAACGCCTGTTCGAGCACATGGTCGCGGGAGATGCGGCCTTCGAGCGTGCGCCTCACGACCGACGGCTGCTCGAAGATCTCCTTCTGCATGTGATGACGGTAGTTGCCCTTGTCGACTTCATCGCTGCCACCGATCTTGACGCGCACCGTGGCGCGCACGACCGACTCATCGGCAACGCTCCAGACTGACACGCCGTCGGTCGTCACTTCGACCAGATCGCCTTCCTCTAGAAAGATGAACCGGTCGGTCACAGGGCGCAGCGCGAGCACGTCGGAGGCGAGAAAATTCTCACCTATACCAATGCCAACCACCAGCGGGCTGCCGACCCGCGCGCCAACCAGCACGCCCGGTTCGTCACTGGCCATGACCGCCAGCGCGTAAGCGCCTTCGAGTTCGTGCAGTGCGAGCCGCACAGCATCGATCAGGCGTCTACCTTCGCCGTAGAGCGAGTCGATCAGATGGGCAATGACTTCCGAGTCGGTGTCGGAATCGAATGCGTAGCCTTTGGCCTTCAGCCGCGTGCGGATCTCGTCGAAGTTCTCGATGATGCCGTTGTGCACCACGCCGACGCGTCCGCGCGACAGGTGCGGATGAGCGTTTTTCTCGAGCGGCGCGCCGTGGGTTGCCCAACGCGTATGTGCAATGCCCGTGTGCCCCGCCAGCGGTGAACGGTCGAGGCTGTCCGCCAGTTCTTTGACCTTGCCCACCGTGCGCCGTCGATCGACGCGGCGGACACCATCCGGAATCACCGCAACACCCGCGGAGTCGTAGCCGCGGTATTCGAGACGCTTCAAGCCTTCGAGCAAGATACCGGGAACATCTCTACGGGCGGCTGCCCCGACAATACCGCACATGCGTGCTACCTCGACCTTTGATCTATTGCTGAGGTTCGTTGAGTTTGCGTCGGGCCGGTGGCGTCCAGCCTTCGATGTTGCGCTGACGCGCCCGCCCAACCGCGAGCGTGCCGGCTTCAACTTTGGTGGTGACCGTCGATCCCGCCGCCACATACGCGCCATCACCGAGCACGACGGGCGCCACGAGCGTCGAGTTCGAGCCGATGAAGACGTTGTCTCCGAGGCTCGTCGGGTGCTTGGCGAATCCGTCATAGTTGCACACGATCGTGCCCGCACCGATGTTGCAGTCGGCGCCGGTCGTAGTATCGCCCAGATACGCGAAGTGATTGGACTTGGTGCCCGGGCCGAGCTTGGTCTTCTTGGTTTCCACGAAATTGCCGATCTTCACGCCCTCCGCTAGTTCGGTGCCGGGTCGCAGCCGGGCGAACGGCCCGATCTCACAGTTGCGCGCGATGACGGCGCCATCGACGACGGTGTGGGGATGGATGACCGCGCCGTCGCCGATTTGAGCGTCACGGATGACGCACGCTGCACCGATGCGCACGTCTCTGCCGAGGACGACGGTACCTTCCAGGACGACGTTGATGTCGATGACGCAATCTTCGCCGGCGGTGACATCACCGCGCACGTCAAAGCGCAGCGGATCGAGGATGGTGACCCCCTCGCGCATGAGCCGCAGCGCCGCGCGCTGCTGATGGATGCGCTCGAGCGCAGCGAGTTGAGCACGGTCGTTGACGCCCTGCACTTCCTCGGCCGCTGCCACCTCATGACTCGCCACGTCGATGCCGGTCGTGGCTGCCGCCGCGATGACATCGGTCAGATAGAGTTCGCCTTGATCGTTCGCGCTGGTTAGGCCCGACGTGAACTGTCGCAGCAGCGCAGTCGGGGCGGCCATGATGCCGGAGTTGATCTCGCACACCCGACGCTGCGCATCGGTGGCATCGCGCTCCTCGACGATGGAGGTGATGCGTCCGCGGCCATCGCGGATGATGCGGCCAAAGCCGAAGGGGTTGGGCATCTGCGCCGTCACCATCGCAACACCCTTGGCTCCCGCGGCCTCGACACACGCGCGCAGGGTGGCCGTTGACACCAGCGGCACGTCGCCAAACAGGATCAGCAACCGATCGGATTTGACCTGGGGAATCGCTTGGGCGACCGCATGCCCGGTACCGAGTTGCTTGTCCTGGACCACCCAGTTGAGCTTCGCCCGGCCGGTGAACGCGGCGCGCACCGCATCGGCGCTATGGCCGACCACTACATGGATCGCTCGGGGTTCCAGGCTCGCCGCGGCATCGAGCACATGCCCGAGCAGGGGCTTGCCAGCGAGCAGGTGAAGCACCTTGGGAATACGTGAGCGCATTCGCGTGCCCTGACCCGCGGCAAGCACGACGATATCCAGGCTCATAGACGGACGTCCGTTCCGAGACGCCGACAATTATAGGAGCGTGTCTGCGCAAATGGCGTGACGTGGTTGTAACGGTAGCTAGCGGCGGCGCTTCTTCAGCTCTTCGAGGGTACGAAGACGTGCCGAGGCTTCGGCCAGTTGAGCGGCAGCAACGGAGAAGTCGAAGTCGGACTGCTGGTCGTGGAGAGCCCGCTCAGCGGCTTCCTTGGCCTGCCCAGCGGCCACTTCGTCCATGTCATCGGCGCGCAGCGCAGTGTCCGCAAGGACGGTGACCGTGCCAGGCTGCACTTCGAGGAAGCCACCGGAGGCAAAGAACACCTCCTCGCTGCCATCGTCCATCTGCAATCGCACCGGTCCGGGCTTGATACCGGTCAGCAGTGGCGCGTGGCCCGGCATGATGCCAAGTTCGCCCAACGTGCCGGTGGCGACGATCATGGTCACCCGACCCGAGAAGATCTCCTTCTCGGCGCTGACAATGTCGCAGTGGATCGTCATGGCCATGACTTATTTCTTCTCCAGCGTCTTGGCTTTCTCGGCGGCAGCTTCGATGGTGCCGACCATGTAGAACGCCTGCTCGGGCAGATGGTCGAACTCACCGTCGAGGATCGCCTTGAAGCTGCGCACGGTGTCTTCCCGGGAAACGTAGACCCCGTCCTGACCGGTGAAAGCCTGCGCCACGAACATCGGCTGGGAGAAGAACTGCTGAATCTTGCGCGCGCGGTACACCAGGCGCTTGTCGTCTTCGGACAGCTCGTCCATGCCGAGGATTGCGATGATGTCCTTCAGTTCCTTGTAGCGCTGCAGCACCTGTTGAACGCCGCGCGCCACCCGATAGTGCTCATCGCCCACAATCAGCGGGTCGAGCTGACGGCTGGTGGAGTCGAGCGGATCGACTGCAGGATAGATACCCAGATCGGTAATCGCCCGGGATAGCGTCACGGTCGAGTCGAGGTGGGCGAAGGTCGTTGCAGGCGACGGGTCGGTCAGGTCGTCGGCCGGTACGTACACCGCCTGCACGGATGTGATTGAGCCGGTCTTGGTCGTGGTGATGCGTTCCTGCAACAGGCCCATCTCCTCGGCCAGGTTCGGCTGGTAACCCACGGCGCTCGGCATACGACCAAGCAGCGCCGACACTTCCGTACCTGCGAGGGTGTAGCGGTAGATGTTGTCGACGAACAGAAGCACATCACGGCCTTCGTCGCGGAATTTCTCGGCGAGGGTCAAACCAGTGAGCGCCACGCGCAAGCGGTTGCCCGGCGGTTCGTTCATCTGACCGAATACGAGCGAGATCTTGTCGAGTACGCCCGAGTCCTGCATCTCGTGATAGAAGTCGTTACCTTCGCGGGTGCGCTCGCCAACGCCCGCAAACACCGAAAGACCCGAGTGTTCGGTCGCGATGTTGCGAATCAGTTCGAGCATGGTCACGGTCTTGCCCACGCCGGCGCCACCGAACAGGCCCACCTTGCCGCCGCGTGCGAACGGACAGATCAAATCGATGACCTTGATCCCGGTTTCGAGAATCTCGTTGCCGCCTTTCTGGTCTTCGTAGCTGGGAGCAGGACGGTGGATCGGCAGTGACTCCTTCGCATTGACCGGGCCCTTCTCGTCGATCGGCTGGCCAAGCACGTCCATGATGCGGCCCAGCGTTTCCTGGCCAACCGGGATCGTGATCGGATTCCCCGTGTTGATCACTTCCAGGCCGCGCGAAATGCCGTCGGAGGAACCCATCGCAATGGTGCGCACGATGCCGTCGCCAAGTTGCTGCTGCACTTCGAGGGTGAGACCGGCGCTCGTCACCTTCAGCGCATCGTAAACGCTCGGCACGAACTCGCGTGGGAACTCCACGTCGATTACCGCGCCGATCACCTGGACAATCTTTCCGCTGCTCATAATCTGCCTCTTCGTTCGATTGTTGCGCTGAACCTGGTCGTCACACCGCCGCCGCACCGCCGACGATTTCCGCAATCTCCTGCGTGATCGCCGCCTGGCGGACGTTGTTGTACAACAGCGTGAGGTCGTCGATCAGGTTCTCCGCGTTCTCTGTCGCATTCTTCATGGCGATCATCTTCGCTGCCTGCTCGCAGGCATGATTCTCGACCACCGACTGATACACCTGTGACTCGATGAATCGCGTCACCAGCCCTTCAATCAGGTACTTGGCGTCGGGCTCGTACAGATAGTCCCAACGATGCTTGAGCTGATCATCGCCAGCCGCCTCGAGGGGCAACAGTTGCTGCACGATCGGCGTCAACGTCATCGTGTTGACGAACTTGTTGGTGGCAATGAACAGTCGATCGATCTCGCCGCGCTCGTACGCATCGAGCATGATCTTGATGCCGCCGATCAACTGCTCGACCGAAGGGTCATCACCGACGTTGTTGAGCGCTGCTTTGACGCTGCCGCCGTAGGAGCGGAAGAAGCCGGCGGCTTTGTTACCGATCAGCGCCAGGTCCGCACGCACGCCCTTGTCGTTCCAATCTTTCATGTCCCGCACCAGCGCGCGGAACAGGTTCACGTTCAGACCACCGCACAAGCCTTTGTCCGTCGACACGACGACATAGCCGACGCGCTTGACCTCGCGCTCCTTCATGTAGATGTGGCGATACTCAGGATTCGAGTTCGCCAGATGCCCGATGACGGCCCTGATCTTGTCGGCATACGGACGGCCCTGGCGCATCTTTTCCTGGGTGCGGCGCATCTTGCTCGCTGCCACCATCTCCATGGCGCTGGTGATCTTCTGCGTGTTCTTCACGCTGCCGATCTTTTTCTTGATCTCTCGTCCGACTGCCATCGCGCGATGCCTGTTAGTACGTTTGGGTCGCTTTGAAGGTCTCGATCGCCTTCTTCATGTAGGCAACGATCTCGTCGTTGTACGCGCCGGTCTCGTTGATTGTCTTCATCCAGTCCGCGTGAGTTGCATGCATGTAAGACAACAGCGCACGTTCGAAGTCGAGGACCTTGTTCACCGGCACGTCGACCAGGAAGCCTCCTGTCGCGGCAAACAGGCTGATACCCATCTCGGATACCGACATCGGCGCGTACTGCTTCTGCTTCATCAGCTCGGTGACGCGCTGCCCGTGCTCGAGCTGGCGACGGGTCGCTTCGTCGAGGTCGGATGCGAACTGAGAGAACGCCGCCAGTTCACGATACTGCGCAAGCGCGAGCTTGATGCCACCCGAGATCTTGCGGATGAACGGCACCTGCGCCGAACCACCGACCCGCGATACCGAAATACCCGGGCTCATCGCCGGCCGGATGCCGGAGTTGAACAGGTCGAGCTCGAGGAAGATCTGACCGTCGGTAATGGAGATCACGTTGGTGGGTACGAATGCGGATACGTCACCAGCCTGGGTTTCGATGATGGGCAGCGCGGTGAGCGAGCCCGTCTTCCCCTTCACACGGCCGTTGGTAATCTGCTCCACGTACTTGGCGTTGACGCGCGATGCGCGCTCGAGCAGGCGCGAGTGCAGATAGAACACGTCACCGGGATATGCTTCGCGACCCGGCGGGCGACGCAGCAGCAGCGAGATCTGACGATAGGCCCACGCCTGCTTGGTAAGGTCGTCATAAATGATCAGCGCGTCTTCGCCTTCGTCGCGGAAGAACTCGCCCATCGAGCAGCCCGAGTAGGGTGCAATGAACTGCATGGCCGCGGATTCGGATGCGCTCGCGGCGACTACGATCGTGTTGTCCATCGCGCCGTGCTCTTCGAGGGTGCGCACGATGTTGGCGATCGTCGACATCTTCTGACCGATGGCGACGTAAATGCACTTAATGCCGCTGTTCTTCTGGTTGATGATCGCGTCGATGGCGATCGCGGTCTTACCGATCTGACGGTCACCGATGATGAGTTCGCGCTGACCACGACCGATCGGCACCATCGCATCGATGGACTTGAGGCCGATCTGAACGGGCTGGGTTACCGACTGACGCGCGATGACGCCCGGGGCAACCTTTTCCACCGGGGAACTGGAGCTTGCGTTGAGCGGGCCTTTGCCGTCGATCGGTGTGCCGAGCGCGTCGACCACGCGGCCGAGCAATTCACGGCCCGTGGGTACTTCGAGAATGCGGCCGGTGCAGCGCGCCGTCATGCCTTCTTTCAGGCCCAGGTAATCGCCGAGCACGACGACACCCACCGAATCGCGCTCGAGGTTCAGCGCCATTCCGTACACACCGCCCGGGAACTCGATCATCTCGCCGTATTGCGCATCGGCCAGGCCATGAATGCGGATGATGCCGTCGGAGACGGAGACCACCGTACCTTCGTTCTGGGCCTCGGACTTCACGTCGAGCGCGTCGATGCGCGCGCGGATGATGTCGCTGATTTCCGATGGGTTCAGTTGCTGCATGACTTAAATTTCCTCAAAATTTCTCGCGGCTCGTTGCGTCTAGACGCGCAACAGCGTTTCCGAAAGCTTGTCCAGTTTTCCTCGAACCGACCCGTCCACTACGGTGTCACCGGCGCGCACAATGGCGCCGCCGATCAGATTGGCGTCCACGTGCGCCGTGAGCTGAACATCGCGCTCGTAGCGCTTGGTCAGCGCATCGATCAGGCGCTGGCGGTCTTCGTCGGTGAGCGGATGGGCCGAGATCACTTCGACATCGAGGGTCTTTTCCTGCTCGGCACGCAGCGCTTCGTACTGGGCACCGATTTCAGGCAACAGACCCAGGCGCTTGTTACGGGCAAGGACACCAACAAATCGACGGCCGCGCTGATCGAGCTCGTCCTTCACGACTTCGGTGAGCACATGTGCCTTCTGTTCGCTGGTGGTCGACGGATCCGCGAGCGACTCGCGAATGCCCGGCGCTACCACTGCTGACGCCAGAAAGCTCAACGCTCGAGACCACTCCTGCAGTCGCTTCTCGCCCCTGGCAATGTCGAATACTGCATTGGCATAGGGTCGGGCGAGGGTTGCAAGTTCCGCCATTGCGACCTCTTACAGTTCTGCCGCGAGCTTGTTCAAAAGCTCGCTGTGGCGGTTCTTGTCGACCGACGCCTGCAGAATGCGCTCGGCACCGGCGATCGCGAGGGTCGCAACCTGACCGCGCAGCACTTCCTTCGCCCGGTTCACTTCCTGGTCGATTTCAGCGCGCGCGGCTTCCTTCTGGCGCTCACCTTCCGCGCGGGCGTCGTGCTTCGCCTCTTCGACCATCGCAACCCCGCGCGCGCGGGCCTGCTCGATGATCTGCCGCGCTTCTTCCTTGGCCTGCTTCAACTGATCGCTGACCCGTTCCTGGGCCAGCTTCAGATCTTTTTCTGCGCGCTCGGCCGCGGACAGCCCGTCGGCGATCGCCTTCTGGCGCTCGCGCATGGCAGTGATCAGAAACGGCCAGATGAACTTCTTGCAGAACCAGACGAACACGAGGAAGGTGATCGACTGCGCGATGAGCGTAAATGTCAGATTCACGTCGGCACCCCTTTCTAATTCAGTTCCGCAGCTTCTTAAGCTGCGCCGGCCAGACCGAAGATCACGTACAGCGCGATACCCACTGCGATCATTGGCACCGCGTCGACCAGACCCAGCACAATGAACAACTGTGTGCGCAACATCGGCAGCAGCTCCGGCTGGCGCGCAACGCCTTCCAGAAACTTGCCCCCCAGAATACCGACACCGATGGACGCGCCGACTGCGCCAAGGCCCAGCATCACGGCCCCTGCTACGTAAAGAAGAACTCCGAGTTCCATGTTTGCTCCTTTTGAGAATCGAGTTGCGCGCGTGGCGCCTTGGGTTGAATCAGTGGTCTTCCGGAACGTCGTGGGCTTGCGCCAGATAGACGACCGTCAGGACCGCGAAAATGAATGCCTGCAGCGTGATGATCAGGACATGGAACATCGCCCAGCCCCACTGCAGCAATGCACCGACCGGCGTCCACACGGCGCTCGTGTACAACAGCACCAGCAGAATGAAAATCATCTCGCCGGCATACATGTTGCCGAACAGCCGCAAGCCCAAGGACAGGGGCTTGGCGATCAGCGTGACGCCTTCGAGGAAGAGGTTGAGGGGAAACAGCCACTTTGGGAACGGGTGAAATGCGAGCTCGCCAAAGAAGCCGCCGAGGCCTTTGCACTTGATCGAGTAGTACAGCATCAGCACGAACACGGCGATGGCCATGCCGAGGGTGACGTTCGGATCCGTGGTCGGCACCACCTTCATGTAATGGATGCCCATCGCCTGGGCGAGCATCGGAATCCAGTCGACCGGAATGAGGTCCATGAGGTTCATCAAGAACACCCACACGAACACCGTCAGTGCCATGGGGGCGATCAGATCGTTCTTGTGCGTGAAAATCGTGCTGACCAGGTCGTCGATGAATTCGACGATCATCTCCACGCCGTTCTGCATTGCACCGGGTACGCCGGCGGTCGCGCTGCGGGCGACGGAGTAGAACAGGCCACAGAACACGAAGCCGAGCACCAGCGCCCAGCCCATCGAATCAACATTGATGGACCAGAAGCCCATTGCCTGGATCTGTTCTTGAGTTTCGGCTAAACCCCAGGTGCCATCGGGGTGCTGACCATAGGTGAGATTGGTCAGATGGTGGGCGATGTACTCGCTGCTGGTCGGACTGTCAGAAGCCATCGATGTCCTTAAACGCCTTTTCTTCTGCTACGCGGCGGCCCATCCACCAGCGGCGCAATCACATGAACCGCATGGACCACAATAAACGTGGCGAAAAACCCCAGCGGCTCGACCGGATAGCTGCTGAAGATCGCCCCCAGTAGTGCTATCGACAACAACAGCTTCACGACGCTGCTGCCCATCAGCGCGCGCGCCGCATCGAGCGGTGCGTGCTGCCCGCGCTGTGCGAGCACCCGCCGCGCAAAATAGGCATTGGGAACGACGACGGCCAGGCCAGCAAGAAGGCTCGAGACGCCACTACCGGCATCGGCGAGCAGAAAGCCCCCCGCCATCACCAGTGTCACCGCGCCCTGAGCAACCACGATCCGAGTCGGGCCACTTGCGGCTGTCAGGTCGACCCCCATGCGCAAAGCGCGCGCATTATAAGGAGGCCCCTGATGCACCGCAACAAAACTGGGAATTTGGGGACAGTTAACCTATTTCGCAATGCGCGCACATCCGTGCGGGCAGCCTCGGCGAAGTAGGTTAACTGTCCCCAATTCCCCCGCTGGCTACTTCAGATGGCTGAGGATCCCGTCGAGCTCATCGAGGCTGGAATAGCCAATCACCACACGCCCGCCGCCGCGGCTGTCGGCATCGATCGTCACCGGGGCGCCAACGCGCTCACTCAAATCCATCTCCAGCCGGCGCAAATCGGCGTCCTTGCTGGTCTGCGTACGCTTCTTGGCCTTTTTCGCCTGGGGTTGCAGGACATCCCGCACCATGGCCTCGGTCTGCCGCACGGACAGCCCGCGCACCACCACCTGCAAGGCAACCGTCTCCTGATCCCCCGGCGGGAGCGATAGGAGCGCCCGGGCATGCCCCATTTCCAGCTCGCCGCGACTGAGCATCTCGCGCACTGCGGATGAAAGCTGCAGCAGCCGCAACAGGTTCGTGACCGTGACCCGGGACTTGCCCACGGCATCGGCCACCTGCTGCTGGGTCAATCGGAATTCGTCCTGCAGCCGCTGCAGGGCGACCGCTTCTTCGAGCGGGTTCAAGTCTTCGCGCTGGATGTTCTCGATCAACGCCATGGCCACCGCGTGCTCGTCGCTCACGGTCTTGATCACCGTCGGAATCGTGGTGAGGCCCGCCAGTTGCGCTGCGCGCCAGCGCCGTTCGCCGGCTACGATCTCGTACCCACCGACCGGGCGCGGTCGCACCACGATGGGTTGCATGACACCCTGAGCGCGAATAGAGGCTGCCAGCTCCGCCAGCGCTTCGTCATCGAAGTGCTGGCGTGGTTGATACGGGCTGCGATGGATCTGGGCGATCGGCATCTCGCTCAGGTCCGCTTCGCCGGTCGGTTCGTCGGTGCGGGCGGCGCCCAGCAGCGCATCCAGTCCTCGACCCAATCCGCGCTTCTTGATCACCACCGGTTCACCACTCAGATCGCGCTCGCAGCGCTGCGCTTCAGTTCGCCCGCGAGCGCCATGTAGGCCACGGCACCGCGCGACAGCCGATCATAGAGTACGACCGGCAAACCATGACTTGGGGCTTCGGCAAGCCGGACGTTGCGGGGAATGACCGTTCGGAACACTTTGTCGCCGAAGAACTTGATCAGCTGACGCGATACATCCCGGGTCAGACTGTTGCGCGGATCATACATCGTCCGCAGGATGCCCTCGACCGCAAGGCCCGGATTGCCGCGGCGTTTGACGCCGTCGATGGTATCGAGCAGCGCCGACAATCCTTCCAACGCGTAGTACTCGCACTGCATTGGAATCAGCACGCCATCGCTTGCCATGAGCGCATTGATGGTGAGTATGTTGAGCGACGGGGCGCAGTCGATGATCACGAAGTCGTAGCGTTGCCCTACGCGCGCGAGCGCCGCTTTCAGGCGTTGTTCCCGGCGCTCGGCCGTCATGAGTTCCACTTCCGCAGCGGTGAGATCGGCGTTGGCGGGAATGATCTCAAATCCCGTCGGGCAACGCTGGGCCACCGCCTCCACCGCCTGATCGTCCATGAGCCAGTCATAGACGGACAATGTGAGGCGATGCTTGTCGACGCCGCTGCCCATCGTTGCGTTGCCTTGTGGGTCGAGATCGACGAGAAGCACGCGGGCATCCGAAAGCGCGAGCGAGGCTGCGAGATTGACGCTGGTTGTGGTCTTGCCGACGCCACCCTTCTGGTTCGCGACCGCAATGACCCGCGTCATGCTGCCACCTTCGAGACACACAGGACCCAGTGCGGCACATCAAGACCTGGGATGCGCATCTGTTTCGACTCGGCCCGAGCCATCGCGGGTTGCTCCAGGGTGCTCGGGTCACCGCATTGAAAAAGGGCTACGCCACTGTCCGTCAACAGCCCACGCACCATTGGCCACAGGGCCGCCGGGGCGGCTACCGCGCGTGAAACGACGGTATCAAATAATGGCCGCGCCCGGTACGTTGCCAAATCCGCCTCACACACCGATACGTTGCCAAGACCCAACTCGGCAACGGCGTGGCGCACGAACCGCAGCCGCCGTTCGGACCGATCCATCAGCACGAACTCCGCGTCCGGACACGCGATCGCCAGCGGCACACCCGGCAGTCCGGCACCCGTGCCGACGTCCAGTACGCGCCGCATTCGCAAGAGTGGTGCCAGCGAAAGACTGTCGAGGAGATGTCGAGGCACGAGTCGCTTTTCATCCCCCCGCGAAATCAGGTTCGACCTCGCGTTCCAGCGGACCAACAGATCCGCAAAGGCGCACAGTGTGGCGGCGTGCTCCGCACCGATCGCTACGCCGAGGGCCAGTGCGCCCTCACGCACGTCGTCTTCGCAGCTCACGCCTGTTCGCGCAGCCGGCGGGCGTGGACCAGCAGCAACGACAACGCAGCCGGCGTGATGCCCGGGATACGCGCCGCACGCGCCAGCGTTTCCGGGCGCGCGGCGGCGAGTTTCTGTTTCAACTCGGCCGACAAGCCGTCGATGGCTGCGTATTCCAATGACCTTGGCAGCGCTGTTGCTTCATGCCGCGCCAGTCGATCGATCTCGCCCTGCTGACGCGCGATGTAGCCATCGTACTTCGTCTGCACTTCGACTTGGTTTGCGACATCCGCGGCAACCTCAGGCAGCTTGAGCGCTGCCACGAGCGCATCGATTTTCACCGCCGGCCGGCGCAATACCGCGAGCAGATCCGTGGCGTTAGAAACGCGCTCACCGCACGCGCCCTCAATGGTCTGGGCAAGCACGCTGCCCGGCACGACTGTGGCTGACTTGAGCGCCGCGCGCAGCGCATCGATCGCGCTCGACTTGGTCGTGAATGACTGCCATCGCGTCCGACCGACCACACCGAGTGTGTGGCCAATGCCGGTCAAGCGCAGGTCGGCGTTGTCTTCCCGCAGCCGCAGGCGGAATTCAGCGCGGCTGGTGAACATCCGGTACGGCTCGTTGGTACCGCGGCTGGTCAAGTCGTCAACGAGCACGCCGATGTAGGCTTCGTCGCGGCGCGGACACCAGGGCGCGCGCCCTGACACCTTGAGCGCTGCGTTGATGCCCGCGAGCAACCCTTGCGCCGCAGCTTCTTCGTACCCCGTGGTGCCGTTGATCTGGCCGGCGAAGAACAGCCCTTCCAATACTTTCGTTTCGAGCGAGGGTGCGAGATCCCGCGGGTCGAAAAAGTCGTACTCGATCGCGTATCCGGGGCGCGTGATGTGAGCGCGCTCGAACCCGGCAATCGTGCGCACCGCGCGCAGCTGAACATCGAACGGCAGGCTGGTGGAGATGCCGTTCGGATACAGCTCCTGGGTGGTCAGTCCTTCGGGTTCGACGAACACCTGATGGCTCGACTTGTCGGCGAAGCGCACCACCTTGTCTTCGATCGAAGGGCAGTAGCGCGGCCCGATGCCCTCGATCACGCCCGTGTACATCGGCGAGCGATCGAGCCCCTCGCGGATGACCGCGTGGGTCTCTCCATTGGTATGGGTAATGTGACACGGTACTTGCCGCGGGTGCTCGGCGCGGCTACCGAGCAGCGACATCACCGGCGCAGGCTCATCCCCGGGCTGCGCAGTCATCACGCCGAAATCGACCGTACGGCCATCGATGCGCGGCGGCGTACCGGTCTTCAGCCGATCGACTTTGAACGGCAACGCGCGTAGCCGCTCGGCCAATGCGTTGGACGGCGCATCGCCAGCGCGTCCGCCCGGATGATGGGTCAGCCCCACATGGATGCGCCCGCCCAAAAAGGTTCCCGTCGTGAGCACGACCGCAGGGGCGCGGAATGTGAGCCCGGTCTGAGTGACGACACCGGCGATGCGCCCGTCTTCGACCACGAGGTCAACCACGGCCTGCTGAAAGATCTTCAGGTTGTCGGTCGATTCGAGCAGTTCCCGCACCGCGCCGCGGTACAGCACGCGATCGGCCTGGGCACGGGTCGCCCGCACTGCGGGGCCCTTGCTGCCATTGAGCACGCGGAACTGAATGCCCGCACGGTCAGTGGCCCGCGCCATGATCCCATCGAGGGCATCGATTTCCCGCACGAGGTGGCTCTTGCCGATGCCACCGATCGCCGGGTTGCAGGACATGGCGCCGATCGTCTCGATGCTCATGGTCAGGTGGAGCGTCTGGGCGCCCATGCGCGCCGCGGCCGCGGCCGCTTCGGTGCCGGCATGGCCGCCGCCGATCACGATCACATCGAAGCTGTCGGGAAAACGCATGGTGGCTTAGGGGACCGCAAATGGCGCGCAAGTATACCGCCCAGGTCAAGGCGCTCTACTTGCCGATGCAGAAGCTGGCGAAAATCGCGCCGAGCAGATCATCGCTCGTGGTTTCGCCGACGATCTCGCCCAGGGCCTGATGGGCCGCGCGCAGGTCTTCGGCGACGAGCTCTCCGGCCAGCATCGAGGACAGCGCCGCGCGGGCACGCTCGACGTGATCCTGGGCCCGTCGCAGTCCATCCAGATGCCGACGGCGGGCAGAAAAACCACCCTCATCGTCGCGATAGCCAGCGACCGCCTTCAGGTGCGCTTCCAGGGCCTCGAAACCGGCCCCCGTCAGCGCCGACAGGCGCAGCCGCGGCGGTGACGCGCCGGCCACGATGCCCACCGGCAGCCCGCTCAGATCGGTCTTGTTCTCGACCACCGTCAGCCGCAGGTGATCCAGAGATTCCTGATTGATCAGTGTAAGTGGGTCTTCACTCTCAAGCGGATCACAGACCAGCAGAAGATGATCTGCCGTGGATACTTCGGCCCGCGCCCGCCGCACACCTTCCTGCTCGACTCGGTCAAGACTTGCACGCAGACCTGCGGTGTCGACGACGATCAGGGGCAGGCCGCCCAGATCGATGCGCTCGCGCAACACGTCCCGGGTGGTGCCAGGCACATCAGTGACGATGGCCCGATCGCTACCCGCGAGGCGGTTGAGCAGGCTCGACTTGCCGGCGTTGGGTCGGCCCGCGATCACCACCTGCCAGCCTTCGGTGCGCAGCGCCCCCTGGGTGGCGCCCCCGATCAGGGTGGCCAGATTCGCGGCGATGTCATCGAGCTGGGTCTTGACGTTGCCCGTAGAAAGAAAGTCCACCTCTTCTTCCGGGAAGTCGATGGCGGCCTCCACAAAAATGCGCAGATTCAGAACGGCTTCGGCCAACTCAGTGATGCGACGGGAAAAGTCGCCCGACAGCGATCTCATCGCGGCCCGGGCAGCACCCTTCGACGCACTGGCGATGAGATCAGCCACCGCTTCGGCCTGGACGAGATCGAGCTTGCCGTTGACGAAGGCCCGCTCACTGAACTCACCCGGTCGCGCAAATCGGGCACCGGCCGAGAGACACGCTTCCAGCAGCAGATCCATCACCACCGGGCCGCCGTGACCCTGCAGCTCCGCCACATCTTCACCCGTGAACGAGGCGGGGCCCGGAAAGAAGAGGACAATGCCACGGTCGATGATGGCCCCGCTCGGGTCGAGAAAGTCGCGCAGTTGTGCCCGGCGAGGAGATGCCGCAGCGCGGGTCACGGCCTGCATTACATCCCGCGCCCGCGGGCCGCTGATGCGAACGATGCCGACGCCACCCCGGCCCGGCGGCGTCGCGACGGCGGCAATGGTGTCGCCATCGAGCGCCAACGGTGCGGCGTCAGGCTTTGGCGGTGCCGGAGCCAGCTTCCACCTGCCGCGTGATGTACCACTGCTGGGCAATCGACAGCACGTTGTTGACCAGCCAGTACAGGACCAGCCCTGACGGGAAGAACAGGAACAGCACCGTGAACATGATCGGCATCATCTTCATGATCTTCGCCTGCATCGGGTCCGGTGGTACCGGATTCAGCTGCATCTGAATGTACTGGGATGCGCCCATCAGAATCGGTAACACGAAGTAGGGATCCATCGCCGCAAGGTCATGAATCCAGAGAAAGAACGGTGCCTGGCGCAACTCGACGCTCTCGAACAGCACCCAGTAGAGCGAAATGAACACCGGCATCTGCAACAACATCGGCAGACAACCGCCGAGGGGGTTCATCTTTTCCTTTTTGTACAGCTCCATCATTTCCTGGGACAGCTTCTGTCGGTCGTCGGCGTAGCGTTCCTGCACCCGCTTGAGCTGCGGCGCCACCCGCCGCATGTTCGCCATGGACTTGTAGCTGGCCGCGGACAGTGGATAGAGCACAATTTTCACGACGAAGGTCAGGGCAATGATCGCGATCCCCCAGTTGCCCACCAACGCCTGCAGCCACTGCAGTAGATGAAACAGCGGCACCGCGAGCCACCACAGGAAGCCGTAGTCGACGGTGAGGTTCAAGTTGGGTGCGATGGTCTCGAGGCGGTCCTGATCTTTCGGTCCGGCATAGAATTGCGCGTCGAACGCGGCGGTCTGCCCCGCCGCTATGCGCTGTACCGGTCCGGTGTAGCCGAAGGTGTACGTGCCGTCGTTGCGGGGTTGGGCGTAGAACCGGTTCTGATCGGCCGGCGTCGCGACCCAGGCGCTCAAGAAGTAGTGCTGCAACATCGCCATCCAGCCGCCGGTGACTTCGGCGCGAAAATGCGCCTCATCAACGTCGTCGAAGTCGACTTTCAAGTAGCGCTCGTCCTTGGTGGTGAGTGCGGCGCCAAGGTAGGGCTGGGGTCCGAGGGTGAACGCGGCGTCCCCATAGGGCGGATTGCGGTCGCGCTTGAGCTGGGCGAACAGCGCCGCTTCGAAGTCACCAGCGGACGTGTTGACCACCTCATGGCGCACACCGACCACATAGTCGTCGCTCGTGAAGGAGAACGTTTTCCTGACTTCGACGTCACCGCGCCGCGCAACGAGCTCGATGCGTCCTGGTTGATCCCGAAACTCGGCATGCGCAACCGCGGCTTCGTACAGCGGCCGACCCTCGGCCGCGTCGAATCCGTCGCGTCCGATCAATCCGCTTTGCGCGATGTAGGTGTGGCCATTGCCGCTGTCGAGCAAGAGATAGGGCACATCCTCTTGCTCGAGGCTGAGGGGATAGCGTGGCAACTGCACGCGCACGATATCGCCACCGAGGCGGTCGATCCACACCGACAGCACGCCGGTATCGACCCGAATGAGGCGGTCAGTGCTGCTAACCGCATCCGGGGCCTTGGTCGAGATCGGTTGCGCCGGGCCGATCAGACTCGCGTCCGGCACATCGCTGTGCGGCGCAGCGGCAGGCATCTCGCTCGTGTCCGGTATGGGGACTTCGGCAACCGGCCCGTTGCTGACCAGCGGTGCCTCGCTCAGGGTCTGCTGTGGCGCGTTTCTCTTCTGATCATCGTTCCACGCGAGCACCATCAGGTACGCGACCGCCGCGAGCCCGATGATCAGAACGATGCGCTGAATTTCTGCGGGAAACATGATGACGGCGTGCTCCTGGCTCGGTCAGGCATGGTGGGGGGGCGGTGACGATGCGGGCGGGGGTAGTGGGTCCACACCACCCGGATGCAGCGGTGAACATCGACCGATTCTCTTCAATGCCAACCAGCCACCGCGAACAATACCGTCGCGTTCGATCGCTTCGAGCGCATAGGCTGAACACGTAGGATGGAAGCGGCAATGCTGCCCGAACCACGGACTCAGAAAGAAGCGATAGCCGCGGATGAGCGCGAGCGCGAAGTGCTTGGCGATGTTCACATGTCTCCTTCCCGATGGTCGGATGCGCCGGCGGCTCGAATCAACTTCGCCCACACCTGACTGAGCGCAGCGAACAGATCAGTGCCGGGCTCAGGCGTGTGCGCAAGTCTCACGACGACGTCAACCGTTGGCAATTCCGCCAAGCACGCTCGAAATGACTCGCGCACGCAGCGTTTGATGTAGTTGCGGTCGACCGCCCGGCCGAGTTGTCGTTTCCCCACGATCAACCCCAATCGGGCGCCGAGACCAGGCGACCGGGTGACACATGCGAAGGCCCGGAACGGACCGCTCGCAACACGCACGGTGCCCTGGGTCAGCACGAGGTCGAAGTCAGCTTTGCGGATCAGGCGGTCGGCGCGACGGAATTGCACGTCGCACGCGCGTTCAGACGGTCAGCCGGCGGCGCCCTTTGGCGCGTCGAGCGGCCAGCACCTTGCGGCCATTGCGAGTCGCCATGCGAGAACGGAAGCCGTGCGTGCGCTTGCGCTTCTGCACGCTGGGTTGGAATGTCCGCTTCATGGACTCGCCACCGACCGAAAAGGGAGCGCGATTCTAGGTACCGCGTCCGCGACTGTCAATTTACCCATGTGGGACTGCGCGCGGCATGAGAATCTGAAACAGACAGAGTGGACTTGTTTCGAGAAGGCACACTGAAGAAGAATTTTGTTGTTGTTCCTTGTTGAGCGTGCGCCGCTTGTGGGTATGACGTTCGAGCTCAGTGATTGCGCGTGCCGCGCCAAATCGAAAGCTGTGGACAGTCGGAGGACGAGCACTGGGTGAAGTGCGAAGTTGTCCACCGTGATCGGGCGGGAACGACACTGAGATAGTTATCCACAGACTATTCAAGGTTCCGCCCACAGGTTGCACACAGAAGGGTGGTGGGTGCACTGCGCGTAGTGAAAAAAGGAAATCGCGCTAAGCAGTTGATCTGTCTCGATCATATGCATCGGGCACGTGCGCGAGATTAAAAAGTACATAGCCGCGTATTGTGGCGTTCACTAGAATGTGCCCCACAACGATTCCGAAAAAAGAATTTCCGGGGGGAGCTTTCGCGGTGGCAAACACAGTTTGGCAGAAGTGCCTTGCTCGTCTGGAAGACGAGATTCCGCCAGAACAATTCAACACATGGATCAGGCCGTTGCAGGCGCGTCAGCACGAGGGTGTAGTGACGTTGCTTGCACCGAACCGGTACGTGAAAGATCGTGTCGACTCTTTGTTTCGTGCGCGCATCAGTGCGCTACTCGAGTTGCTGGGTGACTCGGGCAGTCCGATGGGTGTGGAGGTCGAAATCGGCAGCGCGCTGAGCGCTCACCACGAGCCGGTGCCGCTCCGTGCCGAATCCGTGGCGCGAGGCAGCGTCGATCTGAATCACGGCTTTACTTTCGAAGCCTTCGTCGAAGGTAAGTCCAACGAGATTGCTAAGGCGGCGGCGCAATCGGTCGCGGACGACGCGGGTCATCGCTACAACCCGCTGCTGTTGTACGGCGGTGTCGGTCTTGGCAAGACACATCTGATGCACGCCGTGGGCAACAGAATCCTTGCGAAAATGCCCAATGCGCGCGTGGTGTACCTGCACTCCCAGCGCTTCGTGCAGGACATGGTCAAGGCACTGCAGCTCGGAACGATGCAGGACTTCATGCAGCACTATCGGTCGGTTGATGCGCTACTGATCGACGACATTCAATTCTTCGCCAACAAGCTGCGCTCCCAGGAAGAGTTCTTTCATGTCTTCAACGCGCTGCTCGAGCGTGGGCATCAGATGGTGCTGACGTGCGATCGCTACCCGAGCGAGATAGACGGTCTCGAGGAACGCTTGAAGTCGCGATTCGTGCATGGCCTGACCGTCGAGGTGGAACCGCCCGAGCTCGAGACACGGGTCGCCATTCTGATGAAGAAGGCCGATGCGGAGGGCGTGGATCTTGCCGCCGACGTGGCGTTCTTCATTGCCGAGCGGGTGCGGTCGAACGTGCGCGAACTCGAAGGTGCGTTGAAGCGTGTCATAGCAAACGCGCGCTTCACCGGCCGACAGATCGGTATCGATCAGGTGAAACATTCTTTGCGCGATCTGCTGGCGATTCAGCAGCGCGCGGTGAGCATCGAAGCCATTCAGCGCTCGGTGTCCGAGTATTACAGTATCAAGACCTCTGACTTGCTCTCGAAGCGGCGCAGTCGCACCATTGCCCGGCCACGCCAGATGGCGATGGCGCTGGCCAAGGAGCTGACCAACCATTCGCTTCCCGAAATCGGTGAAGCGTTTGGGGGACGCGACCACACGACGGTGTTGCACGCCTGCCGCAAGATTGCGGAACTCAAAGAGCAGAGTAACGACGTCGCTGAGGACCACCGCAATCTGACACGCCAGCTCCATACCTAGCGCGGGCCCACACATTAGACGAGAGGTCGAAGGCCGAGATGAAATTTTCCACCACGCGTGAAGCACTGCTCCGCCCGATTCAACTGGTCAACGGCGTGGTCGAGCGGCGGCAGACGCTGCCGGTGCTGTCGAACCTCTTAGTCACGGTCGATGACAAGGGCCTCACGTTCACGGGCACGGACCTCGAAGTTGAACTGCATGCACGGGTCGCGGTGGATGTGGACGTCGCTCAGGCCGGCTCCGCGACCCTGCCGGCGCGCAAGCTCGCAGACATTTGGCGATCATTGCCGGAGGGCGCGAAGGTCACCGTTGCGACCGAGGGAGACCGATCAGTCGTTCGGTCAGGACGTAGTCGATTTACGCTTGCGACACTGCCCGTCGCTGACTTTCCGAAGGTCGAAGGAGGCCCCGGAGACACGGAGGTTAGAATAGCCCGAGGCGCGCTTCAGCGGCTGCTCGAGAAGACCTCTTTCTCCATGGCCCAACAAGACGTTCGGTATTTCTTGAACGGAATGTTGCTGGAGGTCGGGGACAACCACGTGCGCACCGTGGCGACCGATGGCCATCGTCTGGCCATGTGTACGGTGGCGCACGCAACCCAGGGCGATCGGGTGCAGGTGATCGTGCCCCGCAAAGGTGTTCTCGAGCTTGCGCGGCTGTTGGCCGACGACGACGGCGATGTGGTGCTCGCCCTGGGCAAGAATCACCTGCGGGCCACCCACGCCGGTTATACGCTGACCACCAAACTGGTGGATGGGCGCTTCCCCGATTATGAAAAGGTGATTCCGCGGCAGGCGCGCCACGCGCTGGTCAGCGACCGGGAAAGCCTCCGGCAGGCGTTTCTGCGCGCCTCGATTCTGTCGAACGAAAAGTATCGGGGCGTGCGGCTGATTCTCGAACCGGAGCAGCTCACCATCCAGGCGAACAATCCGGAGCAGGAAGAGGCGGAAGAGGTCGTGGCTGTGGAATATGGCGGGGATCGATTCGAAATTGGCTTTAATGTCAGCTACTTACAGGATGTCCTCGGCGTGCTGAACACGGACACCGTGCGGGTCTCCGTGGCCGATGCCAACAGCAGCGCCTTGATTGAAGGGCCGGGTGCGGACGACGCCGTGTACGTCGTCATGCCGATGCGCCTGTAGCGACCGCGGGACACTCAGGCGCGGTGCGCCTCGCCCGGCTCGAAATCACCCAGGTCAGAAACATCGCGCAGCTCGCGGTTGATCTGTCCGCCGGGCTCAACCTCTTCTACGGCCCTAATGGCGCTGGCAAAACCAGCATTCTCGAGGCCGTTCATCTGTTGGCGCGCGGCCGCTCCTTCCGCACCCATCGTATCGGTTCCGTGATCACCCGGGGTCGCGACGCGCTCTGGGTACACGCCCAACTGCAGGATGAGCGCCAGGGCACGCTGGGGGTAGGGCTGCACAAACGACGGGACAACGTCGCGGAGTTGCGAGTCAACGGCGTGGCGGAGCGGCGCCTGTCACGCATCGCGGGCCTGCTGCCGCTGCAAGTGCTGCTGCCGGATGGGGCCGATTTGGTGCTGTCTCACCCCGGTGAGCGGCGGCGGTTTCTGGATTGGGGCATGTTCCACGTGGAACAATCGTCCCTGCCGGTGCTGCGCGACTATCAGCGCGCCTTGCGTCAGCGCAATGTCGTTCTGCGGGCGGCGCGAGGGCGCGAGGCTGCGTTGGGCCGCGACATGGACAGCTGGGACGAGCAGGTCGTTACCCTGGCCGATCAGGTGGATGTCCTGCGGCGCGCCTACGTGGCGGAGCTCACAGGCGCCTTCGCGGTAGAGCTCGCGCGCCTGTCACCCGAGCTCGAGGTCGAACTGCGCTACCAGTCCGGCTGGTCGGACGGCGTCAGCTTTGAGAAAAGCCTGCGCGAATCCAGGGCCCGCGATGTAAAATCGGGGGCGACCCACCCCGGTCCGCATCGCGCTGACCTGCGCCTGCGGAGCGCAGGCCATGCCGCCGCGGAATCGCTGTCGCGGGGCCAG
>JBGSQB010000214.1:0-2297 GCA_041738285.1 Pseudomonadales bacterium | reverse complement strand
CCGAGCGCGCCGGCGCGGCGTGCGATGTGCACCAGTTCTTCGAGTTCGGGCGTCGACAGCTGCAGGGCGTTCAAGAGCCCGTGGTTGAGATTCATGAGTTCACCGAGTTCGAGCAGATCGCCGCGACCGATGGCGAGCGTTGCGGACTCCACCAGCGCATTGACCTCATCGAACAGCCGTTCGTAGTGCGTCGGGCTGCGCTGCCATGCGGTTCGAACCTTCGCGACGTAGTGCGCGGTGAGACTTTCGCGGCCGGTAATGCCGATCACCAGCGGCAATGGGGCCGCCACGCTCAGTGGCTCGAAGAAGGGTGCGCCGTCGCGGCTGTGAAACTTGAGTGCACGGCCGTAGGTGGCGACCGTGTTGTCGACGCCGCTTGGCGTCCCATGGGCGGCCTTTTCACACTCGAAGGCGAGCGCGTTGACCCGCTCGTCGTTGAGATTCAGGTGAAAGTGATCCGATAGCGCGCGCACGATCGCAACGGCGAGCGCGGAAGATCCGCCGAGCCCCATTGCCTTCGGCACATGCGGAAACACTTCGATGTCCATGGGACGATCCTGCAGATCGAGCTCGGCGATCAGCATGGCGAGAATCCCGGCAACCCCCTGAGCGTGGGCTTCCAGCGGTTTCAGTCGCTGCTCCACACCCCAGCGCGGAATCAGCACGCGGATGCCGTCGGCGCCATCCATCACCCGCGCCTCCATGGCGAGCGGAATGGGCGCAGCAATCGCGTGACGTCCGTACACCACGGCGTGTTCACCCAGCAGAATCACCTTGCCGCATGCCTGACTGCGCGGCTCGATCACCGCCTTCACGACGCGCTCGCTGGACAGCGTCGCGGCCAGTTCCTGGGCCTTCCACACTTTGATCTCGCCGGATTCGATGAGCCCTTCGACGACCTCTTCGAACAGGTGCGATGGAATGCCGGCCGCGGTGGTCACGCTGCGTGCATGCAGCGTCATGTGCCCTTGCTGGATGCCATCGGTTGCCAACGCGCGCAGTGCTGCGAAGTTCTGCGCAAGACCGACGGTTGCCATCACGCAGGCAAGCTCGGTGGCGCCCGGCGAGCCGAGGAGGCGGTGATTGATGCGCACCGTCGGATTGGTTTCGAGGGATCCACCCACGGTGCCCACTTTCATTGGCATTTCCAGTTCACCCACCAGATCGCCGCGGCTGTTCTTGTACCAGCGGGTGAGCGCGGCATAACGGCCGCCGCGGGCCGCATATGCGTGTGCCGCGGCTTCGATTGCACGCCAATCGTTGCCGGTCGCGAGGGCAACCGCATCGACCCCATTCATGATGCCTTTGTTGTGGGTGGCGGCGCGGTAGGGATCAACGGTCGCGAGGTCATTGGCGAGAATAATGCCGTCGCGCACTTCCGCGCCCGTGTAGCCCTTGCCAGTGAGGTTGGCTTCCGGAATGACGACTTCGGCCCGCGCTAGGGCCCGGTCGGTGAGGTTCGACAGAATGCGCAGAAATACCTTGCCGCTGGTAATCGACTCGACCAGCGATGCGACGCCTTCGCACATGGTATTGACGAGATTCGCGCCCATCGCGTCGCGCGTATCGACGAGCAGATGCAGTACGACCATCTCACGCCCGTCCTCCGGCGCATGATGACGGAACAACTCGATGTCCCGGGCGCCGCCGCCGCGGGCGACCATCTTCGGGTGCAGGCTGTTGGCGAGATTCAGAATTTCGTCTTTGCGAATGCGCAGCGCATCCATCGCGGCCAGCGGATCGCCCATGTCCACCACCTGTACCTGACCGATCAGAATCGGATCCGTCGCGCTTGCCTTGTAACCGCCCGACAGGCGCGCCATGCGCGCGGCACCGGAAAGTCCCGCAACGATGGATGGCTCTTCGACGCACAGTGGCACCACGTAGTCGCGGCCGTTGATCAGGAAGTTGAGCCCGAGGCCGAGGGGCAGGCCCAGCACGCCGATCACGTTCTCGATCATTTTGTCCGCGGTGGCCGTGCGCAAGGTGTGATCACCCGCCACGAGCAGCTCGATGTCGGTCTCCGACAAGAGGTTGCGGTCGCGCAATGCCGACAGACGCTCCGCTACCGTCATCTTGAAGAAATTGGGGATCCGCGAGCCGCCGCTATCCGGCGATGTCGACGAGGATGCCATGTTGATCCAGCTCCATATCGATGGGTCGAAAGCCTGCGGCGGACACGGCTGCCGCGAAGGACGCCAGCGCTTCCAGGTCGTCGCTGATCGCCGCTCCGATGTCGCCACCACCGGCGCCGCATGGCTTATAGACAACCGAGTTGTCGTTGGCCAGGGCCGCAA
>JBGSQB010000212.1:0-6587 GCA_041738285.1 Pseudomonadales bacterium | reverse complement strand
AGTTTCTGCGCGACATGGACGGCTCGCCGCGCCTGCGGCTCGCCGCCGCCGTGCTCATGACGCTCGCCATCGCCAGCGCCGGTTATGGCACCTACGACTGGTACACCGCGCGCATTGCGTCTTTGCCTGAAGTCGCATTCGAGGATTTGTCAGTGGACGTACGCGAACAGTTCACGGCTGCCATGACCGATGGTGCGACGTTCGAAAAGTTCGGTGACCACGCCGGCGCACTGGATCGCTACACCAGCGGCTACCGATTGCATCCGCGCAATCCCGACGCGGTCGAACACATCTCATCGCTCGTGACGACACTCACTGACTCGGCCATCGACAGCAGTGACCCACGCGACGCCGCGGTACTCATGGACAACCTCGACGCGCTCATGAGCACTGACGACTTCCTCGGCAAACGTCCGGCGCTGGTAAGCGCGCGTGAACGGCTCGCGGCGCGCGCGCGCTAAGGATCATAGGTGGTGATCAACTCCACCCATTCCTCGGCCCAACAGCAGCGGTGATCGAATCCGGCACGCTCGACGACTCGAGCGTCACGGAAGCGCTGCTCGTATCCCGCGATCAGCGCTCGCGGCACCACGTCATCCGCTGATCCGACCAGATGTATCTCTTCGACCCGGCGTGCCCGCGTGCGCGTGACCGGATTCAGACTGCGATCGAGCGGCAGATACCCATGCCAATCGGTCCAGGCACGCTGATCGAGGTTGGCAGCCACCGTCAGCACCCGACCCACCGACAGCACCCCCTCGGCCGCGAGCACAGCAAGCACGCCGCCACCGCTGTACCCGACCAGCGTCACCCGCGCGGGCTGCAACTGCGTGACGATGGTGGTCAATGCCTGCACCATGGCGTCGACCACGACTTGTGAGTAGCGCGCGTCTGTCCACAGGTGACTCGCGCATGGTGGTTCATCGGCGCTGCCGTAGTAGCAGGGTCGCCCCAACAGTATCGCCGCACCCGGGTCTGCATCGACGAGATCAAGCACCAGCGGCCGTCGTGGTGTTGGATCGGCGGCGACTGCTCGACCACGAATCCACGGCGTGCCATCGCCGTCGATGTACACGCGCAGATGCGTACCATGCGGCAGCCGCTCACCGGAGGTGACGGAGCTGTACGTGCGCAGGCGGAACGGGCCGCCAACGACCTCACCCGACCGCAAGCCCCGCGCATCGGCAGACGCAGCCATGCGTTCCGACGGCGTCGCGCAACCGGATGCAGCGCCGATGATCGCCATCGCTGCCAACCGCATCACAAAGCCGGCGCAAAGAGTTCGCGCGACGCTTTGACACCGTGCGTGACCGCCGACTATCGTGCTCAGAAGCACTTGCGTCGCCCTCCTCATGCGAATCCCCCAGGCCGTCACCGCCCTCGTCATCGTCGGCCTGACCATGTCGACCGTCACGGAAGCCGCGTCAAAAGACAAGGCGCGCGAGGGCGAGCGCCGCATCGCCGACCTCTATGTCGTCGACTGTCTATTGCCTGGCCAGGTACGGCAACTCGGCACGCGCACCTATCTGACCGCGCGCCGACCGATCAAGACGACGGCCGCGGATTGCCGCATTCGCGGCGGTGAGTATGTCGCCTACGACCGGGCCGACTATAAGTCTGCCCTAAACGTATGGATGCCGAGCGCTGAAGCGGGCGACGCCGAGGCTCAGGTGAACGTCGGCGAGATTTTCGAGCAAGGCGTAGGCGGATCACCCAACTACGAGGCGGCGATCATCTGGTATCGAAAAGCCGCAGCCCAGGGCAACACGCGCGGTCAATTCAATCTCGGCACGCTGTACGAACAAGGCCTCGGCGTCGAACGCGATCCGCTGACAGCGCTGAACTGGTACCGGCAGGCCTGGGGCCTCGGCGCGGATGACCTCGTGTTCGCATCGGCAGCGGAGCGCGAGCGCGACGAACTGCGTGCGCGCCTCGAAGCCGCGCTGACGGAGAAGGACGATCAACTCGAACTGCTGCGCAGCCAGCTCGAGGCGGCGCAAGCAAAGCTGTCGACCACCAGCGCAGAAAACAGCGAAGCTCAGCGGCAGGCGCGAACACTGAAAGGACTGATCGCGCAACTCGAACAACAGCAGTCGCAACAACGCATGGAACTCGCGGCCATACCCAAGACCCGTGAGCCCGTGGCCGCGGCCGCCCCGAGCAGCAAGGAAGCGCCACCTGCACCGCCGACGACGCTCGCCTCCGGATTGAATCTTGGTCGCTACTACGCGTTGCTGATCGCCAACCAGGACTACGACACGCTCGAAAGTCTGAACTCGCCGATCAACGACATCGGGCGCGCCAGGGAAGTGCTCGAGCAGAAGTATGGATTCACCGTACTGACCGTTGTCGACGGCAACAATACGGCGGTGATGGAAGCCATCAATGACCTCAACGAGATCGTCCAGGAGGACGACAATCTGCTCATCTTCTATGCCGGCCATGGTGCGCGGCTGTCGACCGGTGCGGCCGAAATGGGCTATTGGCTGCCATCGAACGCCGATGCGCCACCTCGGGACACCTATTGGGTGCCTAACGAGTTCGTGACGGGGCACCTGTCCCGGTTGAAGGCCAAACGCGTGCTGATGGTGGTCGACTCCTGCTATGCAGGTCTGCTGTCGACCGAGCCAAGTTTCCTGCTGCTCGGCAACAACACGGCGCGCTACTCAGATCCCGAGTTCTTCCGCTTCAAGCTCGCCAAGCGTGCGCGCCTGCTTCTGACTTCCGGTGGCGATCGACCGGTGCTCGATGGCGGTAACGGGAATCACTCGGTGTTCGCACGCGCGTTCCTCGACGCGCTGTCCGACAACGAAGGCGTGTTGTCAGGGCCGGATGTGTTCCTGCGGATTCGCGATCGCGTCACCTCGGCGGCCGCTGCGGCACAGTTCGAGCAGCGACCCGAACTGAAGACCATCAAGGCGGCCGGTCACGAAATGGGCGACTTTTACTTCGTGCCAAAGTAGTCATCGCAACGGGCGGGGACAGTCTACTTGTTCCGGTTGGAAACCAGCCCCACGATCATTGAGCGCTCACGGCGGCGCGACACGTGACCAGACACGCAGCCGGCGGCCCCACTGGCTTGGCGACTGCGACGAGTTGTTCGAAGTCTTCGGCAATGCCCAGCAGTCGATCGGTGAATCGGTCTTCCTGCTTATCGGTCAGCGCACGCAGCAGTTCGACGGTCAAATCCCGGTACATCGCTTCGTTGTGCTCGAATAAGGCGCGATAGGCATCGCCATAGAAGCGCTCACGATTCAGCGCCAAATCCCGGTAGCCGAGCTCGAACGCCTCATAGGACTTGCGTTCGCGGATCAGATTGACCACCGCCGCTTGCCAACGCCGCCGGTAGTCGAGCCACGCCTCGTCGTCGGACCGGTAGCGCTCGCCGTAGCGGTCGATGATGCGCACCTGCTCCTTCGACAGACGTCCCGACATGAACTCGAACGCATCGCCGAACTCTTCAGCCCACACCGCAACCCGCTCGGCGCCAGCAATACCTTCATAGGGCTCCAGATACTCGAGGTTGTCGGCCTCGAAGCCCTCTTCGAGTCCAAGGATCTGCTCATCGGTGAGCGAGTACAGCAGCTCCGCCGCCAGCGGCACGCTCGCCCGTGTCAGCGACTCACCCCACTGCTTGACCTTGGATTCCATCGCAACGACCGTCTCGAGATCGACGCCGCGACGCACATCGCGCTCCAGTGCCCGCAGTCCGTCCGCGTACAGCGGCAGCTGGGTGGTTCGGTGCCAGTACAGCAAGACGTCGAGCTCGGCCTTGAGGTAGTTCGTCTGCTGCGCATCGAAGTCGATGAAATCCTTGGCCGCCCACACGATCAACCGATCCAGGTTGTTGTAGGCGGTCTTGACGCCGCAGCCGGCGCACATGAGAGCGAGCAAGAGCACCGTGCCCAGTCGGGCGCCTGTCATCGAGCCATTGCGCGTTTGATGAAGTTCAGGATCCAGCGTGCCACCACGCCTTCGTGGGTGGGCTCATCGAGCGACTTCACGCCGGCGCTATAGACGGCATCGCCGAGCAGTTGCCGGCGCAATTCCAGCAGCGCACGCGAGTAGCCTTTGACGAACTCCGGATGACCCTGAAACGTGACGATGTGTTCATCGATGGTGAAACCGCCATAGGGGCAGAACGCGTTGCCCGCGAACAGCGACGCGCGTGCCGGCAGCTTCGCCACCTGGTCCTTGTGACTCGACAGCAGGTTGAACGCGTCCCGGAACGGCGTCATCCACGCTTGCCGCTGGGTGACCTTCGTCTCGTGCACGCCGACACCCCATCCTACCGGCGCCGGTTTGGTCTGGCCGCCGAGAATGTGCGCCACGAGCTGATGACCGAAGCAGATGCCAACCAGGGGTTTGCGCGCGCGATCGAGCTTCAGCACGAAGTCCTTCAGCGCCCGCAGCCACGGCAAGTCGTCGTACACGCTCTCGCGGCTGCCGGTGATCAGATACGCATCGCATTCGTCGATGGCCGCGGGCAATTCGCCGTGTTCGACGTCGTAGTCGCGAAACTCGATGGTCTCGCCGGGCGCAACCGCGTTCGCGAGCACCGCTCGAAACATCGTGGGGTAGTCACCGAACTCGCCCTGAAACTCAGGACGGACGGAGTCGATCTGAAGGATTCCAATCTTCATGTTCAGATGATCTCGAAGTAACGCTCGAGCTGCCAGTCATTGACATGACGCTCGTACTCACGGCTTTCCCATAAGCGGCTCGTCACATAGTGATCGACAAAGGCATCGCCGAACAGACCGCGCGCCGCCGCGGATCCATCGAATCGCTCCGCCGCGCGGCGCAGTGTGCGCGGAAACTGCTCCGCAGCGACGGCCTGATCCGCAGCATCGTAGGCATTGCCGACCACGGGATCGCCCGGATCGAGCCCTTCCCGGATGCCAAGGAGTGCAGCACCGATGATCGCAGCGGCCGCCAGATAGGGATTTGCGTCGGCGCCGGGCACCCGCGCCTCGAGGCGCTGGGACTTGTTCGAACCGGGAATGACGCGCACGGCAGCCGTGCGATTCTCGATGCCCCAGCTCCAGGCCGTTGGCGCCCATGCACCTTTCACCAGGCGCGTGTAGCTGTTCACCGTGGGCGCGACCATCACCAGCCACTCCGGCAGGTATCGGCGCAGCCCGCCGAGCGCGTGGCGTTGCAGCGCACTCATGCCCGCAGCATGGGCACTGTCGTGGAAGACGTTCTTGCCCTCCCGCCACAAAGACAGGTGACAGTGGCCGCTCTGACCCGGATGGCGCATCGACCACTTGGCCATGAACGTCGCCATCGCCGAGCGCTTCTGGAAGAACACTTTGGTGAAGGTCTTGAAGAGATTGGCGCGATCCGCGGCAGCCAGCGCGTCAGTCACCGCAAGTGCGGCCTCCCACACGCCCGGGCCGGTCTCGCAGTGCAGTCCTTCGAGTGGGCAATCGAGTGCATTCGCATAGTCGTTCAAGCCGTTGAAGCGGTCCGACTCGACCGATGTGCGGATGATCGAATAGCCGAAATTGCCCGGGGTCAGGGGGGTCAGATCGCGGTAGCCCTTGGCGCGGATGCTGGCCGGGGTCTCGGCGAAGACGAAGAACTCGTATTCGAACCCGAGCTTCGCGCCGAACCCCGCCGCCGCCGCCTCGGCGAGCACGGCCCGCAACCGGGTCCGCGGGCACAGGGGATGATCGCCATCGTCGGCGCCGACGAATTCACCCAGAAAGAACGGCACGCCTTCGTCGGCCAGCCAGCGTTCGGTGTCGGTGCGCAGGCGAAACCGGGCATCCGGAAAGCCGGTGTGCCAGCCCGTGTAAGCCGCATCGTCGTACAGCTGATCGGCGACGTCCCAGCCGAGGATGCAGTCGCAGAAGCCGCCACCGCCCTCCAGCACGCTCTCGAACTTCTCGAGGGAGATGTACTTGCCCCGCAGGACGCCGTCCATGTCGGTCAACGCGATCTTGACGCGACTGGCGCCCGCGGCCCGGTATTTGCCGATCATGGCGGCCACTTCCGACGTCATGCGCACCTCCCTGCTGGCCGTACTGCGGGCCGACTTGTCCACGGCGCTTGTGGATAAGTCTCTGGATAAGTTTGGGGTAAACGGGTGGACGGCTCAGGATACGGCACTGCCCTGGATTTGATCAAAATTTGATCGACGGGCGGGATTCGCTTTCAAGACAACGAGTTACGAGGAAATATTCACGCTGCGGCGAAGCAACCGCGCCCATCTGCATCCATTTGTAAGTGGCGCCCCACCGCTGTGCATAACCGCTACCGATCGATTATTGAGCAGAGCGTGAGTATGCGCTTACCGCTGGAAGCGCCGAAATCCTGTAATTCGGCCCAATTCGACGGCATCGAGATCCCCTCAAATGGATTGTCAGACGGTCTACTCGAGGTCCTGATCCGGTGGCAGTCGCACCGGTGGGTCGTCGCTCACGAACGGCGCGAGGTCGGTGAACACCACCGGGTCCTGGGCGGCCAACGTCTCGATTTCGACGCGCATGCCGTGCTGGGCGTCGAGGCGCGCCGCCTCGGTGGCCGGGGTCTGAGGCGCCGGTGCTGCATGTCCCGCCCCGGCAAGACTCACCAGGGCG
>JBGSQB010000189.1:0-23520 GCA_041738285.1 Pseudomonadales bacterium | reverse complement strand
GTTGCGCGCGCGGGATCGCGACTGGCGATGATGACGCGCGCACCCTTGTCGGCGAGCGCACGCGCAGCTTCGAGCCCGATGCCGCTATTGCCGCCAGTGATCACGACCGTCCGACCCGATTGATCCCCAAGATCGTCCTTGTGCCATGCCATGACGCGATTCCCACCCTGGTAAACGGACCGACGACTATAGCGAACTGTCAATCCGTACTCGCGGCCTTGCTACCGGGCGCCGTTGTCGGCACGATTCGAGACCGACGCGGGAGGCAAAACACGCATGAGATACGAAGCACCGATTACCACCAAAGCAGCGGCAGGTCTCTTGGCCAAGGCCAAGGGCAGCGCATTCGTCCTCGCCGGAGGCACAGACCTCCTGGTGCGCATGAAAGCCGGCATGATCGAGCCGGACCTCGTGATCGACATCAAGCGCATTCCGGCCATGCAATCGGTCACCCGTACGGCCGGCGCGTTCCGCATCGGCGCCGCGGTCCCGGCTGCAGCGCTTGGCGAAAACGCTGCCCTGAAGAAATCCTGGCCCGGCGTCGTGGAGGCCGCGAACCTGATCGGCTCCGATCAGATTCAGGGCCGCTGCACGATCGTTGGCAACCTGTGTAACGCATCACCGGCTGCGGACAGCGTGCCGGCCTTGATCGCCGCAGGTGCGAAGGCCGCCATCGTCGGGCCACGGGGCCGCCGAACGGTGGCGGTCGAACAGATCCCGACCGGTCCGGGTAAGACTTCGCTGAAAAAGGGTGAAGTCATCGAATCGATCACCCTGCCGAAACCTGCGCCGAAGACCGCAGATGCCTACCTGCGATTCATCCCGCGCACCGAAATGGACATTGCGGTCGTCAGTGCGGGTGTTTGTTTGACGTTGGGTGCGCGTGGCGTGATCAAGAAGGCCCGCGTCGTGCTTGGAGCAGTGGGACCCACCGCCGTGCTGGTCGCGGCCGCAGCGAAAGCGATCGTCGGCACGAAGCTCGACGACGCGGCACTTGCAAACCTTGCCGCGGCCTGCGAGGCGGCGTGCAAGCCGATCGACGACAAGCGCGGCACCAAAGAATTCAGAACCGAAGTGGCGGGTGTGCTCGCGCGCCGCGCCGCACGCATCGCGTATCAGCGCGCAGGGGGTAAATAATGTCGGCTGTTCACGTTACGACCTCGGTCAACGGTGACGCCGTTGAGTTTGTCTGTCATCCGGGCGAAACGCTGCTCGACGTGCTGCGCGATCGCCTTGGTCTCACCGGCGCCAAAGAAGGCTGCGGCACCGGCGACTGCGGCGCGTGCAGCGTCACCGTGGACGGACGCCTCGTCTGTTCGTGTCTGGTGCTCGGTGCGGAAGTCGAGGGGCGCGAAGTCACCACGGTCGAAGGTCTGTCGACCAACGGTGCACTGCATCCGTTGCAGAGCAAGTTCATCGAGCACGCAGCGCTGCAGTGCGGCATCTGCACGCCGGGGTTTCTGGTCGCGGCGAAGGCGCTGCTGGATCGCAATCCAGATCCCGATGAGCAGGAAATTCGCTACGCGTTGGCGGGCAATCTGTGCCGCTGCACCGGTTACGACAAGATCGTGCGTGCGGTCAGTGCCGCCGCCAAAGAACTCGCCAAACCAGCGCGCTGATCGCGCCGGACATGTGAAAGGGGAATATCAGTGATACTCGATACCAAGTTCACCAATCAGGAATTCAAAGTCGTCGGCACGCGGCCGCTGCGACCAGACGGCGTTGACAAAGTGACGGGTCGCGCGAAGTACGGCGCCGACACCTTCGCACCCGGGCAGTTGGTCGGTCTGGTGCTGCGCTCGCCGCATGCACACGCGAAGATCAAGAAGATCGACATCTCGAAGGCCGAAAAGCTCAAGGGCGTGAAGGCGGTCATCACCAGTGCGGATCTGCCTGACCTGACCAAGGGTGACCGGGCGATGCTCGACATCCTCGAGAACTGCATGGCGCGCGAACGCGCGTTGTATGACGGCCATGCTGTCGCCGCGGTGGCGGCGATCGACATGCCGACCGCGCGTAAGGCGCTGAAACTGATCAAGGTCGACTACCAGGTGCTGCCCCACGTCACCGATGTGGACGAAGCGATGAAGCCGAACGCCCCCATCGTGCATCCGCACATCCGCACCCAGGGCGCCGATCCGGCGCCGACCAAGGCTTCGAATGTCGCGCAGATTTCGCAGTTCGGCCACGGTGATGTCGAGGCCGGATTCGCCAAAGCCGATTTCATCGTCGAGCGCACCTACAAAACCGAGCAGACCCACCAGGGTTACATCGAGCCGCACGCGTGCCTGGCGAGCGTCGGGCCCGATGGCCAGGGCGAGTTGTGGGTGACGACGCAGGGCCACTTCACGTTCCGCAACATCTGTGCAACGTTGCTTGGATTCGAAGTCGCCAAACTCAAAGTGACCTCGTCGGAGATCGGCGGCGGCTTCGGTGGCAAGACCCATGTCTGGACCGAGCCTGTCGCACTCGCGCTGTCGCGCAAGGCCAATCGCCCGGTCAAATTGACCATGACCCGGGATGAAGTGTTCCGCGCCACCGGCCCCACCAGTTCGACGTCGGTCGACGTGAAGATCGGTGCAACGAAGGACGGTCGCATCACCGCGGCATCGGCAATGCTGCGCTACCAGGACGGTGCGTTTCCGGGTATCTGGGGCATGCTCGGCGCCATGACGTCGTTTGCCTGCTACGACCTCGAGAACGTCAAGACCGTCGGCTACGACGTGCTCGTCAACCGACCGAAGGTCACCGCGTATCGCGCGCCGTCGGCACCGATGGCGGCATTCGGTGTTGAGAGCACGGTCGATCTCCTCGCTGCAAAGATCGGTATGGACCCGCTCGACTTTCGCATCAGGAACGCAGCCAAAGAAGGCACGCGCGCATCCTACGGCCCCACCTACGGACCGATCGGTATCGGCCCAACGCTCGCGGCTGCGAAGAATCATCCGCACATGAAGGCGCCGCTCGGCAAGAACCAGGGTCGCGGCATGGCCTGCGGTTTCTGGTTCAACTTCGGCGGCCAGACGTGCACAGACCTGAACATCGGTGTTGACGGCACCGTCTCGTTGGCGGTGGGCACAGTCGACGTCGGTGGTTCCCGCGCGTCGCTGTCACTCATGGCTGCCGAAGAGCTTGGGATTCCCTACGACCAGATCAAATGCACCATCGCCGACACCGCGTCGTTGGGCCACAACGACACCACAGAGGGGAGCAGAGGCACGTTCTCGTCCGGCATGGCGACCATTTTTGCGGCGCGCAGTGCAATCGATGTGATGCGTCAGCGTGCGGCAAAGGCGTGGGACATCGACGTAGCAGACGTCGAGTGGCGGGAAGGCAAGGCATTTGCGAAGGGCGCGTCACACGGCAATCTCGCGCCACTATCGCTGAAGGAAATCGCGGCTAAGTCACCACGCACGGGTGGACCGATCGCGGGCCACAACGAAGTGGTTGCCGATGGTGCCGGTGTGTCCTTTGCAACACACATCTGCGATGTGGAAGTGGATCCCGAGACGGGGAAGACGCAGATCATCCGGTACACCGTGATTCAAGATGCTGGCAAGGCCATTCACCCGGACTACGTTGAAGGCCAGTTCCAGGGCGCAGCCGCGCAAGGCATCGGCTGGGCGCTGAACGAGGAGTACGTGTACGGCAAGGATGGACGACTGCAGAACGCCGGCTTTCTCGATTACCGCATTCCTGTGTGCTCGGATCTGCCGTTCATCGACACCCAGATTCTGGAAATTCCGAATCCGAGTCATCCCTACGGTGTGCGCGGCGTGGGTGAGACGTCCATCGTGCCGCCACTGGCGGCAATCGCCAACGCGGTTTCCAGTGCGGTCGGTGTTCGCATGACCCACATTCCCATGTCACCACCGCGCATCCTGAAGGCGATCAAAGGCGAGAAGCTGAACCTCGCCGCAGGTTGATGCATCGGGTCGAGCTGTCTGCGTCGCTGCGCGAACTCGCCGGCGGCGCCGCGTCGGTGCAGGTCGACGCGGAAACGATCCGTGAACTGCTACGCAAGCTGACTGAGCGCTATCCACGCATGGCGGCGCGCATCGATGAAGGCATTGCCGTGTCGATTAACGGAGAGATCTTCAGAGACGATCAGAGTCAGCGGATTCCCGAGGGGGCAGAGGTGTTTCTGCTGCCGCGGATCCAAGGTGGCTGAGTTAACACAGATGAAGGTTGACCTGCTCAGTCCTGCGACGTTCGCAAGTGGACATCCGCGCGCGATGTACGACTGGATGCTCGAGCAGTCGCCGGTGCATTGGCACGACGAACGGGGCGGCGCAGGTTTCTGGGCGGTCACGCGATACGACGATGTACGTGCCGTCGGCCGCGACGCTGCAACATTTTCTTCGGCACCGACCATCATGATCGCCGACCCGCTGCCGGGCGGTGGCACCGACTTCGGCGATCAGAAAATGATGCTGATGATGGACCCGCCGCGACACACCGACTTTCGCAAGATCATCAGCCGCGAATTCACGCGCGGCCCCGCCGCGGCACTGGCACCACGCGCGGCTGAGCTTGCCCGTCAGATCGTCGACGCTGTAATCGAGCGGGGTGAATGTGACTTCGTAGCCGAAGTTGCCGGCGAGATGCCTTCCTTCGTCATCGCCGAACTCATGGGCTTGCCGCTCGAGGACGGACGCGACCTCTATCAGCTCACCGAAGTCATTCACTCGGCACCGGAAGCGGTCGAGGAGGGCGCTCAGGCCGCGGCGGTGATGCGCATGTTCGAGTACGCGAGACGGGTGATCGATGAGAAGCGGGCGCGACCGGCGGATGATCTCGCCTCGCAGATCCTGCAGGCTGAGGTCGACGGGCGGCGCCTGGACGACATGGAATTCATGCTGTTTTTCATGCTGCTCATCGACGCAGGTGGCGACACCACGCGCAACCTCGTTGCCGCAGGTTTGCTGGCGCTACTGGAACATCCGGAGCAGTTCGCCCGCCTGCGCGGTAATCTCGATGGGTTGCTGCCCAGCACCCGCGAAGAGATGCTGCGCTGGACCAGTCCCGTGATCTACATGCGGCGCACGGCGAGGAAGGATGCTGTGCTGGGTGGGCAGCAGATTCGCGCTGGTGACAAGGTGGTGATGTATTACGGTGCAGCCAATCGGGATCCGCGCAAGTTCGCATCCCCCGACGCATTCGATGTGGGGCGGCGCGACAATGACCACCTCGCCTTCGGCATGGGGCCGCACATCTGCCTCGGTCAGCATATTGCGCGGGTCGAGATCGATGCGCTGCTGCGTGAAGTGGTCACGCGCATGCATGACATTGAACTCACGCAGGCACCGCAATGGCTGCCGTCGACCTTCATATCCGGGCCACGCTTCATGCCGATTCGATTCAAACCGGCGTCGTGACAACTTTGCTGATTGGTGCGCCCAAGCGGGATTGTTAGAGCATAGGTTTAATTCAGTCGAATCAATTTTCTTTGTTGACACATTCTTTCCGCTGACCCTAGACTGATTTCGCTGGGGGTCACCAACCTGGGGAGGGAGGGGATGCGCCAAGTCGCTCTATTGCCGATCGTGGTGTTCGGGTGCCTGTCTGTCTTCGCGGCGGATGTCGAGCAACAACCCTGCTCGAAGTTGCCCACCGCGGCTGAACGCATCGTCTGTTACGACCGTCAGTTTCCACCCGATCAAGCGCCCGCTACATCCGCAGGCGCGGCCGAAGCACCCGCATCCATCGCCGACGTTCCTGCACGACCCGCGCAGTCGCCGTCTGTTCCCGCCACAGCGACGGCTCCTTCGCCAACACCGTCCTCGACTGATCAGGAAAAGTCCTGGCTGCGCGGCGTATTCGACAAGCCGGCAGCCGTCAGCGAGTCATCGACGATCAAAGAGATGCATCGGCGCGACGCGCAGAACATGGCGTTTCTGCTCGACAACGATCAGATCTGGCTGCAGGACTCACCGCGGAATCTGCCGTTTCATGTTGGCGATACGGTAACCATCGCGAATGGCACGTTCGGTGGGTACTTCCTGACCAGTGACAACGGCACCAAGACGCGGGTGCGCAGAATCAAGTGACGGTTCCAGTTCGCTGCCGTTCGACGAGTTGGGAATCGAGTAGGGGAGCAACCAATCGTTGGGTCAATGACTCAGCTCACATGGGTAGAGGGAGAGGGCTATGCATAGATTTAAGGCACTGAGTGTCTTGATGTCCGCAGGTTTTGCGCTGCTGGGAACTCAGCTTGCAATGGCTGCGGACGAGTCGGGCATCGTCGAGGAAGTGCTGGTGACCGGCTCGTATCTGAAGCGTACCGCGGCGGATTCGCCGTCGCCGCTGTCGGTGATCACATCCGCGGATATCCAGGACCTCGGCGCCGCTGACGTTTCGGAGATCATCGCCACGTTGCCGTGGCAATCCGGCAGCCAGACCCGCGCCACCACCTTCGGCGGTGAAGGCGCCGACGGCCGCAACTCCGTCAATTTGCGCAACCTCGGTCATGGCGCGACGCTCGTGCTGGTGAACGGCAAACGTCAGGTCGCAGCGTGGTACAACCCGCGGGGCGAAGCGTCGGTCAACGTGAATGCATTGATTCCCAACATCGCCATCGAGCGCATGGAAATCGTCAAGGACGGATCTTCGGCGCTTTACGGCTCTGATGCGATCGCAGGGGTCGTGAACTTCATCACCAAGGAAGACTTCGAAGGATTCGACGTCAATTACCAGGTGACCACCGACGAAGAAACCAAGAATGGGGACGCCAACGACGTCGAACTCATTATGGGCATGCAGGGTGATCGCGGTGGCGTGGTCGTATCCGGTGCGTTTCTGGAACGCGATGAGATCACCATCTTCGACCGCTTCGATCGATTCGGCGGCAGCACGGTCTCGACGACTGGGCAACCAGGACGGTTCCTGCCGCGACTGCCGGCCGGGCAGGTGATTACCTGGGCGGCGCATGGACTCAACCCAGGTCAACCCGTCGCCGGCGGCGCCTTCCCGCGCAATGCACAAGGTACATCCTTCGGCCAGGCTGACGTCGACTGCGAGCGCTCCTCGGCACTCGAGCGCAGCGGCCCGATCGGCTTGTTCCCGGGCAACAACATCTGTGTGTACGACTACTCGACGTTCTTCTCGTTGCAGAGTGAAGAATCGCTGCGCAAATTTCACGTCACCGGCCACTACGATGTTACCGACGACTTCGAGGCGTACGTCGAGTTTGCCGGCAACGATTCGGATTTCCGGCGCAAGAATTCGCTCAACCCGAACTCACCGACGCTGACAATTCCAGTCACGAACTTCGGCAACATCGAAGATGCGTTTAGGCGCGGCATCGTGCCCATTCCCGTGGGCAACGGTACCCGCATGATTGGCGGCACCGTTAACACCAGCAAACAGGATCGCCCACTGGAAACCTTTACCCGCGCCGGCTATTCCGATCAGCGCATGGTGGTGGGCGGTATTTGGGAAGGGCAGTTCGCGGACCGGGATTGGACGGTCGATCTTTCCTACACGCGGACCGAGCACGACGAGGCGGTGACCCAGGCGCAGGACACGCTGTCCACGCACATGGAGTTGGCGCTGAACGGATTCGGTGGGCCGAACTGCAACCCGTTCACCGGCACGGCTGGTGGCGGCAACCTCGCGTATGCGTCGTCGGGCGGCAGTTTCGAAGCCGGGCAGTGCTATTACTTCAACCCCTATGGCAGCCACCGCTTTGCCCGCGACGGTTCGCGTCAGACTGACCTGACGCTCACCAATCCCGATGAGCTGTACGACTGGATGCTGGGCCGGGCGAGCAGCGACGCCACCTATCGCGAGCGCGTGTTCGATCTGGTGCTGGCTGGTGACCTGTTCGACATTGGCGACCACGCGGTCGGACTTGCGGTCGGTTTTCAGAATCGTCGCGACACCGGGGATGTCGCCGTGGATTCCGCGCTGAATTCCAACAACCTCGACTTCGCTTACGGCGCAGATGATTGGGATGGGGAGCTGTCGACGACGGCATTCTTCGCAGAGCTGCGCGTGCCACTGGGTGACAACCTCGAGATCAACCTGGCCGGGCGCTACGAGGAGTTCGACGAGATTGGCGAGGACACGACCGATCCCAAGATCACTGTGCTGTGGCGGCCGTTTGATTCCCTGTCGCTGCGTGCGTCGGCCGGCAGCTCGTTCCGGGTGGCGTCCATGCAGCAGTTGTTCGGATCGATCACGACGGTCGCCAACCAGACCGATGTGCTGACGGGTACCGCGTTCCTGCCGTCGATTACCCTAGGCAACGATCAGTTGGTGCCTGAAACCGCCGACACTTACAACCTGGGCGTTTCGTGGGCACCGACGGATGGATTCCTGGAAGGGTTCCAGATTGATCTCGACTACTACAACATCGACTACAAGGACGTGATCACCCGCGAAAGCACGAACGTGATCATCGCCCAGGACAATGCGATGCTCGCGGCTGCGGTTGCGGCGGGTACCTATCCGACCTTGCAGGCGGCAGCCGCTGCTGGCGCGGGTAACACGCGGCAGATGATTCGTGCCGCAGCGGGCAACCTGGTCCGCATCCTGCCCGACTTCGTCAACGCGGCCGCGGCCGACATCGATGGGTACGATCTGAATGCGTCCTACACCTTCGATACGTCCTTCGGACTGTGGCGGGTGGGCGCGCAAGGCGCCTGGGCCAAGACCTATGATGTGGACTACCAGGGCACGACGACCGACGCTGTCGGCCAATACAACCAGAACAACGTCGTCGCACGGCCGTTGCCCGAGTTCAAGTGGAACGGCACGCTGGCCTGGAGCATGGACAAGCATCGTGCCTTCCTGCTGGTCCAGTACGTCGATGACGTGAACTTTGGACGGCTCGGTGGCACGGAAGCCTTCTTCCGCGAAACTGTACGCATTGCCTTGGGTGATGGCGCCGCCAGCGACATCTACACCAAAGACATCAAGAGCATGACCACGACCGACGTGCAGTACACCTACAGTTTCGGTGAGCTGGCGATGCTCAACGACAGCAGTATCTCGGTCGGCATCAAGAACCTGACCGACGAAGAGCCGCCGTGGGTACCGGTCGTGAACTCGTTCTCGCCGATCCTGCACGATCCGCGCGGTCGGGTATGGTTCCTGCGCGTCAGTGCCAGCATGTAGCTGCTGTCGCTTGCCTCGTGATTCAACCGCAAACCCCGGCTCGCCGGGGTTTGCGATTGTTGGCGCCGCAACCTGTAAGTTTGAAGCCGTCTGCCTCGTATTACCTCATGACAGCGAGTCATGGCTTCCGGATCTGAATTGAATACCGAGTTCGAATCGCTATACCGGAGCCACTACCGCCGTATGTTCGGACTGTGCTTGCGGCTCCTGGGCCGCACGGATCAGGCCGAGGACGCCGCTCAGGAGGTCTTTGTGCGCGCCTATCGTGCGCTCGATTCATACGATGCAAGTGCTCCATTTGCCGCATGGGTGTTGCGGATTGCGAGCAATCACTGCATCGATCTGCTGCGAAAGCGCAGCAGCGGCGTCGTGTCGTTCGACGATGAACACGCGGATTCGGCGGTCGTAGACACCGACACACCGAGCGCATTCGACACCATCGCCCAGTCAGAAACAGGCGCGCACGTGCGTGCTGCTATCGAGGCACTGCCTGACAAGTACCGTCTGCCGGTGGTCTTGGCCTATTACAGTGAGTCGAGTTATGACGAGATCGCGGCGACCCTTGGCATCACGCGCAACCATGTGGGCGTGCTGTTGCTGCGCGCCAAACAGTCGCTGCGGCGGACCCTGACGGAATCTTGAGGAGACACCGTGAATTCGATCTGTCCATCCGAAATCACATTGTCGATGCATGCCGATGGCGCACTTGCGACCGCCGACGCCGACGCGTTGGCGGCGCATTTGACCACGTGCGCGAGTTGCGGTGTCCGCATGAGAGCGCTGCGCGAGGAAGTTCAAGCCATCGCCGCCGCGCTCGCACACGATGCCGATCCAGTCGAGATACCGGTGTACCGACCACCCGTATCTCGAATGGCATACGCGTTCGTGACCGCAGGACTGCTCTCGGTAGCGGGCATCACCGCCGCTGTGCCCGCGCTACTTTCGGATCTCCTTCCGGAACCGGTTGCGTGGCTGCGACTCATTGGCGCGACGAGCATTTCTGACGTTGCTTTGCGTGCCGCCTTTTTTGTAGCTGAGCACATAGGAGCGATGATGAACTCGATGATGGAAACAGCGGCTTCGGCCGTGATCGTTGCGCTGGTTGCATGGATCGTCGTCGCGCTCGGCAAGCGCATTCGCGGTCCAATGATGATCGCGGGTGTGTTGTGTATTGGCGTGCTGCAACCAACGCCTTCGCACGCCCTCGAAGTGCGCGGCGAGGAGGATGGCAACATCTTCGTTTCCGCCAGCGAGACGATTGATGACACGTTGATTGTGTTCGGCGAAACCGTAGAGGTCGATGGCAACGTCACGGGCGATCTGATAGCAGTTGGACGTCGCGTGTCGATCCGTGGCCATGTCGGTGGTCAGGTCATCACCGCCGCGCAGAGCGTGACCATCGACGGTGAGGTCGATGGTGGCGTGATCGGGTTCGCTGAGTCACTCGGGGTCTCGTCACCACGAATCGCGCGCAATCTGTACGGATTCGCCGCGACGGTGAATGTGAGCGAGCGTTCGGCCATTGGCCACAATGCAGTGATGTTCGCGCAGCGGCTCGACGTTGATGGCTCCATCGGACGTGACGTGCTTGGCTTCGCCGAGTCCCTCGAGATCGGCAGCACCGTTGGCCGCTCAGTCACCTTTTTCGGTAACCGGATTGCCGTGCTTGCGCCGGCGCGTATTGCGGCTGATGTCGGCATTCACGTGCCATCGGAAGATCAGATTACGATCTCGCCGAACGCCGTCATTGGCGGGGAGATCACGAGGGACTTCGAGACGATCAAGGAAGACGGAGATGATCATGGCATTGCCGGGACGATCCTGGTTCAGCTGGTGCGATTCGGCGCGGCGTTCGTCACCGGCCTCGTCGTGCTGGCGATTGTTCCCGGCCTGCGCCGTGTCGTGATCGACAGCGCCGGCAGTGCCTTGACTGCCGGTGGCATCGGCCTCGTCACGCTGGTGGCAGCACCGATCATCGCACTGCTGACCGCAGTCACTGTGATCGGCATTCCGCTCGCGGTGGTCACCTTGATGCTGTGGATGGTGGGGATTTATCTGGCCAAAGTGGTGGTGGCCCACGTCATCGGTGTGCGACTCGTGGATGCCGCGGGCACGCCACGCCACTACGCGGTCGCGCTCGCGACGGGGCTCCTTGCGGTGATCGCCGCGGTCAACCTGCCGTTCATCGGTGGGCTGCTGGACTTCGTCCTTATCGTCTGCGGGCTCGGATTGCTGGTCGTATTCCTGTGGCGTGCGGTGCGGATCAGCTGAATCGCAAACCCTCGAACTCACCGCTGCTGCGCCACGCGTCGATGTGTTTGAAGAACGCCATGGCGCCGCCGGGATGGCCGACGTTCAGGCGCGCGCGCGGGCCCGGTTCCTGACCTTCGTTGTTGTAGTAACCGGGCGTGCATTCCTGTGAGCCGATCATGCGACCGGGGCCGGTGAGCAGCAGTTCGATCCAGGCATCTTCCGCCTCGCGCGTGACCTCGACTTCTCGGTGGCCGTGGTCGAGCGCGTGCTTGATCACTGTCGCGATCGTGCGCCCGGACTCGGTGAGGTTGTGCGGCACGTTGGATATGAGGTTCGCGCCCTGGGTTGGCTGCACGATGAAGGCGTTGGGAAAGCCATGCACGTGAATGCCGTGCTTGGTGCGCATGCCATTGGACCAATGCTCCGACAGCTTCACGCCGCCGCGGCCGACCATGTCGAATCCCGCGCGATGGCTGAACTCGGTGCCGACTTCGAACCCGGAGGCATAGATGATGCAATCGAGTGGGTACTCCTTGCCCGCCGCGACCACACCGCGTTCGGTGATCCGTTCTACACCCTTACCGTCGGTATCCACGAGGTGCGTGCCCGGCACGTTGAATGCCTGCAGGTAGGCGTCGTGAAAGCAGGGCCGCTTGCACAGCTGGCCATACCAGGCCTTCAGATTCTGCGCGGTCTTGTGGTCCTGCACGATTGAATCGACGCGGGCGCGGATCTCTTCCATCTTCTCGAAGTCCGCATCTTCGTACGCGGCCAGCATGTTCTTCGGGTTCATCTCACCCGGTGGCAGGCTAATGATGCGTTCGCGAATGCGGCGCGACAGGTCCGTCCAGCCGTCCATCACCAGGTCTTCGCTGGCGTTGCCGCCGGTCTGATTGGCGGTGAAGTTCTCGAGCCAGCGCTGCTGCCAGCCGTCGGTCGCGATCTGCGCGAACCATGCAGGATCAGTCGCTCGGTTGGCGCGGACATCCACCGATGATGGCGTGCGTTGGAACACGTGCAGCGTTTCGCAAGCGCGCGCCAGGTGCGGCACGCACTGCACAGACGTCGCGCCGGTGCCGATAATGCCGACGCGCTTGTCCGCGAGCCCGGTCATGGCTTCGCCGTGGGGATCGCCACCGGTGTAGGCGTAGTCCCAACGGCTGGTATGAAACGAGTGACCTTTGAAATCCTGGATGCCGGGAATACCCGGCAGTTTTGGCACATGCAGGGGGCCCGTGCCCATGCCGACGAACTGTGCGGTAAATCGATCGCCGCGATTGGTTTCGATCACCCACACTGAGCGCTCGTCGTCCCACGCGAGGCTGTTCACCTCGGTGTGAAACAGCGCGTTGTCATATAGACCATAGTGCCGACCGATGTGCTGACAGTGCGAAAGAATCTCCGGCGCATGCGCGTACTTCTCTGTCGGCATGTGTCCGGTTTCTTCCAAGAGCGGCATGTAGACGAACGAGGCGGTGTCGCACTGTGCGCCGGGATAGCGATTCCAATACCACGTGCCGCCAAAGTCTCCACCCTTTTCGATGATGCGCACATCGGTGACGCCCGCTTCAACGAGCCGGGCGCCGGTGACGAGACCGGCGAATCCCCCGCCGATGAACGCAACGGTCACGTGGTCCGTCAGCGCGTCGCGTGGAGTGATTGGCACGTACGGATCATCAAGGTAGTGCGCCAGCTGTCCCTGCAAGCGCAGGTACTGATCATTGCCGTCGGCCCGCAAGCGCTTGTCGCGCTCGTCCCGGTACTTCTGACGCAATGCCGCCTTGTCGATCTTCATGCCAATCACTCGTGTGCGTGCTAGGGAACCTCTGAACAATGTCTATTTCCGCCATGGCCGCGTTGGGGCGCACTCCGGAAGCATCGCGAATTTACAGCATATTCGCGATGTGCCTCCGGGCGCCGCGCGCCGCACGCCCCGCCTTGCCCTGATGAAATATCCACTTGTTCAGAGCTTCCCTAGTTCGCGGGTGTGTACCAGATCGGCGACGTGTACGCGCGCTCCTGAATCGTCAGGCGTGTGCCCGGCAACGGCTGCGTACCGAAGCGCTTGGCATCGTACGCGGTCCAGCGCGGAGTCGGGATCTCGAGCACGCGCGCGTAATAGAAAGCCGATTGCTTGGCATCGAAGGACGGATCCGTCCAGACGGTGATCAACTCGGAATCGCCAATCGAATTCGTCCAGATGGCATTGGCCACATCCACGGTCGAGCCGACCGCGGGCAATTTGCCGTCAGCGCCAGGCTTGCGGGTGTCCGCATCGCCCCAAACGACGTCATAGACCTGTTCGTGCAGCTCACCCTTGGTGTCCATCCAGCCTTTGATGATCTGAATGCGATCGAGGTTGGCGCCGATGGCGTCGCGCATGGCTGCCACGAGGAACGTCGGTGACTTGCCGCCCGGCGCCGTGCCGAGTACGCCGCCCATGGGCACGCCCTTGCGATAACCCGCAATCGCCGGGTTACGGGTTTGCGCGTCGGCGGCGACGAAATCGAACCCGCCGAAGAACCGCACGATCATGCGGGAACCGGTCGTTGCGTACGTCTCGCGCCGCTCCATCGCATCGAACAGCGCCTCGCGCGTGTTCTGCGTTGCCCAGACAGCGGCGTAGCCGGCAGCGGCAACCTCCCAGTCCATGACGGTGACGCCGGTCGCCGCATTGGTGATGAACGCCTTGGTCATGCGCTCGGGGCTCGGCTCCTGCGGCGCGGTCTTACCGAAGAAGTTCTCTTCTTCCATCGCCGATAGACCGGTGTGGGCATCACTCGACCCGATCAGCCCGAAGCGGTACGGGTTGACCCCGAGCTTGGACTCCAGCGCGAGGCCGTTCTTGTAAGCACTGCGCACGTATTCGAACTGCAGCATGTCTTTGGTCTTGGCGGTGCTGCCATCGAGGTTGGCCTTGTCCCAGGTCTCGAAGTCGGCGAACTCATCGTTCGGCGAAAGGAAGGGATGCGCTTCGCCGTCGCCTTTGGTTTGGGTTGCTTCGTAGAGCGGCTCCCAGCGCGCGCGCGTTTCGGCATAGTCGCGGTCGATCTTCTTGCCGAACGCCTCGACCAGCGGAAACATGCGGCCGTTTGAGAGGTTGCCGTTGTGGGCGATGGCGAGCACGTCACCGCCGGTTTCCTTCTCGTAGTTGGCAAGCCATTTCCACAGATCGACTGGATTGTCGCTGCCGAGCGGCTTGATCGTGGTGTACGGTTCGAACCGGCTGGCCAATGCCGCGCCGTCGCGGTAGATGATGTTGCGGTGGAGATTGTTGGCCAGCGTGTTGGATGTCCACTCATAGCCGATGAAGGCGGTGAACTGGCCCGGATCGTTAGCGCCCTCAGCGGCCTTGATCGTCTCCTGCCACGCACCGCGATAAGCGGGCGTGCCGGGCAAGGGCAAGATGGCCGGCGAGATGGCCCCCTTGCCGAATGACTGGATGATATCGATGGCGGCGGCCGGGCCCTGGCCGCCATTGATCATGTCGTGCCATTTGCGGCCCTGCGGATCCGCCAGAATGTTGGGCGCGCCGCTCATGAGCTGCGGAAAGAAGCCCATGCCGTCGGAGTGGTCAGCCACCACCAGAAAGTCGAGCGGTCGCGACAATCGCACGGGTTGTCCGGTCGAGGACGTGACCTCGTTGCCCTTCGCGAAGCGATACGCATCCGCAGGTGACAGCCGCGCACCGAATGCGCCCGCGTCCATGGAAAACGAAGTGTGTAAATGGGTGTCGCCAAAGTAGGGCCGGGTCGGGATGTTGCCGCCTACATAGGGCGAATAGGGCGGCTTCGCCGCGTGCACCTGCGCGGCCTTGTCGGCATCGAGAGCACCGGCATCGCTTGCCGCAAGATTGAGTGAACAGATGGCCAGCACGGCCGCAGCGCCGATACGGACGCCAGAGTGATAAATGGACATGGATGGTCTCCCTTGGACGGCACCAGTTACGAAATTCGCGTTGTTGTTCGCCGGATGCGGTGCGATCGACGCACCGCCGCTACTCTAACCTTGCCGACGCGATGCGGCCAGCCGCAGATCTGTCTGGCCGCCGTCGTCATCGTGACTCTATGATGACACAGCGGTGTGGTTCGAATTCATGGGAGGTATTCGCGGTGTTCGAGAAAACCCGTCAGCGCGCATTTGTGGCAGCCGTGTGGATCATTGCCTTGGCCGGTCAGCAGGTCCTTGCGGAGACGCCAACCGTTCCAGCCGGCGCCTACGTGCTCGACAAGACGCACGCGTCCGTCGTCTTCAGCGTCAGTCACCTCGGATTTTCCTTCTACACAGGGTCGTTCGCGCGCTTCGATGCGTCGCTGGAGTTCGATCCGAACGACGCCGCGCTCGCTGCGCTCAACGCGACGATCGATGTCACTTCGCTACAGATACCCGCACCGCCCGAAGGCTTCCTCGCGACGCTGCTTGGCCCCGAGTGGTTCGATGCCGGCACATATCCGACGATGACATTTCGATCGACGGGCGTTTCGAGCACCGGGCACAACACCGCGAAAGTAACCGGGATGCTGACGCTCAAGGGTGTGAGTGCACCGGTCGACTTCGACGTCACGTTCAACGGCGGATATCCCGGCATGGCTGGCTTCGACCCCCAGGCCCGTGTCGGCTTCTCCGCTCGGGGCGTGTTGAATCGCTCGGACTTCAATCTGGCCAAGGGCGTGCCGCCCAAAGGCACGACCATGGGCGTTGGCGACGCAGTCGAGTTCGTGATCGAAACGGAATTCACTGGACCGCCGCTCGACCGAGCTACGCAGTAGCCAGGTGGGGAGGCTCCCTAACCATCGTCCAGCCGAACAAGCGCATCGCCGCGACTACTGAGCCGAAGCGATTCTTCTACGGCTGGATCATCGTCGCCGTGGGATTCGCGATTGGTCTGCTGACGTCGGGGCTGCATTCCTACACCCGCGGCATTTTCCTGAAGCCGATCGCGGAATCCCTCGACGCTTCTCGACTGGAGGTGTCTCTCGGGTTCACTCTCACCGCGGCCGTGGTTGCGGTCACCGGTCCGCTCGCGGGTTATCTCGTCGATCGACTGAATCTTCGTCGGCTGATGGTCGGCTTCGTGCTGTGGACCGTAGCGGGCTATATGTGTCTGGCGATGGTTGGCAGCAAGTGGCAGCTGTACGTCGTGCTCGGCCTCTTCTTCGGGCTGGGTACGTTCCACCTGTCGGGCGCCGCGGTACCCAAACTCATCGTCAATTGGTTCGAACGGCAGCGGGGACTGGCGCTGTCGATCGTCGCCATGGGCGCATCGGTTGCGGGCGCACTTGCGCCGCCGCTGGCGATTGCACTGATCGAAGCAATCGGATGGCGCGGGACACTCGTCGTATTCGGCGCAGCCACCTTGCTGGTCGTATTGCCCATGGTCGCGGTCTGGGTGCGCAGTGTGCCGTCAGAACTTGGTCTCGAACCCGACGGTGACGCGCTGCTGGTGCAGGTGCCGGGCGACGTAGTGAAGGTCGATAAACGTTGGCGACGCGGCGAGTACCTGAAGGCGCCTGCGTTCTGGGGCATCGTGCTCATCTTCGGATTGATGGGATGCAACTTCTCGGCGATATCGCTGCATCTGTTCGCGCATCTCACGGATATCGGCATCGAAGCAGCGCCCGCGTCGATCATACTTTCGGCCATGGCGACACTTGCAGTGGTGAGCAAGCCGGTGTTCGGTCGTCTTCTCGACAGATTCGATTCACGAATCAGTGTCGCGATCTCCCTCAGTGCGCAGATCCTCGGCATCGCGTTGTTGCTGACCCTGTCGAGCTACTGGGCATTGCTCGGCGCACTGGTCATCTTTGGTGCCGGCTACGGCGGCATGGTGCCACTTCGCAACGCACTGACTGCGCAGCACTTCGGCCGTCTGTCATTCGGAGAGGTGGCCGGTGCCGGTCGAGCGGCCTCCGCGCCGCTCAGCATGCTTGGCATGCCATTCGCGGGCTGGATATTCGATAGGTATCAGAGCTACGAGATCGCGTTCTCCGTGTTTCTCGCGCTCTATGTCGTGGCCTGCCTCGGCATGCTGATGCTCAGACCACGCGTCGCGAGCACTACGACTGCTGAATGACCATCACGATCAACCACGCGTTCACCGCTAGACCAAGCGCGATGGCGACAAAGCCCAGTGCCAGAAGTAATCCCTTGCTACGAATTGTTCGGTCTTGAACGAGTCCATTGTGGGGAATCGAAGGAGTCGCCTGGCTCACGAGCATTGGGGCGTAGCAGTTCAGGTAGGCGAACAGCAGGAACGTGTTGAGTGCGAGAGCGGACCAGCCCATTACCTGTGCACGTACGTTCATCGATATCAGGAAGAAGTCGACCGACCAGATTGCAACGGTCACTGGAAACGCGACTACCAGAGCAAGTGGTACCCACCGGTTCGCGAGTAGCAGTAGTCCGACAACTACCTCGACAACCTTGATGCCGTCGAACATAAAGCCCGTATCGATCATCGCCTGTACGAACGGCGGCGTCTGGCGCAGGGGCGGGTCCCAGACGCTCGGATACGGCAGCAGCTTCCACCACCAGTTGATGCCGTTGAGAAGGAAGTCAAATCCGAATAGCAGGCGGGCCGCGTGGGTCAACCAGACAAACATCGATCACCTCCAGGAACTCGCGATCGTCGCGCGAGTATCTACCCGCGGCACGGTGGAGGGGTAGGTCGGCTTGCGTGGTTACAATCAGTTGCCGAACAGATACGGTGCGAGTGAGCGCTGTGCTTCGGTACGATACTTGTGCCAGCGGTTGCCGCCATAGTACGCAAGACTGCCAGGTTCGGCGCCGCCGTCGCCGTTGTAGTACGACAGGCAATCGCGCAACGGGGCGGTGGCGATGTCCGCTTCGCGGCAGTGTTGCGCGTAGTCCGCTTCGGATTGCGCTGTGATATCGACGATCTGTTCGCCACGCTCGCGCATCGTGCTGAGCATCCAGGTGATGTAGTCCGCATGGGCGTCGATCGCATCGGTGAAGTTGAAGCTGCCGCCGCCGCCTTGGGGACCTGAGACGATGAACAAATTCGGGAAGCCATGGCTGTGCAGACCGAGGAACGTCTTGGTGCCTTCACGCTCCCATTTCTGTTTCAGCGTGCGACCGTCGCGGCCGGTGATCATGTTGAACGTGGATGTCGCCATCCACTGAAAGCCGGTGGCGTAGATCAAGACGTCCAGCGGATACTCCACACCTTCGTGCACCACGCCCGCCGCGTTGATTCGCGTGACGCCGACCGGTGCGGTGTCGACGAGGTGCACGTGCGGCAGGTTGAACGCCGGCAGATATTCATCATGGAACGTTGGACGCTTGCAGCCGTATGGGTAGTAGGGTTTGAGCGCAGCAGCGGTCTTCGGATCCTTCACGATCGCATCCACACGCGCGCGGATCTGTTCCATGATGCGGAAGTTCGCATCCAGTTGCTTCTCGATCAGCTCTTCGGAACTCAGCATGCGGTCGTATTCTTTGCGCTCCTTGAAGTCCGCAACTTTGCCAGCGAGATAGTCATCGTTGGCCTGAATGGCGGTGCGCCCAGCAGAGATCTTGGCGAATCGCGCACGTCGTGCCCGCGCCCAGCCGGGCTCGTTGGCCCAGGTTTCGATCTCTTCGGTGGTGGTCGCGCGCTGATCGCGCACGTCGATGGACGAGGGCGTGCGCTGAAACACGTAGAGTTCGCCCACCGTCTTGGCCAACTCTGGGATCACTTGTACCGCGGTCGCGCCGGTGCCGATGATGCCGACGCGTTTACCGGCGAGGTCGATGTGATAGTTCCAGCGTGAGGTGTGGAACGAATCACCCTTGAAGCTTTGCATGCCGTCGATACGGGCGAGCTTCGGTGTGGTCAGGATGCCGTTGGCCAGCAGCACGAAACGCGCACGCATGGCGTCGCCGCGATCGGTGGTCACCGTCCAGCGTCCGGCGTCCTCGTCCCAGGTCGTTTCCTGCACGGTGGTGTGAAACAGACAGTGGTCGTAGAAATCGAACTTCTCGGCCATGGTCTGGCAGTACTCGAGAATCTCGAAGCCCGATGCGAACTTCATGCTGGGCACGTAGCCCATCTCTTCGAGCAGCGGCAGATAGCTGTACGCTTCCACATCGCAGGCAATGCCTGGATAGCGGTTCCAGTACCAGGTGCCACCGACGTCGCCACCCTTCTCGCAAAAGCGCACGTCGGTGAAGCCGGCTGCGCGCAGCTTGTGCCACAGCAGGAGTCCGGCAAAGCCGGCCCCGACGACCAGAATCTCGCACTCATCCGTCAGCGACTCGCGCGGCACCGGGTCGGTTGAGTACACATCGTCCAGATACTTGGCGAACTCACCTTCCATCGCCATGTAGTCGGCGGCGCCGCGTCGCGCCTCTTTGAACTGCCGGTACTTCGCTTGCTCGGCGGCATTGAACGTCGCACCGGCGGGCAACTCCGGCAGCGTCTTCAGGGCTTCGTCCTTGATGATGGAGTAGCCCTTGCCGGCGATGCGGTCGGTGGCCTTGGCGGCGCGCGTGGCAAACACCTTCAGGCCAGTCTGTGGATCAGTGCGGATAGATCTGTTCATTCAATCACTCGTGAGTGCTGCCCAAGGGTAGAGTCTGCCCCATTTCGGATGAATGGTAGAGTGGCCATCGATACGTCGAAGAAGACGCATTCATGAGGATTCCGCAGTTGTGCGCTCGTTGCGCGATCCGAGACGGTCGGTCGCTTGGTGCTGCGCGATCGCACGATCGAGTTGTGCGATCGCTTCCTAACGACCAACAGCGAGTGCGGTTATCAGTTGCCCGTCACTGCTGCGCTGGATGTGGGTCCCGGTGCGCGCGCTCAGGTGCCGCATCGCGAGCACGATCCTCGTTCCCGGTAGCCACACCTGGCCCGCGGAACGAAAGGCGACGCCATCGGAGATGATCGCTGCGGAAATGCCGGCAGATTCAGTGTTGTACTGGCTCGGCGGCACGCTGCACGGCGCGGGTGCAAACACCGCCAACGACTGGCGCTACGGTGTGGTGCTCACCTATTCCTGTGGTTGGCTGCGGCAGGAGGAGAATCAGTACCTCGACGTGCCGCCGGATGTGGCACGACGTCTGTCGCCCGCGCTGCGCGACATCATCGGCTACAAGATGCATCAGGCGCTGGGGTTCTCACTCAATCGCGATGTCGGCGTCGTTCCTGACTGATTACGATGCGGGCGGCAGCTGCGCCAGAAACGGCTGCAGATTCGGGTAGCCCGTCGTTTCCCAGCCGCCATCGACGAACAGGTTCGAACCCGAAATGTAGCCGGCGTCGTCGCTCGCCAGAAACAGCGCAGCGGCGGCCATGTCATCCGGCGTACCCCAGCGCTGCATCGGGATGCGCTGCATGTACGCAGCTTCGACACCGGCCACGTCCTTCAGCGCTGCGGTGAGCGGCGTGTCGGTCAGCCCCGGAGACACCGTGTTGACGCGGATCCGATGCGAGGCGAGTTCCAGCGCCGAGTTGCGCGACAACATCTCGACCCCCGCCTTGGCACAGGTGTAGGCGACGCCGCCATACATCGGCACGTGCGAGTTGAGCGAAGCAACATTCACAATCGCGCCGCCATTGCCGTGCGCGATCATGGCGTTGGCCTCGTGCTTCACAGCGAGGAACACACCTTTCAAGCAGATGTCCATCACCCTATCCCAGTCCGCCTCGGCGAGCTCCGTGATCGGACTGAACCCGCCAACGCCGGCGGCGTTGAAGCCAAGGTCGAGTCGTGCGAAGCGCTGCGTTGCGGTGTGCACCATCGCGGCCACTTGCGCTTCGTTGCGCACATCGACGTTCACACAGGCAACGGACGCTCCGAACTCGCGGGCAATGCCTGCAAGCGCCTCGTCGTTGATGTCGCCCACCACGACGCGCGCGCCTTCTGCGACAAGGCGTTTCGTGATCGAAAGACCGATCCCCGATGCGCCGCCCGTGACGAGCGCGACTTTTCCTTCGAATCTCTCGGTTCGCGGCATGGATACTTGGCTCCGTTCCCGGTTGCGCGAATGATCGCACGGGACGGTGGCGAGCACGCCGCGACGGGCATACGATCGAACGATGAAATACTCAGTGCCTCTGTTTGCGTGCTTGTGGTTTGCCGGCTGTACCGATGCGGGAGAGACCAAGCCCTCGTCCGTCGCCCCGGACTTCATCTCGGGCACCGTCAGTTCGGCAGATTCCACGCCCGAAGCGGGTGTGTGGGTAATCGCGGAAACGAGTTCGTTGCCGACGCCCTATCGCAAGATCGTGGTGACCGACGATCAAGGTCGATTCCTGATTCCGCAGTTACCTGCTGCGCGCTACGACGTCTGGGTGCGTGGCTATGGGTTGATCGATTCGGTGCGCACGCCAGCGGCCATCGGTGATGAACTCGCTGTGCGTGTCACCGCAGCAGCCGACGCGCAGGCTGCGGCAGCGATCTACCCGGCGAGCTACTGGCTGTCGCTCCTCGAGCCGCCGGGTCAAAGTGCCGACTGGTCGAGCAGATTCAAGCTCGGCTGCCAGCTCTGTCACCAGGTGGGTTCGGCCATCACCCGCGCCCGCGATCGTGCGTCCTTCGACCTGGGCCTGAAGAAGGCGAGCTACATGCACGTGACTGCGGACGGGCTCGATCGAGCGCGGCTGCTCGACTCGCTCACCGATTGGTCGGCGCGGATCATCGCGGGCGAGACGCCGGAAGCGCCACCGCGTCCCAGTGGCGTCGAGCGCAATCTCGTGATCACGCAGTGGGGGTGGGGCGACACGTTCACCTACGCGCATGATGAGATAGCAACCGACAAACGCGATCCCACCCTGTATCCGAATGGCCCGATCTACGGCGTCGACATCGGCAACGATCGCCTACTGGTGCTCGACCCCGTCACCCACACGGCCAATGCCTCCACGACACCGACGCTCGGCGGCTTCGACACACCGTGGTGTAACCAGACCTACAAACCATTGGGTAGCGACGATGTGGTACCCATCGGCTTCGGCTCGCTCGGCTGTCCGGTCGAAACGGGCATCACTGGTTTCGAAGGGCAGTATCCGAACCCCGCTAACCCACACAATCCCATGATGGATGCGCAAGGTCGCGTGTGGATCACGACCCAGGTACGTCGGGAGTGGGCAGAGGACCTACCGGCGTTCTGTAGCGCGGCGCCCGAAATTGGCAGCAACTATCACCATCGCCAGCTCGGGCTGTACGACACGAAGACGGCAACGTATCAGTTGATCGACACCTGCTATGGCACTCATCACCTGCAGTTCGACGCCAAGGGTGTTTTGTGGACGAGCGGTGATTCGTACGTAATCGGCTGGTTCGATCCGTCCAAGTACGACCCGACGAAACCCGAGACGCTGCAGACGGCGCAAGGCTGGTCGCAGGTCGTGATCGATGGTGATGGCGATGGTGCAGCGGAAACCCCCATCGTTGGTTTCAACTACGGCGTCATTCCGAATCCTGTCGATGGCAGCGTGTGGACTGCGCAGCCCGGCGGAGATCCCGGTGGACCGCCGGACTACCGGGGTCGATTGATCCGCTACGACCCTTCGACGAACTCGCATGAAACGTACATCCCGCCACGTCCCGGGTCAGGGCCACGTGGTGTGGATGTCGATACCAAAGGTGTGATCTGGGCGGCGCTCGGTGGTAGCGGACACCTCGCGAAGTTTGACCGCGCCAAGTGCAAACAGCGGTGGGGTAGCGGTGAGCAGTGCCCCGAGGGTTGGACGCTGTATCGCAGCCCCGGACCGCGCATGCGCACCGGCGATGATCCGCGCAACGAGCAGAGTGCCGACTTTCACTATTACCTGTTCGTTGATCAGTTCGACACGCTCGGTCTCGGCAAAGACGTTGTCGTGATGAACGGCACGGGATCGGACTCGTTGCTTGCCTTCGACGCGGCGACTGAAGCGTTCACCATCATTCGCGTGCCGTATCCACTCAACACCTACACGCGCGGACTCGATGGCCGCATCGATGATGCGGCTGCGGGTTGGAAGGGACGTGGGCTATGGTTCACCAACGGTCTCGATCCGATGATTCACTCGGAAGTTGCGCAGTCGTTCGTCGGTAAAGTGCAGGTCCGGCCGGATCCACTGGCGCGGTAGATCCATGAGAGATCGCGATCGTCAGCTTGCGGAAACCGGTGTGTGCGTCGTGCCCGGTGTGCTCGACCGCG
>JBGSQB010000152.1:0-7522 GCA_041738285.1 Pseudomonadales bacterium | reverse complement strand
CGATCGTATCGTGACGTTCGTGCAGGCCTTCGAAGAACGCGTCGTCGAACTGCTCGCCATCCTGCGCGTCGATCAGGAAAGACTCGAAGGAGTGTGTTTCGTCGCCGAGCTCCATGAGTCCAGCCAGGCGTGCGCCACCCTTGAGCGTGTGCAGCGCCCGCAGTATGTGGTCGAGCTGAACCCGGTTGTCGCGGTCGGCGAGCCAGTCCTGAATGCTGTGATCGATGGCCTCGAGCAGCTCGTCGGCTTCTTCGAAGAAGATCTCGAGGATTTCCTCGTCGGCGTCATCAGGCAGCGTGAACGAACGCACCTCGGCGGACGGCTGTGCAGCGACGATCGGCTCCGGTGCCCGGCGCGTTGGCGGCATCTGTGCGCGCGGTGCGTTGGCTTCAGGAATCACCTCGGGAATTTCCGGCAGCTCGATCTCGACTTCCTCGGGCAATTCGATCAGCGCATTGCCGTCGGTAACCGAGAACGGTTCCGCCGGCACTGCTTCCGGAATCTCGATCGCGGGCGCCGCTGGTTCGGTTGCGGCGTCCGGCAATGCCCGCAGCGTCGCGATTGCCGACGCCGGATCCGGCAGACCCTGGTCGGCCGCGATGCAGTCGAACATCTCGAGCAGCCGTTCGTGCGCGGCATCGAAGGCATCGAATGCGGTCGCATTCAGACCGCGATCTTCGAAACGTTCATAGCTCTCTATCAGCGCATCGGCCAGCGCCGTGACCTCCGCGACCCCCTGGCTTTGCGCCTCATTGCGCAGCTCGTGCAGTGCCATCATGGTGTCTGACAGCGTCGCAAGATCGATCCCGCCGTCGCGCCAGCTCTTCAGAAACTCGGGCGCGGCCAGTAGCGAGGGGGTGCCCTCGAGTCCGAGCAACGAAGAAGTCGCGCTTCCGCCTTCTATTTCGGCGAGCAGACGCTTGGCTTCCGCCTCGAACAGCGAGAACTCTTCGTCAGGCTCTTCCGCATCGCGCAGCGCGCTGACCGTACGACGAAGCGCGAACACCGCCTGTTGAATGAAGTCGACGAGGTCTGGGGTCACCGGCGCGCGCTGATCCCGCGCCGCGCTCGCAACCTGATACACGGGGCCTGCGATGCGCGCGACTGATTCGATTCCCACCATCGCGGCGCTGCCGCGCAATGTGTGCAACGCGCGCAGTACATCGTCGTCCAGCACATCGGCCACCCGATCGACACTCGCAAAGCGTGCCTCGAGCAGGTCGAGGTGCTCACTCGCCTCACGATCGAACAATGCGAATGTCGATGCGTCGTCGTCGTCGGTGCCAGAGAGGGCCGCGTCGACTGCGACGGTCTGCGGCAGGACTGGTTCTGCCGGCACATCATCGAGCGTGCCGCCGGACGACAGCACGTCGGCGCGCTCGATCACGGCGGCCACCGCCGCATCGTCCGGCTGCGTTCGATTTCGGAATGCATTGCGCAGGGCGGGTACGAGGGCGACTGCCTGCCACGTAACCGTCTCGATCTGAGGGTTGGGCCGGATGGTCTCGTCGATCACGCGATTGAGCATGTTCTCGACCGACCAGGCCAGCTCACCGATGAGCGACGCGCCGACGATGCGCCCGCTACCCTTCAGCGTGTGGAACGATCGACGGACCTCCGTGAGCGCCTCCTCATTGGTGAAGTCAGCTGCCCACACCGGCAGCCACTCCTGGATGGTGCCGATCACTTCGCTGACCTCTTCAACGAAGATCTCCAGAATGTCGTCATCGACCCGGACGTCGCTGGCTGCGGCGAGGGGTGCCGCGCGTGCAGGGCCACGTTCCGGTTCCGGCGCGCGCTCCTGTTCGAGCGGGACGACCGGCAGAGGGGTCGGCTCGGGATCCGGCTCAGGCGCGACTTCCGCTACCGCTTCGACTTCGATCTCGACTTCGATCTGCGCTTGTTCCTCGTGCGCCTCGGTTTCGACCGCATCCGACTCGTCACCGAAGACCTCACTGCCAAGGTCGAATGACGTGTCATCGATCTCTTCGACGCTGACGATTTCCGATGGTCGCTCGTCGCCATCGCCGTCCATGTTTACCGACGCAGGCTCCAGCACGATCTCGAAATTCTCGTCCGAGCCCGCCTCGTCTACAGCCTCGATGTCTTCAACCGGGTCCGACGCGACCGGCGGCTCCTCATCGGCCACGTCAAGATCGATCTCGTCTTCGACCACGCCCAGGTCTGGCGGCACATTTTCGACCAACCGCGGCGCAGGGGCGTGTACTGCGCTCGGCTTTGGTATCACTGGCTTTGCGGGTGCGGGCGTCGCACCTTCGCCGAACCCAAGTGCGGCGAGGCTCCGCTCCACGCCGCCGAGGATATCCTTGCCGGGCATTCCCGCGTCGTCCGACAGACGTTCGAGGAAGTAATCGACACCACTGATCGCATCGGCGAATGCATCGAGCGTGCTCCAGTCGGGGGTCTCACCCGCGAGGAGTCGCTCACGCACATAGCGTGCGCATCGCCCAAGTTGCTCGGCGGCCTGAGGCAACGGCACCATCGCGAGTGCGCCGCGCACCGCGTTCAGCAAATCCGGCGCACCTTCGAGATGACGCGCATCCCACTGTGCGGATACATAGTCCACGACCGCTTGCTTCACCTGTTCGAGGCCATTTCGTGCCTCGGACAGCACGGCCAGTTGCGCTTCACTGATGACCGCGGTGGTCTCACCCGAAGCTCCCAGCCTGCGGTTTCGATCCTGACTCAGCGCCGCGAGATTTTCGTCAACCTGCAGCAATGCCGCAGCCGCCGACATCAATACACCGTCTTCGACAACGGGCTTGCCCGCAGCTGCGTTCAGGTTCTCCACCTGATCAGCGACCACGGCGCGCGAGCTTTCAAATCCGAGAATCGACAGCGTGCTGCCGATTTGCTTGAGGGGCGCAGCCAGATCCGACAGCGACTGCGGTGAGCGATTGTCGCTGCGCACGAACAGATCGAGCTTGTCCTTGACCAGCGCCAGCTCTTCGCGCAATGCCGCGGCCGCCGTATGCATGGCCTCGCGCCGGGAGATTCCGAGCCGCTCTTCCTGTGGCTCGTTTTCGAGCACGGCAGCGATCTGGTCGAGGTCCTTGCTGGTGAAGCCACGATCGCGTGCATCGTCGATCAACGTGCGCAGCAGATTCATGTCCACAGGGCGTGACAACGCGGCCCGTCCGTCCTGGGCCAACATTTTGATTTCGGCGTCGACGCGGCGCAGCAGCTTGACGACATCGCCCGTCAGTTCCACCTGACCCGCCGCGAGGCTCTTCACGAATATACCGAACGCGCGCCAGAGCTGGCCGATCGGGCTCTTCTCCGAAATCCGCTCGAGGCCGAGCGCCACCTTGTTCAGTGTCTCCAGCGCGCCTTCACGATCCTGTCCGCGCAATATCGACAACAGCACCTGCTGATAAGCCGCGCGGATCTTGCGCGCCTTTTCGGTGCCATCGATCTGATCGAATCGCTTGAGTGAGTCTTCGCTCGCACCGGTGTGCAGCGCAACTACGCCCGCCGCTGCATCGGGGAACGGCTTCTCACCGCGCGCGACGCGCAATTCATTGGCGAGCGGTACAACGACGCGCCGTGAGTCGGGAAGGCCCTTCTGAATCTCTTCGAGAAACGCAGGCAACTGCAGGATCGCCTGCATCAACACCTGTTGGGCGGCTGTCGCGTCGGCGACATTGCCGACCAAGAGCGCCTGCGCGAGCTGCTCCATTTCGTCGGACAGCACGGTCACGCCCGTGAGCTCGAGCATGAGCAGCGTGCCGTGGACCTGATGAACGTAGGTCAGGCACGCGCGCATCCGCGTGTCGTCGCCACCACTCTCGGCGAACGCTTCCAACGCCTGGCGCGCCGCCTTCAGAGTCTCGTCGAGCTCTCGCTTGATCCAGTCGAGGGCGAAGTGTTCGCGCCGTTCCGTCATTTCTCGTTCCATTCGTTGCGCGCGCCGTCATGGTGCGCGTTCGAGTACGGGCGGGTCGCCGATTTAACGCGCGGTATCCCCGGGCAACTTGAAGCCTTCTACAGAGGTGCGCATCTCGTTGGCCATTCCGGCCAGCGCGCCAATGGACTTCGCAGTCGTCTCCGTACTGGTGGCGGTTTGCGACGTAATTTCCTGAATCACGTTCATCGTGTTCGAGACGTGGCCGGCGGATGCCGCTTGCTGGCGCGCCGCGTTACTGATGTTCTGAATGAGCTCGGCAAGCGACGTAGACACGCTCTCGATTTCTTCGAGCGCAACCCCGGCATCCTGCGCGCGCTTGGCGCCGGACACCACCTCTGCGGTCGTGTGCTCCATCGAAATGACCGCTTCGTTGGTGTCTGTCTGAATCGTCTTGACCAGTGCCGCGATCTGTTTCGTGGCCGCGGACGACCGTTCGGCCAGACGCTGCACTTCGTCGGCTACGACCGCGAAGCCGCGACCCGCATCTCCGGCCATCGACGCCTGAATGGCTGCATTCAGCGAAAGGATGTTGGTTTGATCCGCGATGTCGTTGATGAGCGAAACGATGTCGCCGATTTCCTGCGAAGACTCACCCAGACGCTTGATGCGTTTCGACGTTTCCTGAATCTGGCCGCGAATGTTGTCCATACCTGAGATCGCGGCCTGCACGACTTCGCTGCCTTTGCCGGCGATGGTCACGGCGCGATCGGCAACCGATGCCGACTCTGCTGCATTCGACGATACGTGGTCGATTGACACGGCCATGTCGTTGATTGCTGCGGATGCGGCACCGATCTCGCGCGCCTGGTTCTCTGCGGCGGTCGCGAGATTCTTGGCGGTGGCTTGAGTTTCTTCTGCCGCGCGAGCGACTCGCACGGACAGGCGGTTGATATTCGAAACCAGACCACGCATCTGGTCGATGGCAAAGTTGATCGAGTCGGCAATTGCACCGGTGAAGTTCTCCGTCACCGACGCATGCACGGTCAGATCCCCTTCGGCGAGATCGGCAAGCTCATCGAGCAACTGCAGGATCGCCGCCTGGTTGCGCTCGTTCTGTTCGGCTTGCTCGGCCAGCCGATTGCGCGCATCGCGCACCAGCAGCATCGCGATGATGGCGACCAGTACGATGCCGCCCACAGCAAGCATCAGTCCGTAGTTGCCCGTCAGCGCTCGATCGTCGCTGACTATCGCATAGGCCATGCCGGCAAGTGTGACCAGGAGCAGCACGATGAGTGCGCTCAGCAAAGGGCTCGCCGATACCTTGTTCGTCTTCATATCCCTAATCCCGCTTTCATTCTGCTACGTTGATGAATCGTTCGTCCTGAACGAGCGACGACAAACTGACGACATAGAACACACGACCGCCATGGCGGTAAGCGCCATCCACGAATGGGTGCATCGCCTCGAGACCATCGGGCTTGCCCTCTTCGAACGCGTCCGCGTGGAAGTACTGCATGCCGAGCGATTGTTCCACCACCAGGCCGACCTGATGATCGTTGCACTGCACGACCAGCACCCGCCATTGGATGCGCGCCGTCGTGGTCGATACGCCAAGATACCGATGCAGATCGATGATCGGTACCAGACGGCCGCGCACGTTCGCTACACCGAGGATCCAGTCCTTGACCCGTGGCAACGGCGTCACCCGCGGCAGGGTCAAGATTTCATCCACTTCGCCGAGGGGGGACACGACGCGCGTGCCGCCGATCTGAAACGCTAAGCCCTGCCATTCGGGCCTGGTCGCTCGCTTGGCGGGCAAGGGCGCGGCGTTGCGAAACGCATCGGCCTGGATGTCGCGCAGCATATCGAGAACGCGGCTTGCCACGGCTGCCCCTTAGTGCTCGAGCACGCCATTGACCGCGGAGATCAACGTCTTCTCGTCCACGGGCTTGGTGAGGTATCCGGAAGCACCGAGGCGCTCGCCGTAGACGCGATCCGTATCCTGATTCTTCGAGGACACGATGATGACAGGGATGTGGCGGGTGCTGTGGGCGCGCGTCAACTGCCGCGTCGCCTGGAACCCGTTGATCCCGGGCATCACCACATCCATCAGTATCACATCGGGCAGTTCTTCATTGGCAACATCGATGCCGGCGGTGCCGGACGCCGCGGTCAGTACCTGATGCCCGTATTTCGCCAGCACATTGACGAACATGTGGGATTCAGTGGGTGAATCATCGACAACGAGTATGCGTGCCATGCCAGGTATCCCTTCCTCAGGTCACCAGCGTACGGATGGTACCGAGCAGCTCTTCCTTGCTGAACGGCTTTGTAATGTACCGGTCGGAACCGACGATGCGGCCCTTTGCCTTGTCGAACAGGCCATCCTTGCTCGACAGCATGACCACCGGTGTGGTCTTGAATTCGCTGTTGTTCTTGATCAGCGCGCAAGTCTGGTACCCGTCCAGGCGCGGCATCATGATGTCGACGAAGATGATCTCCGGATGAGTATCGGCGATCTTGGCCAGGGCATCGAAGCCGTCGGTTGCGGTGACGACAGCGCAGCCTGCCTTGGCGAGCAGATTCTCCGCGCTGCGGCGAATGGTCTTGCTGTCGTCAATGACCATGACTTTGACGCCCCGAAGTTCCTCTTCCATGGTTCCGTCCTTGCAATACTGTGGGAGCCACCGCGCGCCGCAACGGCCCGTACTCGCACGTTTTGTGCACGGATCCGTCGTGGATTTGGTTTGTAACACTTTTTTTCAGGTGCAGCCATAAGTCACCGACGAGAAAGGGATTTCCGTCTCATTCGACTTGCCCACCAGTACCCAGACCGGTAGCGTTCAACCCTTCTGAACCCGAAAGTACGCCCATGGCCGCCAACCCGATCCGAGCCGTCTTTGTGATGGACCCGCTCGAGACGCTGAACCTCAAAAAGGATAGTACGCTGGCGATGATCAGCGCCGCCCAGCGGCGCGGCTGGCAGGTGCTCTACGCACTGCAGGGGGACCTCTTCTTCAACCGCAACCGGCCGTTCGCGCGGGCGGCGACCTTGACCCTTTCTGATGCCTTCGCCATCGAGCATCGGTTGCCCGCACCGGAAGAGTCCTTCTACGCCCTCGGCATGAGCGCGGACATTGCACTGGGCGATGTCGACGTCATCATGATGCGCAAAGATCCGCCCTTCGACATGGAGTACATCTACTCGACCTACCTGCTCGAGCGGGCGGAGGACGAGGGGGCGTTGGTGGTCAATCGGCCGGCATCCCTGCGCGACTGCAACGAAAAATTCTTCGCCACGGCATTTCCCCAGTGCGGTCCGCCGCTGATCGTGACGCGTCGGGCCGACCTCATCCGCGAATTTCAGAAAGTGCACCACAACATCGTGCTCAAGCGCCTCGACGGGATGGGCGGAAGCTCCGTGTTCCGGGTACTCGATGGTGATGCCAATTTCGGGGTCATCATGGAAACGGTGACCCGCGCCGGCACCGAACAGGCGATGGCGCAGAAGTTCATCCCGGAAATTTCCGACGGCGACAAACGCATCCTGCTCGTGGACGGCAAGCCGATCCCCTACGCGCTGGCGCGGGTGCCCCAGGCCGGAGAGGCGCGCGGCAATCTGGCCGCCGGTGGCAAGGGCCAAGGCCGGCCCCT
>JBGSQB010000151.1:0-23105 GCA_041738285.1 Pseudomonadales bacterium | reverse complement strand
GGACAATGCGGTCAAGGAGACGCCCGGTACGTCGTCCAATGTGCCGCGTAGCAACGATGCCGGCGCGAACGTCACGCTCAGCATGACAAAGGCGAGCGTGCCGATCACCGCCAGTCGGCGTTTACTCATGGCGCTGTCAGTGCCCGTTCGAGCACACCTTCATATATAAGGCTCAGCGACTCGATGTCTGCCACGGCAACGCACTCGTCGGCCTTGTGAATGGTGGCGTTGACCACGCCGACTTCGACCACTTCTGCCCCAGTGGGGGCGATGAAGCGACCGTCCGACGTGCCGCCCGATGTCGACAGCTCCGGTGCCTGGCCGGTGCAGGCTTCAATCGCACTGCTGACGGCATCGACCAGACGCCCGGGTCGGGTCAGAAACGGATGACCCGACAACGTCCAGCGGGTCTCGACCTCGAGACCGTGGCGGGCGCAGGTCTCTGTCACGGCGGCCATCAGCTTTTCAGGTGTCTGCAGGGTGTTGAAGCGAAAATTGACGGTCACTTCCAAGCTGCCGGGAATGACATTGGTCGCCCCGGTGCCGGCATGGATGTTGGAGATCTGGAAGCCTGTGGCTGGGAAATACTCGTTACCCCTATCCCACTGCCGCGCGCTGAGCTCGGCCAAGGCCGGCATCGCGAGATGCACTGGATTGCGGGCGAGATCGGGGTAGGCCACGTGCCCCTGCACACCGCGGATCTGCAGCACGCCGTTGAGTGACCCGCGGCGTCCGACCCGCACTGTGTCGCCCACCGAGCGCGTCGATGACGGCTCACCCACGACGCACATGTCGATCTGTTCGCCGCGCGCCTGCAGGTGACGCACGACCGCGGCGGTGCCGTCGGTCGCGACACCTTCTTCGTCGCTCGTGATCAGGAAGGCGATGGAGCCGGCGGGGGATGGCGTAGCCGCGAGATAGCGCTCGGTCGCGATGATCATGGCAGCCAGGCCGCTCTTCATATCTGCGGCGCCGCGCCCGTACAACATGCCGTTGTGCGTGACGGGCTCGAAAGGATCGAAACGCCAGTCGGCAATTGGCCCGGTCGGAACGACGTCGGTGTGACCGGCGAAGACGAACAGCGGGGCGTCGGATCCGAGCCGCGCCCACAGATTGTCGACGCCGCCGAAACGGAGGCGCTCGATGCGAAAGCCGAGCGCGCCGAGCCGCTGCGCCAACAGGTCCTGGCAACCCGCGTCGTCCGGCGTCACCGATTGTCGCCGGATGAGTGCTCGCGTGAGACCGTACGCGCTGAAATCGGGATCAGTTGTGGGCATGCAACTGCGTGTTCAGTTCGATGGCGGCGCGGTTGGTTCGGCACTCCACACGGGAGGTCGTGCTGTTGCGCAGGAACAGCATGTCGGACTGACCGGCCAATTCGCGTGCCTTGACGGTGCGTACCAGGGTGCCGTTCTCGTCGAGCACGTCGACACGCGTACCCGCCGTGACATATAGACCTGCTTCGATGGTGCAGCGGTCGCCGAGCGGAATTCCGGTGCCGGCGTTGGCGCCGATCAGACAGTTGCGGCCGATCGTGATGGTGATGTTGCCGCCACCGGATAGGGTTCCCATCGTGCTGGAACTGCCGCCGAGGTCGGAGTGCGGCTGTACCACCACACCCTGACTGATGCGGCCTTCGATCATGTTCGGTCCGATCGCGCCGGCGTTGAAGTTGATGAACCCTTCGTGCATCACCGTTGTACCTTCGCCAAGATAGGCACCAAGCCGCACACGGGAGCCGTCGGCAATGCGCACACCCGAAGGAATCACGTAGTCGGTCATGCGCGGGAACTTGTCGACGCCATGCACGACGATCGGTGTCCCGGCACCTCGCGCTTCGATCTGGCGCGCCGTGAACTCGGCGACATCGATCGGGCCGACGCTCGTCCAGACGACGTTTGGGAGCTTGGCGAAGATGCCTTCGAGGTTCATCGAGTTCGGTAACGCCAGCCGATGCGACAGCAGATGCAGTTTGAGATAGGCCTCGGCGGTCGAAGCAATTGCATCGTCCGTGCGCAGCGCGACTGCGTCGAGTTTGGCGCCGGCCTCGGCAAGCGTCCGGTGCGCAGCGGATGCGGCCCCGCCCGGCGGCAGCAGTTCAGCGAGCTTCGCTGCGAATTCTGCGGGCAACGTTGCCGAGCGCTCGGGCACGTGCTTCTCGATCAGGTCACGTACAGCACCTTCTGGCTTGGCGAGCGGCGCAGGATAGTAGACTTCGAGGGTTTCGCCGCGTGCGTTGCGGGTGGCGATGCCAAGCCCAAATGCGAAGAGGTCAGTCATGGTAGCGGTTGGTCAGATGCAGGGAGCCGTACGCTACCATCAATAGCTCGACACGACAGCCGTGCCCAACTCGGTGGTGGGAGCGGACTTGCCCGTGAAATCGCCATTGGGTTTCATTCGCGGGCAAGCCCGCTCCCACTTGTCCGTCTAGCCGCGCGCGAGAAATCTCGCGATGCGGTCGGCCGCCTCGATGCACTCCTCGAGTGGCGCGACCCATGCCATGCGCACGCGGTCGCGGCCGGGGTCGCTGCCGTCGACGGGCCTCGCGAGATAGCGTCCTGGCAGCACGGTGACGTTTTCGGCCGCGAACAGTTCGCGCGCAAATGACTCGCCATCGATCGGTGTCTTCGCCCAGAAGTAGAAGCCGCCATCGGGGATACCGCAGCCGAGGGCAGCGCCGATGATCGGCGTCACTGCCGCAAACTTGGCGCGGTACAGGTCGCGATTGTCCACCACGTGACGCTCGTCGGACCAGGCGAGGCGGCTGGCGTCCTGAACATGGGCCGGTAGGGCGCAGCCGTGGTAGGTGCGATACAGGAGATAGTGCTCGAGCACCTGTGCATCACCCGCAACGAAACCGGATCGAAGCCCCGGCAGGCTCGATCGCTTCGACAGGGAGTGAAACACCACGCAACGACGAAAGTCCGTTCGCCCCAGTCGGGCGCAGGCCTGCAGCAGTCCGATCGGCGGCTGGCTCTCGGTGAGGAAGATCTCGGAGTAGCACTCATCGCTTGCGATGATGAAGTCGTGTCGGTCGGCGAGCGTGATGACGCGCTCGAATTGATCCAGCGTCAGGCTCGCGCCGCTCGGATTACCGGGCGTGCACAGATATACCAACTCGCAGCGCTGCCAGACGGACTCGGGTACCGCGTCGAAGTCGGGCTGAAACCCCAGCCGCTCCGGACACGGCAGATAGTACGGTGTGGCGCCGCGCAGCAGCGCGGCACCTTCGTAAATCTGATAGAAGGGATTGGGCATCGCACACAGGCCGTGTGGATCGCCGGTCAGCATCGCCTGGCCGAAGGAGAACAGCGCTTCGCGGGTGCCCGCCACCGGCAACACCTCTGTCATCGGATCGAGCGCGCGCGGCAGTTGAAAACGGCGCTGTGCCCACTCACCGATCGCCTGGCGCAGCGCATCGCCCCCGCGTGTCGGCGGATACGCGCCCAGTCCGGCGCGCAGGCTCGATTCATTGCGCAATGCATCGACTACGAACGCCGGCGCCGCGTGTTTTGGTTCGCCGATCGACAACGCGATATGGGAAGCACTCGACCGGCTGCGTACGCCGGCTTTGAGTGCGTTCAGGCGCTCGAATGGATATTGATGAAGACTGGCGAGCTGCGGATTCATGTGCGGTCACCCTCGTGCACGTCTTTGTCGAGGCGTTCTCGCACCGCGTGGGCGATCGCCTCGATCTGGTCCGGATCGGTGATGCGCCGTCGCTTTGTGTCAGTGATGTGAAAGACATCTTCGACGCGTTCACCGAGGGTTGCGATCTTCGCGTTGTGCACGTCGATGCCGAGTTCAACGAATACCACACCGAGGCGCGCTAGAAGGCCTGGCCGATCGGTCGCGAACACGCGCAGTGTCGTATACGGTGAGCCGGGTTCGTTCGACAGGCGCGCATCGGTTGGCCATTGGAAGTGCTTGAGGCGCCTCGGGACGCGTCGGCGCACCAGTTCCGGTCGGCGCGGAGGGTCGGCCAGCTGCCTGCGCAGCGTCTGAGCGATCGCCTGGCGATGATGTTCGCTCGCCACCGGCTGATTGTTGTCGTCGAGCACGATGTAGGTGTTGAAACAGTTGCCGTTCTGTGAGGTGTGGATGCGCGCGTCATGAATCGATAGCCCCAACTGATCGATCGCGGTCAGACTCGCAGCGAACAGGTGTGGCTGGTCGCGCGTGAAGAGGAAGATCTCGGTTGCGCCTTCGGTTGCATCATCGGCAAGCGCGTCACGCACGATCACGAGCGGTCCCTTGTTGAGGTCGTGTCCATTGATCGCCTCGGTCACTGCCGCAATCTGCTCTGCCGTGTGTTGAAGGAAGAACTCCTGATCGGGATTGTCCCAGAGCGTCCGCGCGCGCGCCTCGTCGATCCCGCGCGACGCAAGCAGCTCGAGCGCCGCTCTGATCGTGTCGTCGATCACCTGCTCGCGACCAAGCGGTGTGTCCAAGCCGCGTTCGAGGGCACCACGAGTGGCGGTGTAGAGCTGGCGCATCAATGTCGCGCGCCAGCTGTTCCACAGTGTGGGATTGGTCGCGTTGATGTCGGCCACCGTCAATGCGTACAGATAGTCGAGGCGCTCGAGTGTTGCAACCTCCGCTGCGAACTGGTTGATCACGATTGGATCGTTGATGTCCTTGCGTTGGGCGGTGCTCGACATCATGAGGTGGACGCGTACGAGCCACTCCACCAGCGCGGTATCGTCGTTGCTGAGTCGATGGCGCTCGCAGAACGCCACCACGTCCGTCGCCCCGAGTTCCGAGTGATCACCGCCGCGCCCCTTGCCGATGTCATGAAACAGCCCTGCTATGTACAGCAGCTCGATCTTCGAGAGGTTCTTCACGCACTCGCTGGCGATCGGGAACTTGATCTGACTGGATCGGTAGTGCAGCCGTCGCATGTTGCGAATCACCATCATGGTGTGGGCATCGACGGTGTAGATATGAAACAGGTCGTGCTGCATCTGGCCGATGATCTGCCCGAATTCCGGAATGTAACGTCCGAGAATGCCGTACCTGCGCATCCGCGTGAGCTGGGAAACGAGTGTGTATGGCGCCTTCAACAACGCGATGAAGAGGTCAGTGACGGTCGGGTCGTGGCGGAATGCTTCATCGACGAGGTCTAGTGAGTCACGAACCAGCCGGATCGTGGTTGCGCGCACGCCGGCGATGTCGCGTCGGTTGGCCATGATGACGAACATTTCCATGAGCGCGCTCGGTTGCTCGCGAAATACCCGGGGACTGCACGTCTCCATGTAGTGATCGCGAATCTGGAAACGCTCGTTGATTGGCTCGATCTCCGGTGCGTAGTGCGCGCGGAGGATGGCTTCGTCGAAGTGTTGTAGCAGCACATCGTTGACTTCGCGCAGGCTCAGGACATGCTGGTAGTAGTCATGCATGAACTGTTCGACAGCCAGCTGGGCATCGTTGTCCTGGTATCCGAAGCGCTCCGCGAGCGTGCGTTGGTAGTCGAACAGCAGCCGGTCCTCTTTGCGTCCGGCGAGCAGATGGAGCCCGTAGCGCACTCGCCACAGGAAACGACGACCGGCATCGAGTGCCTCGGTCTCTTGCGGAGTGAGAAAGCCCCGCAGCGCGAGATCCTTGAACGTGGTACTGCCGAAGTGTCGGCGAATGATCCAGCCGACGGTCTGTATGTCGCGCAGTCCGCCCGGTGCGCCCTTGATGTTCGGTTCGAGGTCATATTCCACGTCTTCGAAACGCGCGTGACGCTTGCGCTGCTCGTCGGCCTTTGCGCGATAGAACTTGGCGCTCGGCCATATATCATCATTTGCGAACAGCGCGCCAACCTGGCGGTCGAGCGTGATCTGCCCGCACAGGGGCCTGCGCTCGAGCAGCGCGGTCGCGGTCGAGATGTCCGACTCGGCTTGTGCCCGACACTGGTCGACAGTGCGCACGCTGTGGCCGATGTCGAGTTTCAAGTCCCACAGCGATTGCACGAACTGCTCGATGCCCTGCTGATAGTCGCTGGCTCGGCCGTCGGTGAGAATCAGCAGGTCGATGTCGGAATTGGGATGCAACTCCCCGCGGCCATATCCACCGACCGCAAACAGGGCGAGGTGCTTGGATGCATCGGCGCCGAAGTCGACGTCGGACCACAATTGGGTTATTGCCGAGTCGATGACATGAGATCGCTCGCTGATGAGCTGGTCGATGTCGACGCCGGCCCAGAATTGCTCGCTCAGTCGCGCATCGGCAGTCTCGATGTGATTCCGGATCGCACCGAGGCGCGCCGACAGGTGCTCTTGAGCATCGGTCACGGGAAGGCTTCTTCCGCGCGCAGCGTCAATACCTCCGCGCCATCGCCGGTGACGAGGATCGTATGTTCCCACTGCGCTGAGAGCTTGTGGTCCTTGGTGACCACCGTCCACTGGTCGGCCAGCATCTTCACGTGCCGACCGCCCGCATTGATCATCGGCTCGATCGTGAACGTCATGCCTTCCTTCAGTTCGATGCCCGTACCGGGTCGTCCGTAGTGGAGCACCTGCGGCTCGTCGTGGAATACATCGCCAATGCCGTGGCCGCAGAACTCCCGCACGACCGAGAAGTGCTGGGCTTCAGCGTAGGACTGAATGGCGTGGCCGATGTCACCCAGATGCGCGCCGGGGCGAACTGCGCGAATGCCCCGATACAGGCATTCCTGGGTCACGTCGACCAGGCGCTTGGCCAGCACGCTGGGTTCGCCGACGTAGAACATCTTGCTGGTGTCGCCGTAGAAGCCGTCCTTGATCACCGTGACATAGATGTTGACGATGTCGCCTCGCTTCAAACGCTTGGCCGGCGACGGGATGCCGTGGCACACGACCTGGTTGACCGAGGTGCAGATGGACTTCGGGAACGGCGGTTGACCGGGGCCATTGGTGTAATTGAGCGGCGCAGGCACGCAAGCAAGGTCGCTGACGATGTAGTCGTGACAGATGGTGTTCAGTTCCTCCGTCGTCACGCCGGCGACCACCTTGGGGCCGACCATCTCGAGCACGCTCGCGGCGAGGCGGCCAGCCACGCGCAGGCGCTCCACGTCGGCGCCGGTTCGCAGTTTTATCGTCATCGAGAGCCCCGTCGGTTCGGCGCGCAGCGTAGGGGCCTGCGTGCTCGGTTGTTTGCGCGGTCGCGTGCCCGCCCGGAAGTTTGTGCCCAGGGGCGTAAGACAGGACGCTGGGTAGGCGCGAAAATCGAACTATGGTATAAAGCGCGCCGCCGAGAGGCAACGCGATGGGGTCATTGTGGCCCGTTTCGCGAATTCATCAACCTGAAATTCTCACACGTATCGTCAGGTCCCCGCGGGTGCCGGTGTAAGTCGGTTCGGGGGCGGTCTGAAATCAGACGAGGATGCGTGGAGGCTCAACCCGGAGAACGTAATGTCGAATATCACCATGCGTGACATGCTCGCCGCTGGCGTGCATTTCGGTCACCAGACCCGCTTCTGGAATCCCAAGATGGCACCGTACGTGTTCGGTGCCCGCAACAAGATTCACATCATCAATCTCGAGCACACTGTGCCAGCTTTCAACGAGGCGCTGGCATACCTGCGCAGCGTGTCGGCACGACGCAACAAGGTGCTGTTCGTCGGCACCAAGCGAGCCGCGGCGAAAGTGATCGCCGAGCAGGCGGCGCGTGTTGGCATGCCTTATGTCGACCAGCGCTGGCTCGGCGGCATGTTGACCAACTACAAGACGATTCGACAATCCATCCGCCGCTTGCAGGAGCTCGAAACCCAGTCTCAGGACGGTACCTTCGAAAAGCTGACCAAGAAGGAGGCCCTGACCAAGACCCGCCTCATGGAGAAGCTCGAAAAGAGTCTGGGTGGTATCAAGCACATGGGTGGTTTGCCTGATGCGCTGTTCGTCGTCGACGTCATGCACGAACACATCGCGGTGAGCGAGGCCAACAAGCTCGGCATCCCAGTGGTGGGGATCGTCGACACCAACAGCGACCCGCAGGGCGTCGATTTCGTCATTCCAGGCAACGACGACGCGATCCGTGCCATTCGACTGTATGTCACGGCGGCGGCAGACGCGATCGCAGAAGGTCAGGCGCGCGCCGGTGGCGACGTCCGGATCGATGAATTCGTCGAAGTGGACGCCGAAGTCGACGCGCACGTCGAGCGCGCGGGCCAGGAGAGCGCATAAGATGGCTGCCGTTACTGCAGCAATGGTCAAGGAACTGCGCGAGCGTACCGGTCTTGGCATGATGGATTGCAAGAAGGCGCTCTCGGAGGCCGATGGCGACATGGAGCGGGCCATCGAGGATCTGCGCAAGAGCAGTGCCCTCAAGGCCGCCAAGAAGGCCGGTCGTACCGCCGCCGATGGGCTGCTAGCCTTGCGTGTTGCCGACGATGGCCGCTACGCCGCGATGGTGGAAGTGAACATCGAGACCGACTTTGCCGCGCGCAACGACAAGTTCATCGCCTTCGTCGACCGTGTACTCGATCGCGCGTTCAAACAGCGCCAGGACGATGTGGCCGTGCTCCTCGCTGGCGGACTCGAACAGGAGCGGCAAACGCTCGTGCAGGAAATCGGCGAGAACATCTCGGTGCGCCGAATCGGGCTCTTGCAAGGCGACCTGATCGCGAACTACCTGCACGCGGACAAGAAGAAGGCGTCGCTGGTGGCACTGAAAGGCGGTTCCGTCGAACTCGGTCGCGACCTCGCCATGCACGTCGTGGCGATCAACCCAATGGTCGTGTCCTCATCCGACATCCCGGCGGCCGTGGTCGAGAAAGAGCGCGAGATTTATACCGCCCAGGCTGCCGACAGCGGCAAGCCCGCGGACATCGTCGCCAAGATGGTCGACGGTCGGGTACGCAAATTCTTGGCTGAGGTGAGCCTCGTCGATCAGGCGTTCGTCAAGGACGCCAATGTCAAAGTTTCCAAGCTCCTGGCGGACCAGAAGGCGACCTGCACGGGTTTTGTGCGATTCGAGGTTGGCGAAGGGATCGACAAGGGCGAGGCTGACTTTGCCGCCGAAGTTGCCGCGTTGAACAAGCCCAAGAGCTGACGTCGATGGCCGAGCCCGCGCGCCGAATCCTCTTGAAGCTCAGCGGTGAGGCCCTGGCGGGGGAGGCGGAGTTCGGGCTGGACGAGACTGTATTGCGACGTCTGGCTGCGGAAGTCGACGACGCGCGCAGCAGCGGCATTCAAGTCGCCATCGTGCTCGGTGGCGGTAATCTGTTTCGTGGCGAGCAAATTGCGCGTATGGGCCTGGTCGATCGGGTAACCGGCGATCACATGGGCATGCTGGCAACGGTCATGAACGCGCTCGCGTTTCGCGACGTCCTCACCGCACTCGGAATACCGGCGACGCTGTTATCGGCGCTGGCGCTGACCGGGATAGCCGAGGGTTTCTCGGCGCGGCGCGCTGCAGCGCTGCTCGACGCGGGTGAGGTGGTGCTGCTCGCGGGTGGGACCGGAAACCCGTTCTTCACCACCGACTCCGCGGCCTGCCTGCGAGCGGTTGAAATCGGCGCCCAGGTGGTCTTGAAAGCGACCAAGGTGGACGGCGTCTATTCGGCTGACCCTGCTCGGGACCCGAGTGCACGGCGCTTCGACAAGCTGAGTTACGATGACGTGATCAGACGGAACTTGCGGGTGATGGATCTCACCGCGATCTGTCTGTGTCGCGACAACAACCTGCCGATCGTAGTCTTCGACATGGCGACCGTGGGTGCGGTGAAACGCATCGCGACCGGCGAACTGCTTGGCACACGAATCGAGGCGCACGCGTGATCAACGACATCAAGAACGAAGCAAATGCCCGAATGGGCAAGACCTTGGACGCGTTGGCCCACGCGTTCGGCCGTATACGCACTGGACGGGCGAACGTGACGCTGCTGGACGGCATCATGGTGTCGTATTACGGCAACGACACGCCTCTCAATCAGGTGGCCAGCGTGAGTGTGGAGGATGCACGCACTCTGGTGATCTCGCCGTGGGAAAAGAAGCTGGTGTCGGACATCGAGAAGGCGATCTTGAAGAGCGATCTGGGGATTACGCCCGCGACATCCGCTGACAAAATCCGCATACCATTGCCGCCGCTCACCGAAGAGAATCGTCGGGATCTGGTGAAGCATGCCAAGCACGAAGCCGAACAGGCGCGCATTGCGATTCGCAACGTCCGCCGGGAGGCGGTGAGCGACATCCGCGATCTGGTCAAGGAGAAGGAGATCTCCGAAGACGATGGCCGCCGAGGTGAAGAGGACGTGCAGAAGCTCACAGACAAACGAATAGCGGAAATCGATCACGCTTTGGCGGAAAAAGAAGCCGATTTATTAGTGATTTAGCGCTAAGATCTCGAAACTGACAGCGGATTTCGGAAGCACTATGTCCGAGCTACGGGCGCCAGTTCCGCAGGCAGAACCGAACGCGGTTCCGCGACACCTGGCCATCATCATGGATGGTAATCACCGGTGGGCCAAAGCGCGGCACTTGCCAGGCGCCGCTGGCCATCGCGCCGGCACCAAGAATGTCCGCCCAATCGCCGAGATGTGTGCAGACCTCGGCGTCGAGTACCTCACCCTGTTCGCTTTGTCGACCGAGAACCTCGCGCGGCCGAAGCGCGAAGTCGATCTGTTGCTGGAGCTGATGCGCCGCTTCCTCGAAGACAATGTGGATGAGCTCGCCGCGCGCGGTGTCCGGCTGCGGGTCATCGGCGATCGCAGCCGGTTCGCCGCTGAACTGCAGATGTCGATGCGACGGGCCGAACAGCTGACCCGCGATAACGACCGTCTGCATCTGACGATCGCGGCCAACTACGGCGGTCGCTGGGACATCGCCGACGGCGTCAGGCGTCTGCTGACCGATGCCAAGGAGGGTCGGGTGGCGGTCGATCAGATCGATGAAACGTTGCTGTCGCAGTACCTCTCCATTGGCACCTTGCCGCCGCCGGATCTGTGCGTGCGCACCGGCGGCGACCATCGAATCAGCAACTTCCTGTTGTGGGATCTTGCGTACACCGAACTGTATTTCACCGATGCGTTCTGGCCGGAGTTCGACGCTTCGCATCTGCAAGCCGCATTCGAATGTTACGCGCGGCGCCAGCGACGTTTCGGACGACGCTGATCGAGCGCTCGCGCCGTGCGTCCCGGCGCGGTAGCGTTGCGCCATGTTGAAGCTGCGCATCATCAGTGCCTTGATTGCGGCCCCGCTGGTGGTTGCCGCGATCTTCCTGCTGCCGCTGCCGTGGTTCGCGCTCGTGTTCGCGGTGTTGGCCGGTCTGGGCCTGTTCGAGTGGGGGCGCCTCGTGGGCGCAACAACCGGCCTTGCCATCACTGGTTATCTCGCCGGCGGCGCTGCGATCGCCGCGCTGATCTGGTACTGGCCGTCGTATTGGGACGTGACGGTGATGGTGGGCGCGATCTGGTGGCTGGCAGGATTCCTCGTGGTGATGCGCTATCCCCATTCGCGCGCGTGGATGCGGCACTCGGCGATGGCGGTGTCTGGTTACGTCGTCATCGTTGCGGCATGGATGTCGCTGGTGGTCGTTCGATCGGTCGATGGCGGGTCGTGGTTGCTGGTGTGGCTGTTCGTCCTGGTCTGGGGTGCCGATATCGGCGCCTACTTCGCCGGTCGCGCTTTTGGGCGGCGCAAGCTGGCGCGCGAGGTCAGTCCCGGCAAGACCTGGGAAGGCGTGGTTGGCGGTCTGGGGCTCGCGATGATTGCCTGCGGCGGGCTCGCAGCGGTGGTGCCAGCCCTCACGGCGCTGGGTTGGGGGGCGGCGCAATGGCTGATGTGGATCCTCATCCTCGGCGCGATCTCGGTATTCGGCGATCTGTTCGAAAGCGCCCTCAAGCGTCATAACGGCGTCAAGGACTCGGGTACGATGTTTCCGGGTCACGGCGGCGTGCTCGACCGCGTCGACTCCGTGCTGGCGGTGCTGCCGTTCTTCGCCCTGATCGTTACATTCGGCTGACCCGCCGGTTCCTCACGCCGTCCGCGAGGCGCCATGCGGCGGCGCAAGCTGGTATGATGGCGCGCCTTTTTTCTTGCAACGATTCGATGTCCCCCCAGTCCAATTCACACGTCACCCTGGCAATCTGACGCATGGAATTCCTGCAGTACGTGTTGGCGCTGATCGTGACCCTGGGCATTCTGGTCACCATTCACGAGTTGGGCCACTTTCTGGTGGCGCGGGCCTCCGGGGTTGTCGTCACCCGGTTTTCGGTTGGCTTCGGCCCGGCCCTGTGGTCCCGAGTCGATCGCAGAGGCACGCAGTGGGTGGTTGCGGCCCTGCCGCTTGGGGGATATGTGCGCATGCTGGACGAACGTGAAGCCGACGTTCCCCCGGAACTGGCCCATCGCGCCTTCAATCGTTTGACGCCACAGTGGCGCATCGCGATCGCCTTGGGCGGACCGCTCGCCAACTTCCTGCTGGCCTTTGGTGTGTATTGGTGGTTGTTCGTGGCTGGAAGCACCGAATTCGTTCCGGTGCTCGCCCCAGTGGCAGAGTCGACGCCCGCCTATGAAGCGGGGCTGCGCGGCGGCGAGGAGATGGTCGCCGTCGACGGCATCGCGACGCCCGCGTGGCAACACGTGACCATGGCACTTGCAGCCAGGCTCGGTGACAGCGGCGACATTGTCGTGACTGAACGCGTCCCTGGGCAGACGTCGGTGCGCGAACGCATGTTGCACGTCGATCGCTGGCACCAAGGTGAGAACGAACCCGACCTGTTGCGTTCGCTGGGCCTGCAGCCGACTCTGGCCGCGGTCATGGGTCAGATCCTGCCCGACAGTCCCGCGGCGGCGGCGGGACTCAGGCAATTCGACCGCGTCGTCGCGGTCGATGGTGAGGCGGTGACGGACTGGTCCGACTGGGTCGATCGCGTGCGCGCGCGACCGGGGGCGAGTGTGCTGCTCGACGTGGAGCGCGATGGCGCGCCAGTGGCAGTCTATCTGACGCTCGGTGCGCAGCCCGGAGCGGATGGTGAGCCGCAAGGTTTTGCCGGCGTCGGGCCGTTGGTGCGCGAGATTCAGTTCTCGATCGTGGGCGCATTTCCGCGCGCCGCATCGGAAACGTATGACAAGACGGTTCTGACACTGAACTTGCTGAAGAAAATGGTGATGGGGCTCGTGTCGACGAGCAATCTGTCTGGGCCCATCACGATCGCAAAGGTGGCCGGAGATTCCGCGCGCTCGGGGGTGAGCAAATTCCTTGCTGTTCTTGCGCTGCTCAGCATCAGCCTCGGTGTCCTGAATCTGTTGCCGATACCGATTCTCGATGGCGGCCACATCCTGTTCTGTTCTGCTGAACTCGTCCTCCGTCGACCGGTGCCGGAGCGCGTGCAGGCCCTTGGGGTCCAGATCGGGCTTGCGCTGGTCGGCAGCATGATGCTGCTCGCCATTTACAACGACATCGCGCGTCTGTTTTGACGAGCGTCATCAAGGAGTAGGGCTTTGGGGTTCACCTTGCGATGGTTGACCGTCGCACTGATGGGGCTTGCGCTTGCGGCGCCGCGGTATGCGGTCGCGGATACGTTTACCGTGGCAGACATTCGCATTCAGGGTTTGCAGCGCGTGTCCGCCGGAACGGTGTTCAATCTCCTGCCGGTGAGTGTCGGTGATGTCGTCGATGAAGTCTCGCTCCGACAACTCATTCGCTTGATGTATCAGTCGGGCTACTTTCGAGATATCCGCATGGGCCGCGAGGGCGACGTGCTCATCGTCACCGTCAGCGAGCGTCCGGCCATCGATTCGATCGAACTCGATGGCAACAAGTCGATCAAGTCGGATGCGTTACTCGATGGCCTCGGCAAGCAGGGCCTCAAGGAAGGTGAGATCTTCAAGCAGTCGACGCTCGAACGCGTGGATCTCGAACTGGAACGCCAGTACGTGTCCCAAGGGCGCTACGGCGCGACGATCGACACGAAGGTCGAGGATCTCCCGCGCAACCGCGTTGCGATCCGAATCGATATCGTCGAAGGCAAGACTTCCGGTATCCGTCAGATCAATCTCGTTGGCAATTCGGCGTTCAGCATGGAAGAGTTGCTCGAAGTGCTGGAGCTCAAACACCCGAGCCTGTTTTCCTTCTTCAAGAACGACGACAAGTACTCGCGGGAGAAGCTGTCGGGAGATCTAGAGAAACTCGAGTCCTACTACAAGGATCGCGGCTACGTCGAATTCGAGATCGAATCCACCCAGGTCAGCATTACACCCGACAAGCGCCAGGTTTACCTCACCTTGAATGTGAGCGAAGGCGTCAAGTACACGGTGCGAAACGTCGATCTCGTCGGCGACCTGAACGAAGTGTCGCCCGACGCATTGCGGTCGCTGTTTCTGATCGCGCCGGGTCAGGTTTTCTCGGCCGCGCTGGTCACGGCGACTGAGCAAAGGCTGACGACGGCGCTCGGCAATTCCGGTTACACGTTCGCGAGCGCGTCGGGTATTCCGGAAGTGCACGACAATGGTGAGGTGGATGTGCGCTTCTTCGTGGAGTCCGGCAAGCGCGCCTACGTGCGCCGCATCGAGTTCTCCGGCAACTCCGTTACCCAGGATGAGGTCTTGCGAAGGGAGATGCGCCAGCTCGAAGGTGGGTGGGCGTCCACCGCATTGATCGAGCTATCGAAGATCCGCCTGGAACGGCTCGGCTACTTCAAGGAAGTCAACGTCGAGACGCCGGAAGTGCCTGGCGCCGAAGATCAGATCGACGTGCAGTTCGCCGTTGAAGAGCAGCCATCGGGCAGCATCAGCGCAACGTTGGGCTACGCGCAGACAGCAGGACTGATCCTCGGGGCGGGCTATCAGGAAAGCAACGTGCTCGGCACCGGCAACAGCCTGTCCTTTCAGGTCAGCTGGAGCGAGTATCAGCGCGCCGTCGCACTCAACTACTTCAACCCTTACTTCACGCTCGACGGCATCAGCCGCGGCTACAACGTGTTCTACCGCGAGACCGACTTCGACGAACAGAACATCGCCACCTACTCGACCGATGCCTATGGCGCTGGAGTGAACTTCGGATTTCCAATCGGCGAAACGCGACGCATCGGCTTCGGTATGACTGCCGAGTACACGTCCATCACCGAGGGCGTGTACCCGGCGCAGGAGATCACGGAGTTCCTGGACGACGAAGGCGACACCTTCCTCAACTTCAAGGGCACGCTGTCCTGGTCCAGTTCGACGCTCAACCGGGGCTTGTTCCCGACCGCGGGCAGCTCGCAGAACATCGCGCTCGAAGTCGCGGTTCCCGGCAGCGACTTGAGTTTCTACAAACTCACTCACCAAGGGCAGATCTACTTCCCGCTCGGCAGAGGATTCAGCCTGCGCGTGCGCTCCGAAGTGGGCTACGGCGACGCCTATGGTACGAGCGACACGCTGCCGTTCTACGAGCATTTCTACGCTGGCGGTTTCGGCTCGGTGCGGGGATTCAAGCAGAACACACTAGGGCCGCGTTCCACGCCGTCGCCGATCGATCCCAACAACCGCAAGGGCGACCCGTTTGGCGGCAATCTGCTGGTTGAAGGATCGGCGGAACTGATATTCCCGTTGCCGTTCGTCAAGGACATGAGCGCCCTGCGCCCCGTGTTGTACTTCGATGTCGGCAACGTCTACAACACCAATTGCCCCGACGTCAGTACGATCTGCGACGACTTCGACTACGATCTACTGCGGTACTCGGTGGGTGTGGCGGTCACTTGGATTACGGGAATGGGACCGATGACGTTTGGCCTTGCTCAGCCATTCAATGTCGGTCGCTACGATCAGGAGGAGACGTTCCAATTCGAATTGGGGCGGACGTTCTAAATGACCCACCGGCGGTCCCGCCGGTGGGAACTCACTAAAGTGAAGGAGAAGTATTGTGTTCAATAAGTTGGCCGTGCTGGTGGCAATGACGCTGGCGGCGGGGAGTGCCTGGGCGGAATTGAACATCGCCGTGTTGAATGTACAGCGTGCAATCGGAGAGACGGAGGAAGCGCAGGAACTGGTCAAGCGCCTCGAAGACGAGTTGAAGAGCGAGCAGGAGTCGATTCGTGCGCTCAATTCGGCGATCACTCAGCAGCAGGAGCGGCTCGTCAAGGACGGCGAAGTGATGAGCGATGCCGAACGGCGCAAAGTGCAGAAGGAGATCGAAGACAAGCAGATCGACTATCAGTTTCAGGTCAATCGCCTGCAGAAGACGGTCAATGATCGGCAGCAGGAAATCCTGGGTCAGATGGCACCGAAGCTCGATGCAGTTCTCAAAGACCTGATCGCACAGGAAAAGTACGACGTCATCGTACATCGCCAGAACGTGCTGTACGTCGACCCGAAGCACGACATCACATCCGTGGTGACGGAGAAGCTCAACCTCAAGAAGTAAGGCATGGTCGGCGTCACATACTCAATTGGTGACATAGCCGAACGGATCGGCGCCCGGGTCGACGGTGACCCGGACGCCAGGGTGACGGGCCTCGGCACGTTGGAGACGGCTCGGCCGGGCGAACTGAGCCACCTGTCATCACGCGCCTATCGAAGGTACCTGCGCGGCACGCTGGCGACGGCGGTGATCCTGCGTGCCGAGGACGCAGCTGACTGTCCTGCGCATAGCCTCATCACCGACAATCCGTACCTGGCGTTTGCTCGCGCAACTGCGCTTTTTGTCGATTCGAACGTGGGATCTGCTGGCATCCATCCCAGCGCGAGCATCGCCGATGACGTGAGCGTCGGCGCCGATGTCCGCATTGGCGCGAACGCGGTGATCGGCGCGGGAGCGGTCATTGGCGATGGTGTCTCGATCGGCCCCAATTGTGTCGTCGGTATGCACTGTCGAATTGGTGCGGGCAGCCGCATCGACGCCAACGTCAGCGTATATGCGCGGGTGCGCATGGGTGCACGCTGTCGAATTCACAGCGGGTCGGTGCTGGGCGGGGAGGGCTTTGGATACGTGCCCGATGAGCGCGGCCAGCTGGTCGCCATTGGTCAGATCGGCGGTGTCGTGCTTGGCGATGACGTGCGCATTGGCGCCGCAACGACGATCGATCGAGGCGCAATCGGGGATACGCGCATCGGTGATGGCGTGAAGATCGACAATCAGGTACAGATCGGCCACAACTGCGTAATCGGCGACCACACGGTCATCTGTGGCTGCGTAGGCATCGTCGGTAGTACGACCATTGGCCGGCATTGTGTGCTGGCCGGTGGTGTCGGGATCGGCGGCGCCGCGCCGATCGTGATTGCGGACCGGGTCGTGGTCAGCGGCATGACTCACGTCAGCGCTTCGATCGACTCGCCGGGCGTTTATTCCGGCGGGATCCTTCACGGGCCGACGCGCATGTGGAAGCGCAATGCGCTGCGTTTCGGTGAGCTCGATCGGCTGGCGCGTAGAGTCGCGGCATTGGAGCGGATATTGGCGCCGGGTCAGGGACAGAACGACAAGTCATGAGCGACGCCGGATGCACAGCAACGGGGAGTGACCACACATGATGACGTACGACGAAATTTCACAGTATCTGCCGCACAGGTATCCGTTTCTGCTCATCGACCGCGTCACGCTGGTCGAGCCGGGGCAGCTGATTCGCGGCTACAAGAACATCACGATCAACGAGCAGTTCTTCAATGGCCACTTCCCTGGCAATCCGGTCATGCCCGGTGTGTTGATGGTGGAAGCGATGGCGCAATTGGCGGGCATCCTCGCCTTCAAGACCAAGAACCGCAAACCCTCCGACGGCTTCACCTACTATCTTGGCGGCGTCGACAAAGTTCGCTACAAGCGACCCGTACTACCCGGCGATCGACTCGACATGGAGGCAACCCTCATCGCTGATCGGCAGCGCGTGATGAAGTTCAAGTGTACTGCTCACGTCGATGAAGAGATTGCGTGCTCTGGAGAGATCATCTGCTTTGAGAAGGCACTGTGATCGATCCGCGAGCGACCATCGACCCAACTGCTTGTATCGGTGCCGACGTAGAAATCGGCCCGTGGACGATCATCGGGGCAGGTGTCGAGATTGGTGACGGCACACGCATCGCATCGCATGTGGTCGTGAAAGGGCCGACGCGCATTGGACGCAACAACCGCATATTCCAGTTCGCAAGCGTAGGTGAAGATACGCCCGCGTTTGCCTATCAGGGTGAGCCGACGACGCTCTCGATCGGTGACAGCAACGTGATACGCGAAGGCGTCACGATTCATCGTGGTACCGTACAGGCGACCGGTACGACCGTCATTGGCAACCACAATCTGCTCATGGCCTACGTCCACGTAGGTCACGACTGCCTGCTCGGCGATCACATCATCATGGCCAACAATTCGTCTGCGTCAGGCCACGTCACGGTAGGTGATTGGGCGAACATCGGCGGTTACGCAGGGGTTCCGCAGTTCCGCAGCATTGGCGCTCACACCCATATTGCCGGCATGAGTCTGGTGCTCAAGGACGTGCCTGCGTATGTCACCGTGAGCGGTCATCCAGCGGGTGCGGTCGGTTTGAACGAAGAGGGCATGCGACGCCGCAGCGTGGGCGCGCCGGCAGTTGCCGCATTGCGCGAAGCGTACCGTGTCATGTATCGACGTGGAAACACGGTACAGGAGGCGCTGGCGAAATTGGCCGATGCCGCCAACGCATTTCCCGAAGTGAAGTTGTTCGTGGATTCCGTGTCGCAGTCGCGTTGGGGAATCGTGCGTGGCCGTGCGGAGAGTGCCGCCAGTTGACGCTGCTCATCGGCATATTGGCCGGTGAAGTGTCCGGGGACATCTTGGGAGCGCACCTGATGGATGCGCTGCGGGAGGCGCACGGCGCGGACGTGCGTTTCATCGGTGTCGGCGGAGCCGAGATGATCGTCCGTGGTCTGGAGTCAATCACCAGCATGGACGTCTTCGCCGTCAACGGGTTCGTGGAACCGATTCGGCGATTGCCGCGCTTGCTAGGAGCGTTCCGGATGCTGCGCGCACGTTTTCTGGCGGAGCATGTCGCGGTCTTCGTCGGCGTCGATTTCAACGTATTCAACCTGATCCTCGAGCGGTCGCTGAAGCGACGCGGCGTGCGCACGGTCCACTACGTCAGTCCTTCGGTGTATGCCTGGCGGCGGGGTCGCACGCGACGAATAGACCGTGCAGTCGATGCAGTGATGACGCTGTTTCCGTTCGAGCCACCGTTGTACGAAAGTTATGGCGTGCGGGCCGAGTTCGTCGGCCATCCGCTGGCCGATGCGATCGAACCAAGAGAGCACCGCATGCCGGCGCGCGCTGCGCTTGGGATTCATCCGACCCAACTGGTGCTGGCGCTGCTGCCTGGCAGTCGCACCACCGAACTCGATCTGCACGCCGAACTGTTCCTGCGCGCGGCCATCGAGTTGCGACGGAAGTACCCCGGCTTGCTGGTGCTGGTCGCCGTCGTCAACGATTCCCACGAAGCCTGGATGCAGGCCCGAGCGGTCGCGGTTGATTCGACGCTGGAGGTGCGAGTGCTGCGGGGTCGCAGCCGCGATGTGATCGCCGCGGCAGACGTGGCGCTGATCAAATCGGGTACCGGCACGCTCGAGGCCATGCTGCTTGGCACACCGATGGTGGTGAGCTATCGCCTGCCAGCGTTAAGCTACCGCATTGTGAAGGCTCTACTACGCACACCATATGTCGCTCTACCCAACATTCTTGCGGGGCGCGAACTGGTGCCCGAGTTGCTGCAGGATGCGGCGACCCCGCCTCGACTCGCAGCAGCGTTGGACACGCAGCTGACGGTGGCGCGCAGCGACGGTCTCCTGCGCGCCGAGTTCCGCGCTATTCACTCGACCCTTCGGCGAGGCGCAAGTGAGCGGGCTGCGCGCGTCGTGTTGTCGGTCGCGGGGCACTGAATGGACCTGCTACCCGACCATCCGAGCGAATCTGCTGTCTGCGCCGGCGTCGATGAGGTCGGTCGCGGACCGCTTGCCGGTCCCGTTGTCACCGCTGCAGTAATTCTCGATCCTGACCGGCCTATCGCAGGGCTGAAGGACTCGAAGAAACTGACTCACATCCAGCGCGAGCGACTGTTCGTCGAAATTCATGCGTGTGCCCGCGCGGTCTCAGTTGGTCGTGCCGAGGCGGCCGAGATCGACGAGATGAACATTCTGTCGGCGACCCTGCTCGCCATGCAGCGTGCTGTGGCGGGGCTATCGATCGTTCCCGATGTGGTGTACGTCGACGGCAACGTGACGCCACCCTTTGGGATTCCCGCGGTCGCGATCATCGGTGGCGACGGCTTGCACGAGGCGATCAGTGCCGCGTCGATCGTGGCCAAAGTGGTGCGCGACCGCGAGATGGTCGAATACGCGGCGCACTACCCCGAGTATGGGTTCGAACGCCACAAGGGCTATGCGTCGGCCGTCCATCTGGCGGCGCTGGAAGCGCTCGGACCCACGCCGATTCATCGACGCAGTTTCGCGCCGCTGCGGGAAACGTTGGCTGCACCTGCCCTGTCGCTGTTCGATCCGCCATGATTGCGCCGTTTGTACACCTGCGTGTGCACTCCGAGTATTCGATCGTCGATGGCCTCGTTCGTGTCGACGACTTGGCCGCACGCGCGGCGGCCATGGGCATGGGTGCCATCGCGCTCACCGACCGGGCGAACCTGTTCGCGTTGGTGAAATTCTACGAGGCCTGTCAGGACAACGGAGTGAAGCCGCTGCTCGGTGCAGACCTGCGGATTGCCGCGTCATCAGGTGACGATATTGGCGGCGACGAGACCCGGTTGCTCGTGCTTGCAATGAACGACACCGGATATCGCAATCTGATCGCGCTCGTCTCCGACGCGCACTTGCATGCAGCGCACAGAGGCGTACTCGATGCCCAACAGGTCGTCGATCGCGGCGCGGGGTTGATCGTTCTATCCGGTGGCCGCGACTCCGACGTGGCTCGGGCGCTGGCGCGTGGCGATGAGGCGCGTGCGACAGTACTTGTGCAGTGGTGGGCAGAGCGGTTCGAAGATCGCTACTACCTGGAAGTCTGTCGCACCGGACGCGCCGGTGAAGACGCTTGGGTAGTGCATGCAGCATCGATTGCCGCGCGGCTGCAGTTGCCGGTGGTTGCGACCAACGACGTTTGCTTTCTCGACCGCGACGACTTCGAGGCGCATGAGACCCGCGTCTGTATCCAGGAAGGCCGAACCCTCAATGATCCCCGTCGTCAGCGGCGGTTCAGCGATCAGCAGTATCTGAAGGACGCAACCAGCATGGCTGCGCTGTTTGCCGACATTCCGGAGGCGATCGAGAATACGCTGCAGATCGCCCAGCGTTGCAGTGTGCGAATGGAGCTTGGCTCGTACTTCCTGCCGCGTTATCCAACGCGCGAAGGCACGACGCTCGAGGCAATGCTTGCAGAGCAGTCCACCGCTGGGCTCAACGGGCGCATGGCAGCATCGGTGCGGCGCAATCAACCGCTGTCAGATCAGCAGCAGCACGATTATCGCGCCCGACTCGAGTTCGAGTTGGGCGTCATCAATCAGATGGGATTTGCCGGGTATTTCCTGATCGTCACGGAGTTCATTCAATGGGCCAAGAACCGCGGAATTCCCGTAGGCCCAGGTCGAGGCTCTGGTGCGGGCTCGCTCGTTGCCTACGCACTCGGCATCACCGACATCGATCCGATCACGTATGACCTCTTGTTCGAGCGATTGCTGAATCCCGAACGTGTATCGATGCCGGACTTCGACGTCGACTTCTGCATGGAGGGGCGCGACGCAGTGATTGCGCATGTCTCCGAGCGCTACGGGCACGAAGCCGTCAGTCAGATCATCACCTTTGGCACCATGGCCGCCAAGGCTGTGGTCCGTGATGTGGCTCGCGTGCAGGGCAAGCCGTATGGACTTGCCGACAAGCTGTCGAAGTTGATCCCCTTCGAAGTCGGGATGACGCTGAAGCGCGCCGTTGCCGAAACCGCAGAATTGCGTGCGTTCATCGAAGGCGATGAAGAAGTGGGCGAGATCATGGACATGGCGTATCGGCTCGAAGGTCTGGTGCGCAACGTCGGACGTCATGCAGCCGGGGTCGTCATCGCGCCGTCGCGGTTGACCGATTTTGTGCCACTGTTCGTCGACGAGGCCAGCAACAGCCTCGTGACGCAGTTCGACAAGGATGATGTCGAGCGCGCGGGACTCGTCAAATTCGACTTCCTTGGATTGAAAACGCTCACCATCATCGATTGGTCGGTCAAGGCGATCAACGCCGCATTGCCCGAGTCAGAGCAGATCCAGATCACCGATCTGCAGTTGAATGACGCGGCAACGTTCGAGCTGCTCGCGCGCGCGGACACCACCGCCGTGTTTCAGCTCGAGTCCCGGGGTATGAAAGATCTGATCCGGCGCCTGGTCCCCGACCGGTTCGAGGACATCATCGCTCTGGTGGCGCTGTTTCGGCCTGGACCGTTGCAATCAGGCATGGTGGACGACTACATCGACCGTAAGCACGGTCGTGCGCGTGTTGTCTATCCGCACCCCGATCTGGAGCCGGCACTGCGACCGTCTTACGGCGTGATCCTCTACCAAGAGCAGGTCATGCAGATTGCCCAGGTGTTGGCCGGCTTCTCACTTGGTCAGGCGGATCTGCTGCGCCGGGCAATGGGCAAGAAGAAGGCCGAGGAAATGGCCCAACAACGACAACAGTTCGTCGATGGCGCGCAGCAGCGGAGCGTCAGCGAGAAGACTGCGACTTCGATCTTCGACCTAATGGAGAAGTTCGCCGGGTATGGGTTCAACAAGTCGCACTCCGCGGCATACGCACTGGTGTCGTATCAGACCGCGTGGCTGAAGGCGCACTACCCGGCTCAGTTCATGGCGGCTGTGCTGTCTGCGGACATGCATCAAACCGACAAAATCGTGACGCTCGTGGACGAGGTGCGTCGCATGGGCATCGAACTCGAACCACCGAACGTGAACGTCTCCAATTTCAGATTCTCCGTGGTCGGCGATCGCATTCACTACGGACTTGGGGCCGTCAAGGGCGTCGGCGAAGGTGCGGTCGAGGCGATCTGCAATGAACGGCGCAAGGGAACGTACTGTGATCTGACCGACTTCTGCCTGCGTGTTGACTCCAAGCGCGTCAATCGTCGCGTCGTCGATGCGCTGATTCGCGCCGGCGCATGCGATTGCCTGGTCCCGGGTGCACCGATCGACAGCGGCCGCGCTGCGCTGCTGGCCGGTGTCGAAAGCGCGC
>JBGSQB010000136.1:0-4648 GCA_041738285.1 Pseudomonadales bacterium | reverse complement strand
CACCTGTGCGGCCGCCACCCCAACCGCCGCTTCGGCGCTGGCCACAGCTGCCTCGGCCCGCATGATCTGCGAGCTCAGCTCGGTTGTGTCCATGACCGCCAATACATCCTGCGGCCGTACTCGATCGCCCTCTCGCACCCTGATCTCCGCCACCCGCCCGGCCAGACGCGGCGAAATGTCGATGAGGTCCGCCTCGATGCGGCCATTGCCGCGGGCAAATCCCTCGGGCGGCAGACCGGAAGACTCGAAGAACACCGTCCATACGCTAAAGGCCAGAACAGCAAAAAGTACGACGAGAACGATGGACATCGAGACAATACGGGGCACGTGATCCTACTCCTTCGGTTTGTGGCCAAGGCGTTCTTCGAAAGCCACATCTCGTAGGCAGTAGATGTTCATCGCGAGCCTGTCAGATCGTTGGCGATTGCACCACTAGGCCTGCGCTGCAACAGCTGCCTCCACGCAACCGCCGCGATCACCACCCAAACGAGCGTGCGCAGGGTCATGGCAATCACTGTGCGTTGCTCGAAGGCTCCCCCGGAGAACACATGCACCCCCAAACCCACGAAAGTGAGCGCGGTTGCCGAGACGATGCCAATCGCCAACCATGCAGCCCAGCGCCGTTGCATCCACAGCCCGCCGCCTGCGATCACATAGGCGAATCCAGCGATAAAATTGAACCAGAGCACGAACGGAATGAAGTTTCCTGCAGCGGCGCGCGCCGCATCGTTGCCGAGGATGACCGAGCCGCCTTCCCGAATGGTCAGTAGCCCGAATGCAACGGCAAACAGCGAAGTGGCCGATAGCCAGAATCCACGAGGGGCCGGTTCAGTCATGTTGTCGACTCCCCTGGCGAAGGCGGGCGGTGTCCCGTTGCCGGTAGTTCGTCCGGTAAGGCATCGGCTGCGTTGTCGCCTTCATCCCTCTGAACTCGATGCAGCAGTAGGCGAAGGACGGCGACAGGATCTGGACCGTCGGCAAGAATCGCAAGCACGTTCGCCCCTGCACATTCAGCTTCCAGAAGCGCGCTCAGTTTTTCTTGCTCATGAGGAACTCCTCTTGAATCTGCGTTCGTTGAAGTTCTATCTCAATTCCGTGCCGCTCGAAGCATCTTCGGATTCGTCCGGCAACACCTTGTCACCGGTGATCATCGCGGAAGTCAGACTGCTCTTCTCGCGAAACTCCGCTACGATGACGCCCGCGATATGCAGAAGTACAGCACCTAACAATACGTAGAACATGTACAGGTGGGTGTTGACGATTGGACTTCGCAACGCGCGCATCTCCGCGTAAGCCACCGCATCCACATTGTCCGTTGAACCCGGTTCGAGCATCGCAATTTTCTCGGCATCGCCGCCGGTTATCCATTCGGCGATCGTGCCACCAAAGGGAGGTTTGTAGAGATCGGTACCAGCGAGCACCAGGCCCGTCATTGCCTGAATGAACATCAGCACCAATAGCAACGACACCATCATCCGACCGAGTGGATTGTGGCCAAGATGGTGCCGTATCGGGCCGCCGAAGATCCCCGACACGTGCGCTCTGAGTTCTGGAAGGAACTTGGGGCCGAACGGCAATATCGCCCGCCATCGTGCCTGAGGGTTCCCAATGAATGCCCACACCAAGCGCCATCCGAGATTGAGCGCAAACGCGTAGCCGACGTAGACGTGCAAGGTCTTCAAGAGGATCTTGCCGTCCGCGCTCACGCCAAAACTCTTCTCATTCAGGATCAATAGCCCCAGGATCATCAAGCCGAACACGCAGACAAAATTGACCCAGTGAAACAGACGTGTGGTGCGGTCCCACGCATGGCGCCTGGTGAGCCTTTGCAGATTCGCCCCGTTGTTCATGGTTCCAGTGTGCCTCCATGGGTATGTCGTGCTGAATTGCTCAACTCCGGCACAGCGAAACCGGGCAACGTGTGTATTGCGTAGCGACGGTGACAACTCTGGCAGCCATCTAGGAGCTTGCCGTAGTAAAAGACCGTCAACTCCGCATTGTGTTGCTCTGCTGCGTCGGCGAGCGCATCCGCATGTTCATGCAGTTGCGCGTCGAGTTCGGCAAACGCCGGCGGCAAGATGCTCTCGAGTTCGCGCAGATCACTCGCAGAGAGTGCCTGCCGCAGAATGTAACTGTCGCGAATCGCACCGGCGGTTTTCGCTGCGCTGCTCCACTCACCCGTGCTCAATGAGCCGGCCAGATCGGCTACCCCCTGCTTCAGCCCCACCATCTCGGCAATCAGTGTGGCACGCAGTTTCGGTGGCAGCGCCACCACCGCATCAGCGCGCGTCGCGGGGTGTTCGAGCGACGCACGGCCGCCCGAGTCGTCGATTGCAGCGCTGATCGCCATTCCAGCCAACAACATTGCGCCGAATCCTCCGATCCAGCGCCACGCAGCCTTCATCTGACACCTCCGAATTTGTCGGCGCAACGCAGGATCCAGTGTCGATCGCGCTCGATCACGCGCCCGGCTCGCAGATCCAAGAATGGCTGCACGTCGAAGATCGGATCGCGAATGACCGGCGACCCGGGCAATGGGCGATTCTCCAGCCCAGCCACGTAGGCGCGCTGTTCTACTTCCGGGTTGTACCCGCAGAGCTGCACTTGCATCGCACGCCTCCACGCTGGACCAGCGCCAGATTTCGCAATCCGTCCGAACGGCTCAACGTGGCATCAACACCGCCAAAGCACACTACGTGAAATCCGAAGCGCCTCCGGGCGACGTGCGACGGTATCCGGTTCGATCGCAATTCGGGCCATCTAGCGGCCTGCCAATACCTTTGCGCGTTGGCACGAACCCGAATATCCACTGCGCGACCGATCGGTGCGTATCACACACTGCGGTCGCATCTGCATCGGCAAGCGAAAGATCGGTCTCGGAAGAGCGCTGACACTCGACAACGCAGAAGCGCAACTCGACTATTGCGAGGCTGACGGTACCTCGCGCGACGATGACTCGAGCAGCGTCAGCAGTCCGATCAACAGTTGCCGCGGCTCCGGTGGGCAGCCCGCGATCGCCAGATCGACCGGCACCGTGCCGGCAATACCGTTTTCTACCGCATAGCTTCCGGTGAAGACACCGCCATTGATGGCGCAATCGCCAACGGCGATGACCCACTTTGGTCCCGGCGTCGCGGCATACGTGCGCTGCAGCGCTTCTCGCATGTTCAGCGTCAGCGGTCCGGTCACGAGCAGCACGTCGGCGTGTCGCGGCGACGCAACGAAGCGGAAGCCGAATCTCTCCACATCGTAAATCGCGTTGTTCAGTGCGTGAATCTCGAGCTCGCATCCATTACACGAGCCCGCGTCGACCTCACGGATCGACAGGCTTCGTCCCAATCGGCGTCGCGCAGCAACGTCAACGCGCGCCGCGAGTGCCACGATCTCCTCATCGTCGAGTCGCGGCGGCGGTTCTGTGACCGGCCGACTGATCAGGCTCTTGACTAGCAGTTTGCGCATCGCCTCACCTATCCATCGTGCCCGGAGTACGAGCAATTGAAAGATTTGTTGCAGAGCGGAAAGTCGGCAACAATATTGCCTTCGACCACTGCTTCGAGCAGAGGCCACTGAAACCAGGAAGGATCGCGCAGATGACAGCGGTCGATGCGCCCGCTCTCACCGATGCGAACCCAGGCAAAAATGTCGCCACGGAAGCCCTCGACCACTGCCATCCCTTCACGCACGAATCCATTGCCCGCTGCGGCGACATCCATGGTGAGCGGTTCATCGCACAGTCCGGGCAACCGATCGAGAATCTGGTCAATGATCTTCACGCTCTCGTTGACCTCCAGAATACGGATCCATACGCGGTCGTTGACGTCGCCGCCGTTGCGCGTCGGCACGTCAAACTCGAGAGCGTCATAGGCCGCATGCGGGAACGCGCGGCGCGCATCGAAGGTACGCCCGGAGGCGCGCCCTATGTAGCCCCCTGCCGCGTACTGGGCTGCGAGTGTTGCGCTGAGAATCCCAGTGCCTACGGTACGATCCTGTAGTGATGGCGTTTCGTCATACAGTTCGATGAGCGGCGGAAAGTGCAGCTTGATCTCATCGATGATTCGCCTGATTTCGCCAGCGCCGCGACCAACGAACTCGGTGGCTACCCCGCCCGGAATGACCCGATCCATCATCAATCGATGTCCGAATGCCGCTTGACACGCGCGCAGTACGTGTTCACGCAACACACCGCAGTGTGCATGCATCAGGCTGAACGACGCGTCGTTGCACACTGCACCGATATCGCCGAGATGATTCGCGATACGCTCGAGTTCGGCCATCAGCGCACGTTGCCATTGCGCATTTGCCGGTGCGACCACACCGAATGCCGCCTCGACAGCGCGGGCGAAGGCAACCGACATTGCGACCGTGCTGTCGCCCGACACTCGCGCCGCGAGTCGCGCCGCGCGCGCAATATCGGTGTCTACCCACAATGACTCGATACCTTTGTGCGCGTAACCGAGACGCTCTTCCAATCGCACCACGGTCTCGCCATTTACCGAGAAGCGAAAGTGACCGGGTTCGATAATTCCCGCGTGAACCGGACCGACCGAGATCTTGTGGAGGCCGTCACCCTCGGCGGCCAGAAACGGATACGGTGGCGAGGTGATGGGCGCGGGCGCGGTGCCTGCGAGCGGATGTCGAACCGCCCAGC
>JBGSQB010000100.1:0-11405 GCA_041738285.1 Pseudomonadales bacterium | reverse complement strand
GCGTGACCCGCACCGCAAGCCCCGTCGGCACGCTCACGGCGAAACGCGGCCAGCCTGACTGGACCGCGGTCGATGCGATGGTGAAGCAGTGGGGCCCGTCGCGGCTCGTGGTGGGGCTGCCGCTCAACATGGACGGCACGGTGAGCGACATGGCGCAGCAGGCCCGCAGCTTCGGTGCCGCGCTGGCGCTTCGTTACGACCTGCCGATCGAGTTCATCGACGAACGATTGACCAGCTTCGAAGCCCGCGGCATGAGCGCAGACGTCGGGGCCCGGCACGCAGTCGCGGCATGTCTGATCGCCGAGACGTTCCTCAACGCCGATAGCTGAAAGCGGCTTCGCTCTCTTCGAGGGTGAGATTGACCCCGTCCATTGGGTTGGCCTTGGCATCGGAGCCGAGCTTGATCATGAGACGCAGATCGTTGGCCGAGTCGGCGTGGGCGAGCGCCGCGTCGTAGCTGATCTCACCGGCGGCGTACAACTTGTACAGCGATTGATCGAAGGTCTGCATGCCCTGCTGAGTCGACTTCGTCATCAGCTCCTTGAGCAGATGCACTTCGCCCTTGCGGATGTGATCGGCCATGAGCGGCGTGTTGATGAGCACCTCGACCGCCACGCGTCGGCCCTGACCGTCGATGGTCGGAATGAGCTGCTGAGCGACGATCGCTTTGAGGTTCAGGGACAGATCCATCCAGATCTGATCGTGACGATCGCTCGGGAAGAAGTGAATGATGCGATCGAGCGCCTGGTTCGCGTTGTTCGCATGCAACGTACACAGACACAGGTGGCCGGTCTCGGCAAACGTCACGGAATACTCCATCGTTTCCCGGGTGCGGACTTCGCCGATCATGATGACATCGGGCGCCTGGCGCAGCGTGTTCTTGAGTGCAATGTCGAAGCTGTCGGTGTCAACGCCGACTTCGCGCTGGGTGACGATGCAGCCCTTGTGCTGGTGGATGTACTCGATCGGATCTTCGATCGAGATGATGTGGCCGGTCGAGTGCTCGTTGCGGTGCCCGATCATCGACGCAAGCGACGTCGACTTCCCGGTTCCCGTCGCGCCCACGAAGATGATGAGGCCACGTTTGGTCATCGACAAGGTCTCGACAATCGTCGGCAGGCCGAGTTCGGCGACCTTGGGAATGTTCACTTCGATGCGTCGTAGCACCATTCCTATGAGGTTGCGCTGATAGAACGCACTGACGCGGAACCGACCCAGACCGCGGGTGTTGATGGCGAAATTGCACTCGTGGTCTTTCTTGAAGACGTCCTGCTGATCCTTGTTCATGACGCCAAGCACGATCTCCCTGGATTGCTCCGGCGAAAGCGCGTTCTTCGACACGGCGAACAGCTTGCCGTTGATCTTCATCGTCGGCGGGCGGCCCGCGGTGATGAAGAGGTCCGATGCGCCCTTCTCGACGACCAGTTTCAGCAGTTTGTCGAATTCCATGGGCTGTCCTTTGGTTAGAAGCTGTCGGGCATCTTGGCCCGCTCCCGCGCTGTTTCACGGCTCACTACGCGTTTCTGCACGAGGTCGTGCAGACACTGATCGAGCGTCTGCATGCCAACGCCTGCGCTCGTCTGAATGGCGGAGTACATCTGCGCGATCTTGCCCTCGCGAATCAGATTTCGGATTGCCGGTGTACCGATCATGATTTCATGAGCAGCCACCCGACCACCGTTCACACGCTTGAGCAGCGTCTGCGAGATCACCGCCTGCAGTGATTCGGACAACATCGACCGGACCATCTCTTTTTCTTCGCCGGGGAACTGGTCGATGATTCGATCGATCGTCTTGGATGCGGATGTGGTGTGCAGGGTGGCGAACACGAGGTGACCCGTCTCGGCCGCAGTGAGTGCGAGGCGCGTGGTGATGAGGTCACGCATCTCGCCCACCAGAATGATGTCCGGGTCTTCGCGCAGGGCAACCCGTAGCGCTTCACCAAACCCGTGCGTGTCACGGTGGACCTCACGCTGGTTCACGAGGCACTTCTTGCTCTCATGAACGAATTCGATCGGATCCTCGATGGTGAGGATATGGTGGTATTTGTTGTCGTTGACGAAGTCGACCATGGCGGCAAGTGTCGTACTCTTACCCGAACCCGTGGGTCCGGTGACCAGCACCAGGCCTCGCGGGGCCATCGAGATGTCCTTGAACACCTGGCCCATGCCGAGGTCTTCCATGGTCAGCACTTTCGATGGGATGGTCCGGAACACGGCGCCGGCACCGCGATTCTGATTGAAGGCATTGACTCGAAAGCGCGCAACGCCGGGCACTTCGAAGGAAAAGTCGGTCTCGAAGAACTCTTCGTAGTCCTTGCGCTGCTTGTCGTTCATGATCTCGTACACCAGCGCGTGTACTTCGCGGTGCTCCAGCGGTGGCAGGTTGATTCTGCGCACGTCGCCATCCACCCGAATCATCGGCGGCAGCCCCGCCGAGAGGTGGAGGTCGGATGCGCCCTGCTTGGCGCTGAATGCCAGGAGTTCGGTAATGTCCATTAGCAGTCCCTTTCTGCACGGCCAGTACGGCTTGGCCCAGTCCATCTGGGGCTTTGTATAGTATTACCACCGATCTACCTTTCACATGGCCCACAGCGCCTCGACATGCACCGTGTAGTCAAACTGCGACCGTGTTTGCACTCTCACCATGCACTCTGTCAGTAGTTGCGTCGCACAGGTCCGCGCCCGCATGACGCGTGCGGCCCAGGCCGCAGGTCGAGATCCCGCTACGATCGGATTGATCGCCGTGTCCAAGACCCGTACCGCGCGGGAGATCGAGGGGGTGATCGAAGCAGGGGTCGCAGACATCGGCGAGAACTATCTTGCCGAGGCCATGCCGAAGATTGCGGCACTCGCGCAGCGAACGGTGCGCTGGCATTTCATCGGCGCAATACAGTCGAACAAGACGCACGGCATCGCGAGCGCATTCGATTGGGTGCATACCGTCGATCGCGACAAGGTCGCCCGCAGATTGTCGCAGCAGCGCCATGCCGATGCCCCACCGCTCAACGTGCTCTTGCAGGTCAACGTCGATGACGAACCACAGAAGGCGGGCGTGAGCGTGGAGGGTCTGTCAGAATTGGTTGGCTACGTGGCCCGCCTTCCGCGCATCGCCCTGCGGGGGCTGATGGCGATACCGCGCGAGACACAAGATGCAGGCGACAAGCGCGCGAGCTTTCGTCGTCTGGCACAACTATTTGAGATGCATCGTCCGATCGGACGAAACAGTTGGGATACGCTGTCGATGGGTATGAGTGGAGATTTCGAGTTGGCGATCGAGGAAGGCGCAACGCTCATTCGAGTGGGCACTGCGATCTTCGGTGAACGACCGTGACCCGACGCCTCGCATTCATCGGTGCCGGCAACATGGCCAGCAGTCTGATTGGCGGGTTGCTGCGATCAGGCACGCGGCCCGAACAGATCATCGCCGCGGATCCGGCCGCGGATCAGCTGAAGAAGATAGAGGCGATGGGGGTCGCCACGACCGCCGATAACGCCAAGGCCGTGGCCCATGCAGATGCGGTGATCCTGGCCGTCAAACCCCAGGTCATGTCCGTGGTCGTGTCCAATCTTGCCGCGCACCTGACCAGTGAGGTGCTGATTGTGTCGATCGCAGCGGGTGTGACCAGCGCATCGATTGCATCCTGGAGCAGGCCGGAGCTCGCCATCGTGCGATGCATGCCGAATACACCGGCGCTGTACGGCGCGGGCATTACCGCCATGTTTGCCAACGATCACGTTCAGCCGCGACACCGAGCTCTTGCCGCCGATGTACTGGGGGCCGCGGGTGAAGTGCTCTGGGTCGAGGTCGAGTCGGACCTCGACGCGGTAACCGCCGTATCCGGCAGCGGCCCCGCGTACTTTTTCTACCTCATGGAAGCGATGACCGCCGCGGGTCAGGCGCAGGGTCTCGCCCCGGAGGTCGCGCTGCAGCTGACCCTGGCGACCGCCCATGGCGCGGCGCTCATGGCGCGCCAGTCGGGAATCGCCCCGTCACAGCTGCGCAAGAACGTGACATCGCCGGGCGGCACGACGGAGCGCGCCATCTCCGTACTCGACGCCGCTGGCGTACATCGAACGATTCGAGCTGCAATCGAACAAGCGGCGATTCGCAGCGCCGAACTCGCCAGTGAGTTCGGCGGGCCCGCCCCAAAGGCAAAGGAGTGATTCGGCCATGAGCAGTGCCTTGACCTTCGTGATCAACACGATCTTCGACATCGTCTGTTTCCTGTTTCTGGCACGGATGATCCTGCAGGCGAGTCGCGCCGACTTTTACAACCCGATCTCCCAGGGCGTAGTGAAGGCCACCGATCCACTGCTGCGGCCGCTGCGTCTGATGATTCCGGGCTTCCGCAACTTCGACATTGCCGCGCTGCTTGCCGCGTGGCTGACCAAGTCGATCGGCTTCGCGCTGATCGTGGGCCTCGAATCCCAGTTTCTGCCCGGCATTCCCTACATCGCGCTGCGCGGCCTGTTCGAGATGCTGCGACTGCTGCTGACGATCTACTGGTTCGCGCTCATCATCGTCATCGTGCTGAGCTTCGTCGCTCAAGGCACTCACCATCCCGCCGCGCTGCTGCTGCACCAGATCACCGAACCGGTCCTGGCACCTGGCCGCCGCCTGCTGCCGGCCATGGGCGGCCTCGACTTCAGCCCGATCCTCGTGTTCATGGTGCTGATCCTGATTCGCGACTACCTGCTGCCCGCGGTGTTCAATACGTTGATTGGATGACGCGCGTGCAGAGCCTACCCAGCAACTCGGTCGGTATCGTCGTACCGCAGCGCGCGACGTTCGATGAGCCTCTCAATCTGAAGTGCGGACGCGACCTGCCGCAGTTCGATCTGGTCTACGAGACCTACGGCGCGCTGAACGCATCCCACTCGAATGCGGTCCTCGTGTGCCACGCACTGTCTGGCCACCACCATGCGGCGGGATTCCACGCTGGCGAGGATCGCAAACCCGGCTGGTGGGACGTGTGCATCGGTCCGGGCAAGGCGATCGACACAAATCACTTTTTCGTCGTCAGCCTCAACAACATCGGCGGCTGTCACGGCAGTACAGGGCCGCGATCGACGGATCCGCGCACCGGCAGGCTCTATGGTCCGGACTTTCCGGCAGTTACGGTCGCGGACTGGGTCGCCGCGCAAGCGCGACTGGCTGATCGCCTCGGCATCGCGCGATTCGCCGCCGTTGTTGGCGGCAGTCTGGGGGGCATGCAGGCGCTGCAGTGGACGATCGACCATCCGGATCGCATCGCCCATGCACTCCTGATCGCCGCGGCGCCGCGTCTGTCCGCGCAGAACATTGCATTCAATGAGATCGCGCGGCACGCAATCGTCACTGACCTCAGTTTTCACGGTGGCCGCTACCTGGAGGCCGGTGACAATCCCGAGCGCGGACTCATGCTCGCGCGAATGGTCGGCCACGTGACGTATCAATCAGACGATGGCATGCGCGACAAGTTCGGCCGGCGCACGCAGTCGACGGCACGACTACCCGATGCGCCGACTCCGGACACGATGTTTCAGATCGAGAGCTATCTGCACCATCAGGGCCGCTCGTTCAGCCAGACGTTCGACGCCAACACCTATCTGCTGATGACGCGCGCGCTCGATGAGTTCGACCCCGCCGCCGACTTCAATGACAACTTAGTGGCCGCGCTGTCCGCCGCTACCGCGGACTTCTGGGTATGCTCGTTCACCACCGACTGGCGCTTCTCTCCTGCACGCTCGCGCGAGATCGTCGATGCGCTGGTTACCGCGCGCAAGAGCGTCGTGAGCACCGTCATCGACACGCCCCACGGCCACGATGCATTTCTGCTGCCGGTGCCGCGATATCTGGATGTGTTCTCCGGCTACATGCGGCGCGTCGCCAACGCTATCGGAATCCCGATGTGAGACCTGATCTGACCATCATCGCCGATCTCGTACGCCCCGGCGCGCGCGTGCTCGACCTGGGTTGCGGCAACGGCGAGTTGCTCGCACATCTCGCACGCGAGAAGGGCGTCAATGGCTATGGCCTCGAGATCGACCCCGACATGATCACGAGCTGCGTCACCAAAGGCGTGAACGTCATTGAGCAGAACCTCGATGATGGGTTGAGCAGATTTCCGGCCTCGAGCTTCGATCTCGTGGTCATGACCGAGACGCTGCAGGCGGTGAGGCATCCAGACCGGCTGATCGATGAGATGCTGAATATCGGTCATGAGTGCATCGTCACCTTTCCGAATTTCGGTCATTGGCAGTGTCGTGCGTACCTCGCTACGCGTGGTCGCATGCCCATTGCGCGCCACCTGCCACACCACTGGTACGACACACCGAATATCCACCTGTGCACATTCGCCGACTTCGAACGGCTATGCACGGACAAGAAGCTGATCATTCACCAGCGCTTTGTCGTCGACACGCAGTATCGCAACCGGCCACTGATCAACCGTTTTCCCAATCTGTTCGGTACCATCGCTTTCTACCACCTCGGACGGGCCACATGAGACCGGTACTTACGCTGCTCGCCACGCTTTGGAGCCTGACAGCATCGGCTGCACAGTTCGTATCCGTCGACGGTCACGAAGTGCACTATGTGCTGGTGAATACGCTGTTTCTCGCTCCCGAGGTCGCTCACCGGCATTCGATTACGCGAGCCAAAGACCGCGCCATTGTCAATCTGTCAGTGATTGGACCCGATGGCCGCGCCCGGCAGGCAGAACTAAAGGGAAACGTCCGTAACCTCATTGGCCAGATCAACGAACTCGACTTCGCACGCGTCAAGGATGGCGAAGCCATCTACTACATCGCGCCGATCAGATTCACCGACCAGGACGTGCTGCGATTCGAGATCGACGTCGCGATTGCCGACGGTCCGAGCACGAAGGTGTCGTTTCAGGAGCGAATGTGGGTCGATTCGACACCGTAGTTCTTGCGAGCGACAACGCAGGCAAACTGACGGAGTTGCGTGCGCTGCTGACGCCGCTTGGCATCGAGCTCGTCGGCCAAGGGCAGCTTGGTATTGCGAGCGCCGAAGAGAGTGCCCCGACATTCATCGAGAACGCGTTGCTCAAGGCACGGCATGCTTCCCACCTCGCGCAGCTGCCCGCAATCGCCGACGACAGTGGCATCGTAGTGGCGGCCCTCGGAGGCGAACCCGGCGTGCATTCGGCGCGCTATGCCGGACGTCACGGCGACGACGCGGCCAACAACCGCAAACTGCTCGAGGCGCTCGGTGACCGGCACGATCGTGGTGCTCACTTCTACTGCGCGCTGGTGTTCGTGCGAAACGCTACGGACCCCGCTCCGATTGTCGCGACCGGCGCGTGGTTCGGCGCCATCGGACATGCTGTCCGCGGCATCGCCGGTTTCGGCTACGACCCGTTGTTCATTCCCGAGAACTGCGAGCTGACTGCTGCACAGCTTTCCAAGGACGACAAGAATCGGGTCAGCCACCGAGGCCTAGCGTGCGTCGCACTGCGTGAGCAAATGCGCGCGGCCCTCAAGGTGTGAGCACGCTCGATTCGGGCATCCCGCTCGCACTGTACGTGCACTTCCCATGGTGCGTGCGCAAGTGCCCTTACTGTGACTTCAATTCCCATCCGCTCAAAGGCGACGTGCCACAGACAGAGTACGTCGCGCAGCTGCTTGCTGACCTCGAGATCGATTCGGCGTTCGTGCGTGATCGACGGGTCTCGTCGATTTTCTTCGGTGGTGGCACTCCGAGCCTCTTTTCGGGCGCATCGATCGCGCGCGTGATGCGCGGCATCGCCGAACGGGTCGAGCTCGATCCCAACGTCGAGGTGACGCTCGAGGCCAACCCCGGCACCATCGATGAGAACCATTTCGCTGGCTATGCACACGCTGGCGTGAATCGGCTGTCGATCGGCGCTCAGTCCTTTGATCCGCAGAGCTTAGTTCGTCTCGGCCGCATTCATCGGGTTGATGAGATCGATCGCGCGGTGCGCGTGGCGCGCGCCGCAGGCATCGAGCGGATCAATCTCGATCTCATGCACGGCCTGCCCAAGCAGACGCAGACGGGCGCGCTCGAGGACTTGCGCCGCGCGATCGGTCTCGACGTGGAACACATCTCCTGGTATCAGCTCACCCTCGAGCCGCGCACGCCATTTGCCGCGAATCCGCCGCCGCTTCCCGACGAGGACGAACTGGCGCACATCGAAGCGGCGGGCCTGCAGTTACTCGAGTCATCGGGCTTCAAGCGCTACGAGATTTCTGCGTTCACCCAAAATCGTCCAGCGCGGCACAACGTGAACTACTGGTCCTTCGGCGACTACCTCGGGATCGGCGCGGGTGCCCACGGCAAGTTGTCGTTTGCACGAGGGAACGGTGAGATATCCATCGTGCGCACCGAAAAGCCCAAGGCGCCCGAGCGGTATCTGAAGACCCCGGCGGCGATGCTCAGCCAGCGCGCCGAGGTCGCGGTCGCCGCCCGTGCCGGGGAATTCATGCTGAATGCCCTGCGATTGAGCGAAGGGGTCGACGCCCGCATCTTCGAGTCGCGCACGGGACTTTCTGTGACTTCGATCGCGCACACCTGGCAGCAGCAGATCGAACTGGAACTGATGCGGCGCGACGTGATCGCGGTCACGGATCTCGGGCGTCGCTATCTCGACTCGGTCGTCGCAGCCTTCCTGTAGATCAGATCCCACACGCCATGGCCAAGCGCAATACCCCGACTTTCGAATCGCGTGAGCGGCCGGTCCTCGGGTCGCGGAGAGAAGGCGCCGGCGCCCGCAACGTTCTCAAGCATGGGTTGCGCATCGAGCATGGCCAGCATTTCCAGGGCGTAGTCCTTCCAATCGGTTGCGAGCAGCAGCGCTCCGTCGGGCGCGAGGATGGTCGCGAGTGACTCGATGAATCGAGGCTCGACCAATCGCCGCTTGTGGTGGCGCTTCTTCGGCCAAGGATCCGGGAAGTACACCATGATGCGGGCGAGTGATGCCGGCACGATCGACTCGACCAGCGCGCGCGCGTCGCCCTCGAAGATACGTACGTTGGTGACCCCTTCGCGCTCGAGTGCCGCAACCAGCGAGCCGATGCCCGGTCGATACACTTCGGCCCCGATACAGTTGAACTGCGGGTGCGCGCGCGCGAACTCGAGTAGCCCTTGGCCCATGCCGAAGCCGATCTCGAGCGCAATCGGGCCGCTGCGGGCAAATGCATCACACGGGTCGAATCGGCCGTTGGGCACAACCTGATAGCGCGCAAAGTGATCGCGCAGTGCAGCGGCCTGGGCCTTCGTCATCCGGCCCTGACGGCGGATATAGACCCGTCCCGGAATCACCCCCTGAGGGCTGCGACAGCGAGCGCGATCCAGCCGGCGATGAATGCGATTCCACCCACCGGCGTCACCGGGCCGAACCCGCGCGGACCGCCGAGAGACAGCACATACAGGCTGCCGCTGAACAGCACGATGCCGACGCAGAACGCATAGCCCGCGAAGACCGCCGCCCCTTGACCCGCGATCGATACACCGCCGCTGCGCAGCCAGACGGCGACGATGCACAGCGCCATGCTGTGGAAGAACTGGTACGTCACGGCAGTTTCGAAAGCGTGCAGCGCGGTGGGGTCGAGTTTCGTTTTCAGAGCATGGGCGCCGAGCGCACCGAGCATGACCGCAACCGCCGCCGATGCAGCGCCTAGGGCCAGAAATGACTGTGCAGGACTCACCAGGTTCGCTACCCGCGCCTCAACGAGTTTGTCAGGCGATCAGGTCCGCGCTCGACTCCATCGCCACCCTGAGCTTCTTCAATGCGTTCTGCTCGAGCTGACGAATTCGCTCCGCCGACACGCCGTATCGATCCGCGAGTTGATGAAGCGTCATCTTGTCGTCGGTCAGCCAGCGGCACGCGAGGATGTCGCGGCTGCGTTCATCGAGGGTTGCCAGCGCCGCATGCAGTCGGTCGGTGGAATCGTCCCACCACTCATCGCTCGCGACCAGTTCTGCCGGGTCGGAACCCTCCGCTTGGAGGAACTGCGCCGGCGCCACCGCAGCGTCGTCGTCGTCGTCATAACCGTCGAAAGACATGTCGTGCGCAGCGAGACGCCCTTCCATTTGGGTCACGACTTCGGGCGCCACGCCCAGGTCCGCCGCTACCGCCTTGGCCTCAGCAGCCGACAGCCAGCCGAGGCGCTTCTTGGCGCTGCGCAGATTGAAGAACAGTTTGCGTTGTGCCTTCGTGGTCGCGACCTTCACGACGCGCCAGTTGCGCAGAATGTACTCGTGCATCTCGGCCTTGATCCAGTGCACGGCAAACGACACGAGGCGCACGCCGACTTCGGGGTTGAAGCGCTTCACGGCCTTCATCAGGCCGACGTTGCCTTCCTGAATGAGGTCGGCTTGGGGCAGCCCATAGCCCGAATAGCCACGGGCGAGATGCACGACAAAGCGGAGGTGGCAGAGCACTAGGCGCCGCGCCGCTTCGAGGTCGTTGTCGTGATAGAAGCGTTCCGCCAGCGCCTTCTCCTCATCGGCGGAAAGCATCGGTATGGCCTTGACGGTCTGAATATAGGCGTCGAGGTCCCGGCCCGGCGCCAGGCTGCCCAAGGCAAGCAAAGCTCCTGCTTGGCTGGTCATGAGGTGATACCTCCAGTAACAATGGCGTCAGTTTAGCAGTCGGCGTCTTAGAGTGCTAACCATGAGTCGGGTTCCGCCTCTCATTTACGGGGATCCCCCGATGCGCGAGGGCGTCGAGATGCCGAAAAGACAAGGCGCGTGACACCTCGGGCCGCAGAGCGTACTTAAGCGGTGCGCCGAGCCCACCAACCGAGCGCCACGTTTCCGGGCAGACCCGCGCCCGCGTTGCGAATCGGTGGGATATCCAGCCTAGACCACCTCGAGATGATTCAGTCGCTGCCGGGCCGCGACCAGCGCTCCACACACCCCCAGCACGCCCCCGAGCACCAGCAGGCCGAGGAAGAACAGCGCCGAGAAGCCTTCGACTTCGAGCACGGTTCCGTAGCTGCCTACCAGCGCCGTCAGTGGCGGCTCGACGATGAGCAGGACCGTACTGATCAGCATCGCCGCGGCGAGCCCGCCGCCCAGGCCATAGAGCAGTCCGAAGTACAGGAACGGTCGCCGAATGTAGGCGTCGGTGGCACCCACCAGCTTCATGACCCGCAGCTCCTCGAGGCGGCTTTCGATCGCCAGGCGCACGGAAGTCGCCGTGACCAGCACCGCGCCGAGGGCGAATAGTGCCGCGAGCATGAGGCCGAGCCTTCGCACCACCCCGGTCATGGCCTTCAACCGATCGATCCAGGTCCGCTCGATGATCACATCGTCGACATCGCGCCCCGCCCGGATGCGGGTCGCGAGCAGGTCGAAGTCGCTCGGTTCGGTGGCATCGGACATGAGTACGCGCAAGGACGCCGGCAACGGATTGCGGCCGAGATGCTCGATTG
>JBGSQB010000094.1:0-52977 GCA_041738285.1 Pseudomonadales bacterium | reverse complement strand
CGCCGAAGTGGTCGTGGCACCGATGGACGGCCACATCGCGAGTCTGCCGGCACGGCTCGCCGCCGACGTATTCGCGGGACGGGAACTTGCGGTGCTGACGCCGCTTGACGCGCCACTGGCGGCCGAGCTTCTGGTACCGCTACGCGCGATGGGCCTGATCGAGACCGGACAGACGGTATCGATTCGATACGACGCGCTGCCGTTTCAGGAATATGGGGTATTTCCCGCAACCATCGAGACCGTATCCGAGTTCGTCATGGACCGGCGCGATGCCTACGTCGAACAGCCGCCAACGGAGCCGACCTTTCGCGTCATTGCGCAAGTCACCAGCGGCGCAGTCGACAGAGACGGGGCACCTCTCGATCTGCGCCCGGGAATGACGCTGCGTGCAGAAGTATCCCTGAAGCGCGTTGCCGTGATGCGCTGGCTGCTCGAACCTCTTCTGCGCCTCTGGCACGGCCCATTCAGCCGATGACGCTGCCGGTGCTGCTGCAGTCGAACAGCACCGAATGCGGCGTCGCATGTATCGCGATGATTGCCAACGCGCACGGTCGCACGTGTTCGATCACTCAGCTGCGGCGGGAAATCGGTTATGCGGCCGTCGGTAACTCGCTGCGCGCGCTCATCGACATCGCGCGCAACATCCAACTGCACGCGCGGCCATTGCGACTGGAACCCGAAGAAGCCCATCAGCTGCGCACGCCATGCGTGCTGCTGTGGGGCACGCAGCACTTCGTGGTGCTGAAAAAAGTGACTGCGCGTGGCTGGCATCTGCACGACCCGGCCACTGGTGCGCGCTTCTATCGTCACCATGAGGTGCACGCTCTATTCGGTGGGATCGCCCTGGAACTCACGCCGGGGGCCGATCGCTGGCAATCCGCCGCGCCGCCGCGAGTACGCCTTTCCGACATATGGGCACAATCTTCGGGTGTCGCAGGGCCGCTCATCGCAATCATTGCACTGTCTATCGCCCTGCAGTGCGTGGCGCTCGTATCTCCCATGTACGTGCAACTCGTCGTGGACGATGCGCTCGTGCGCAGCGACGTCGATCTGCTCGCCGTACTCGGGATTGCGTTCGCGGGACTCTCCGTGATCGGCACCACCGTCGGTCATTTGCGCTCGGTGCTGTCACTGCGCCTGGGCGCAAGTCTCAACGAACAGCTGTCCGCCAACCTATGCGCGCACCTGTTGCGGTTGCCGCTGCTGTTCTTCGTGCATCGCGACATCGGCGACATCAACGCGCGCTTCGGTTCGCTCGCGCCGGTACTCAAGTTGCTGACTGCCGGGATCGCCGCGGTTGTAATCGACGGTCTCCTGGCAATCACTACGCTCGCGCTGCTGTTCGTCTACCAACCCACACTCACCCTCACGGTCCTTGCCTTCCTGCTGGCCGCGCTCGTGTTGCAGCTCGGCACACTGCCGCGGCTGCAGGTACTGACCAACGATGGAATACGGCGCAGCGCCGCGGAGCAGACCGTGTTCATCGAGTCGCTGCGCTCGATCCTCAGCCTGAAGGCAAACGGTATGGAGTCGGCGCGGTCAGATCTCTGGCGCCGCTTTCACACGGACTCGGTCGACGCGGGCAGCACCCTCGGATTGTTCGGGCTTCGGCTGGACCTCGCTCGCGGTCTGCTCACTGGCATCGAGAACATCCTCGTCGTGTATCTCGGCGCCCGCTCAGTGATCGAATCCGAGTTCACGATCGGCATGCTGTACGCATTCATTGCCTACAAGAGTCACTTTGTTCGCGCCGCGAGCGCATTGATCGAGCAGATGGTCGAGATCCGCATGCTGCGGCTGCACCTGGAGCGACTGGCCGACATTGCCCTGGAAGCACCTGACTCGACGCAGTCGGTTGAAGGGCTCGTGCATGCGCCGCTGCGCGGTGGCATCGCGCTCCGCAACGTCTGCTTCGGCTACCGGAAGGGGCAGCCGCCGATATTGAGCGACGCCAGTTGCAATATCGTGCCGGGCGCCGACGTGGCGGTGCTCGGCGCTTCCGGCTCCGGCAAATCGACATTTCTCAAGATCCTCCTCGGCCTCATCAAGCCGGACAGCGGCGAGATTCTGTTCGATCACGTTCGCAGCGTCGCCAACTGCCGAGCCGCAGTGCAATCATCAGTGGGTGTGGTGTTGCAGGGTGACAGCGTGTTCACTGGGACCATTCGCGACAACGTTGCGCTGTTCGATCTGCAGCCGGACGATGTCAGAATCGCTCGGGTGTGCGAAATCGCGTGCATTCAATCTGAAATCGAGGCACTGCCGCTGGGCTACGACACACCGCTGGGCGACATGGGCATTGCGCTTTCCGCAGGTCAGGTACAACGGCTGCTGCTGGCGCGCGCGCTGTACAAGAACCCGCGGCTGCTATTGCTCGACGAAGCAACGGCCAACCTCGACGATGCGACCCGCGCCGCAGTCAATGCCAACCTGCGCGGCCTCGGGCTCACAATCGTTCGCGTCACCCATCGCCCGGACGAGATTTCGAGCTGTGACGCCGTGTACCGCTTGAGTGACGGCGCGCTGCAGCGCGTTGCGATCGATCATCCGGCGAGCGCGCAGTCGCCATGACTGCTCTGCTCCGCAAATCGATCGTCGTCGGGTTGCTTGCGTATCTGCTGATCTGCGCAGCCTACTACTTTGGTCAGGATTCACTCATCTTCGTCGGGCGGGCAGCCGCGCCCAGCCCTTCGGAGATCAGCACCCAGGCGGTTGCCGCCGACCTTGGGGATGCCGTCGTGCGAGGACTCCTCGTCAACCCGGACCGCACCGTGCCGACCGTGTTTTACTTCGGTGGCAACGCGGAATCCGCGACCGCCTACGCCGCGCGTTTCGCGGCGCTGCCTGCGCGCACGTATCTCATCGACTATCGTGGCTATGGCGACAGCGACGGCGAACCTTCGCAATCGAATCTAGTGAGCGATGCGACGCGCCTGGTCAGGCGTTTCACCGACGACGCGCAGGATGTGTACCTGGTGGGCAGAAGCCTCGGCGCCGGGGTCGCGGCGCTGGCCGCGGCCAACCTCGGTGCGCGCGTCTCGGGGATGGTGTTGGTCAGTCCCTATTGCAGTTTCGAGAACGTCGCGGCGCTGCACGCACCGGCGTTCCTGCCAACCCGCGCCCTGCTTGCGCACCCGTTCGACGTGCAGGCAATCGCGCCACGACTGCCACGACGAATGACGCTCGTTGTCGGGCTCGCCGACCGCGTAATTCCACCTGCCGAATCGCAATGCCTCGCGCGGTCACCGCACCCGGACACGGATCTGATCGAAATCAGCGGCGCCGGGCACAATGCTGTGCTCAATCAGAACATCGTGTGGCAGGCAATCAAGACCATGGTCACGCCTTCGGCAGCAGGTGTGCCACCGCATCACGTTCTTCTTTGAGTTCGGTTTCCGTCGCCTTCATCTTGTCGCGGCTGAACGCATTCACGGTGAGGCCCTGCACAATCTGCCAATCGCCGTTCTTGCAGGTGACCGGGAAGGAATAGATGAGCGCTTTGTCGACGCCATAACTGCCATCGCTGTACACCGCCATACTGACGGTTTCGCCATCGGTGCCGAGTGCCCAGTCGCGCATGTGGTCGATCGCGGCGTTCGCGGCCGACGCTGCGCTCGACGCACCGCGTGCCTCGATGATGGCCGCGCCGCGCTGCTGCACGGCCGGAATGAAAGTATTCGCGTACCAGGCCTGATCGACCAGGTCGAGGGCGCCCTTGCCCGCGACGGTTGCCGCGTGAAGGTCGGGGTACTGGGTCGCGGAGTGGTTTCCCCAGATGCACAGGCCCTTGACGTCAGTCGTGTGCTTGCCCGTCTTCTGGGCCAACTGGGCCTGGGCGCGATTGTGGTCCAGGCGCGTCATCGCGGTGAACTGACGTGGATTCAAATCCGGCGCATTACGCTGAGCGATGAGTGAGTTCGTGTTGGCGGGGTTGCCGACCACCAGCACGCGCACATTGCGCGACGCATGATCGTTCAACGCCTTGCCTTGCACAGAGAAGATCGCCGCATTGGCTTCGATCAGATCCTTGCGCTCCATGCCCTTGCTGCGCGGGCGCGAACCTACCAGCAGCGCGTACTCGGCATCCTTGAACGCGACGTTCGGGTCGTCGGTGGGAATGAGCCCGTGCACCAGCGGGAACGCACAATCTTCGACTTCCATGATGACGCCCTTGAGCGCGCCCAGGGCCGGTGTGATCTCGAGCAACTGCAGAATCACGGGCTGGTCTTTACCCAGCATGTCGCCCGATGCGATGCGGAACAGGAGTGCATAGCCGATCTGGCCCGCAGCGCCGGTGACCGTGACACGAACTGGTTTCTTCATGAACGAAAGTCCTTCAACTTTTTCGCGATTGTAACAGCGGCAAGCGGCCCGCCGCTTACTCGAGGAGCGCCGAAATCTGGTTTTCCATGAGCGCAGCCGCCGTCCAGGCCAGCGGCGGAATGACGTATACGGCCTCCGATCCTGGCAAGTACGCTAAGCGGGCCACGGTCGTGCAGGTCGATGTCCAACCGTGGCGACCGAGCCGTACACCGCGCGCATGTTAACGACCACGACGAACAGTGCGCGCGGCACTGCGGCCCAAAGCGCCGGTCGCGTGATCAGCGCCCCAGCCAGAACGGCGAGAGCTGCGACTGATCAGCCATCGAATTCGAGGAACCAGTTGCCTGACGCTTGCAGTTTGAGGATGTCCGCAACGTAAGGGACCGTGCGTTCAGGCAGTGCAGCTGGATCGGCCCAGTACAACTGATCGAACCGATCGGGCTCGGCGAGCCGTGCCTGCCCTGCAAAGTTGTCGCAGGACATGATGAAGTTCACGCCCTGGCCGTCCTTGCCACGGTACGGCAACGCGGCCAGCGGTCGCACCCCGGCGCGCGGCAGATCGACGCCAGCTTCTTCGCGGCACTCACGAATCGCGCAGTCGATGATCCCTTCTCCTTGTTGCAGGTGACCACCCGGCAGCGCGAAGTAGCCGTCGAGGTATCCAGTAGCCGATCGGCGCAGCAACAGCAGTGCCCCGCGCCGCCACAGCAAGGTATGTACGATGATCGGGAACGTGTCGCGCACGGTGTCCTTCCGCTTAGGGATCCTCCGCATGACTATCGCGGATGTTAGTGACAAGGGACTGCGACGCCAAATACGCTGCGGCCATGACATCGTCAGCCCCATCGCCGCGCCGCGTTGAAGAAGCGTCGCTCAATGCATGGCCAGCCCTGCACCAGGTACTGCTGGACGGTTGGGTACTGCGCTTCACCCGGGGATTCACGAAACGCGCCAACTGCGTGGTGCCCCTATATCCGGGCACCCTCGACCTGGCCGCCAAAGTTCGGGAATGCGAAAACCGGTTCGCGCGCGAGGGACTGAAGACGGTATTCCGACTCACCGACATCGACACCGACCGGGGAATCGATGCCTATCTTGGGGCACGCGGCTACACGGTGGTGGATCCCACCGAGGTCATGGTGAAGCCCTTGCTCGATTCCGTCCCACCGAGCTTCGACCCAGACATCGAGGAGCTGCCGCGTGCGCTTTGGCTCGAGCACTACAACCGGATAACCCTGACCCCGACCTCCACCCAGCCCCTGCACACGGCGCTCTTGAAGGGCATTCACAACGATCACGCCTTCCTGGTCAGGCGATCGGCGACGGATGCGTTGCCGGTGAGCTGCGGCCTGGCAGTTGCAGATCTCGGGCTGGTCGGGCTGTTCGATGTGGCGACCTGCGCCGGGGCAAGGCGCACAGGTCATGCCCGAGCCACGGTCCTTGGCCTGCTGGCATGGGGCGCAAGAACGGGCGCTAAGCACGCTTACCTGCAGGTGATGACCGACAACAGCCCGGCTGTGGCGCTGTATCACCAGCTCGGTTTCACCACCGGGTACCGCTACTGGTACCGAATCGGGCCCGCTTGATCGTCCGCTCCCTTTCTGAGATGTTCGCCGGCCGGGCCCTCGGTTGACAACGAGGTTGCGGGTGGTAAATTCGCGGGCCGCTCTGGCTGTGCGAGGATCGAGTGCGCGCGCCGGATGCCCCTCATTGAGGACTGATCGCCGGACGCTGTGCGGGAGGCTTCCTTACCCGCGGACGCGAGAGGTGGCGTGCCTCGAATACACCGCAGGGACGAGTTAGAACTCGGGTGGAGAATGCCCCGCTCGGGCGGCGCGACCCGTGCGGAAACTGACGGTGGTACGCGAAAACGATGACAACGAAGGACTCGGAGAGGACATGAAGAGCGGGCAACCTAGCGAGCTGTCGGTCGAATTGGGCCTCGGGCTGCCGTCCGCGTCGGGTCTATACGACCCCGCGTTCGAACACGACAGCTGCGGTGTCGGCTTTGTCTGCGATATCAAGGGGCGTCCGAGCAATCTGATCGTGCGCGCAGCCGAGCACATCAACTGCTGCATGGAACACCGCGGTGGCGTCGGCTACGAAAAGAACACCGGCGATGGCGCCGGCATCCTCACTGCACTGCCCCACAAGCTGTTCCGCAAGTTCGCCCGAAGGCTCAAGTTCAAGCTGCCGGCGCCGGGGGAATACGGGGTCGGTAACGTATTCCTGCCGCGCGACCTGAAGGAACGCAGCCACTGTAAAAAGGTGCTCGAAGAGTGCGTCCGCGCCGCGGGGCAGACAGTACTGCACTGGCGCAAGCTGCCGGTCGATCCAGAGAGCGCCGACCTCGGCAAGGCAGCCCGCCGTGCCATGCCGCACTTCGAACAGTTGTTCATTGGCGCTGCACCCGGCACCGACGCCGCGGCGTTTGACCGCAAGCTGTACGTGATCCGGAAGCATGCCACCCATCTGTTGCGCAGTAACGAGACACTCGTCGAGCGCAAACTGTTCTACATTTGCAGCCTGTCGAGCAGGATCATCGTCTACAAGGGCATGCTCACGCCCGCGCAGGTGTTCCCGTTCTATCGCGACCTCGACGATCTCGACTACGAATCGCACCTCGCGATGCTGCACTCGCGATTTTCGACCAATACGTTTCCATCGTGGGATCGCGCGCAACCGAACCGTTTCATGAGCCACAACGGTGAGATCAACACGCTGCTCGGCAACAAGAACTGGATGAACGCACGCCAGGGTGTGGTCAGTTCCGATCTGTATGGCGACGACCTCAAGAAGCTGTTCCCGATTGTCGAGGCGGACTGCTCCGACTCCGGTACGTTCGACAACGTACTCGAGTTCCTGACCATGTCGGGTCGCACCCTGCAGGAATCGGTGCTGATGATGATTCCGGAGGCGTGGCAACAGCACACCTCGATGGATGCGGACAAGCGCGCCTTCTACGAGTACCACTCCTGTCTCATGGAACCTTGGGACGGTCCCGCTTCGATCGTATTCAGCGACGGCACGTGCATTGGCGCCGTGCTCGACCGCAACGGTCTGCGCCCGTCGCGCTACTACATCACCGAAGATGGCATGTGCATCATGGCATCGGAGGTCGGCGTGCTGCCGATCGACGAAGAAAACGTCATCAAGAAGGGCCGCCTGCAACCCGGCAAGATGTTCCTGATCGATTTCGAGCAGGGTCGCATGATCCCCGACGAAGAGATCAAAGCAGAATGGGCCAAGGCGCGCCCATACGCCAAGTGGTTGCAAGAGCAGCGCATCGATCTCGCCGACCTGTCACCCAACACAGAGCCGCGCGGCTTCAATCCCGGTCGGCTGCTCGAGCGCATGCAGGCGTTCGGCTACACCCAGGAAACGATGCAGTTCATGCTGATGCCGCTGGTCGCCGAACTGCGAGACCCGCTCGGTTCGATGGGTAACGATGCCGCCCTGGCCGTGATGTCCGAACGGCCGCGCATGCTCTACGACTATTTCAAGCAGCTCTTTGCGCAGGTCACCAACCCGGCCATCGACTCGATTCGCGAAGAAGTGATCATGGCGCTCGAGTGCTATATCGGGCCTGAGCGCAATCTGCTCGACGCAACTGCCGCGCACGCGCACCGTCTGCGCATTCCGCACCCGATTCTGACCAACGAGGAGTTGACTGCACTCAAGCATGTCGATCATCGGGGCTGGCGCAGCGCCACCATCGATATCAACTATCCGTCCGGCTCGGGTCGCGCGGGTCTCATCGCCGCGATCGACCGAATCTGCGCCGAAGCAAGCGCCGCCATAGCCGGCGGCAAGAGCCTGATCGTGCTGTCCGATCGCGGCATCAGCGCCGATCGCACACCGCTGAGCGCACTACTCGCCACCGGCGCAGTGCACCACCACCTGGTGCGCACCCACGAGCGCACCAAGATCGGTATCGTGCTTGAAACCGGTGAAGCACGCGAAGTGCACCACCACTGCCTCCTGATCGGCTACGGCGCGGATGCCATCAACCCGTACCTCGCCTTCGAGGCGCTCTGGCAGGCACGTCTCGACGGGTTTCTCGACGACGCCACCCACATCAAGAACGAAGTCGATGTGGTCGCGTCCTATCGCAAGGGTACCGCCAAGGGTCTTTTGAAAGTGATGGCCAAGATGGGCATCTCTACGCTGCAGTCCTACAAGGGCGCGCAGATCTTCGAGGCGGTGGGGCTTGCCAAAGAGGTCATCGACCGCTGCTTCGCCGGCACCGCCAGCCGCGTTCAGGGCGTGGGCTTCGACGTGCTTGCCGAGGAGCTCGAGCGTCGTCACCGGCAGGGCTACCCCGGTCGGGATCTGGCACGACTGCCGTTGTTGCCGAACCCCGGCGACTTCCACTGGCGCAAGACCGGCGACAGCCACATGTGGGATCCAAGTGCGATCGCCGAACTTCAGGTCGCGGCACGCACCAACAACGAAGATGCGTACTGGCGTTTCGCACGCCACATCAATGACGACAATCATCGTCAGTGCACGCTGCGTGGCTTGATCGACTTCAAACACGTCGCGACCCCGGTGCCGCTCGAGGAAGTCGAGAGCGAGCAGGAGATCGTCAAGCGTTTCGCCACCGGTGCGATGAGCTTCGGTTCGATATCGAAGGAAGCGCACGAATCGCTCGCGGTTGCCATGAATCGGATGGGCGGCAAGTCCAACACCGGTGAGGGTGGCGAAGATCCCGAACGCTTCATTCCGTTGGCCAATGGTGACTCGAAGCGCTCAGCCATCAAGCAGGTGGCCAGTGGGCGGTTCGGCGTCAACATCAACTACCTGTCGAACGCCGATGAGCTGCAGATCAAGATCGTGCAGGGCGCAAAGCCGGGTGAAGGCGGCGAGCTGCCGGGTCGAAAGGTCGACGAATACATCGCGACCATCCGCTACTCGACACCGGGCGTCGGGCTGATCAGCCCGCCGCCACACCACGACATCTACTCGATCGAAGACATTGCACAGCTGATTCACGATCTGAAGAACGCCAACCCCTTCGCGCGAATCAGCGTCAAACTCGGTGCGGAGATCGGGGTCGGCACCGTTGCCACCGGCGTCACCAAGGCACGTGCCGACCACCTCGTGATCGCGGGCGACACCGGTGGCACCGGCGCATCGCCGCTGACTTCGATCAAGCATGCCGGTGTGCCCTGGGAACTGGGTATCGCCGAGACGCACCAGACCTTGGTGATGAACAACCTGCGTTCGCGCGTGGTGCTGCAGACCGATGGCCAGCTCAAGACCGGCCGTGATGTTGCGATCGCCGCACTGCTCGGCGCCGAAGAGTTCGGTTTCGCGACGGCGCCGCTCGTGGTGCTGGGTTGCATCATGATGCGCAAGTGCCACCTCAATACCTGCCCGGTCGGCATCGCGACTCAAGATCCGGAGCTACGCAAGAAATTCACCGGCGCGCCGGAGCACGTCGTCAACTACCTGTTCATGGTGGCGAAGGAACTGCGTCAGATCATGGCAGGGCTTGGCCTGCGTACGGTCAACGAAATGGTTGGACGCGTCGATCTGCTCGAATCACGTCCCGCCGTGAAGCACTGGAAGGCGAAAGGCGTGGATCTGTCCATGCTGCTCAAGGCCGCGGTAGAACCCGAGGATTTTCTCGGTGCGTACGCGAAGCACAAACAGGATCACGAACTCGAAAACGCACTCGACAATGAACTGATCCGGCTCGCGGAACCGGCGCTGGCCGAAGGCAAGACGGTCGATCATCACCTGCCAATCGTGAACACGAATCGCGTGGTCGGCGGCATGTTGTCCAATGCCATCATTCGTCGCCTCGGCCCTGCGATGCTGCCGGACGACACCATTACGTTTCACTTCAATGGCAGTGCGGGCCAGAGCTTTGGCGCCTGGCTCGCCAAAGGGGTAACCCTGGAAGTCGAAGGTGATGCCAACGACTATGTCGGCAAAGGTCTATCCGGCGGCAAGATCATCATCTATCCGCCCAAGACCAGTAAGTTCGTCGCCGAAGAGAACATTCTCGTCGGCAACGTCGTGCTGTACGGCGCCACGAGTGGCGAAGCGTATCTGCGCGGTGTCGCTGCCGAACGGTTCTGCGTGCGCAACAGCGGCGCCACCGCGGTGATCGAAGGCGTAGGCGATCACGGCTGCGAATACATGACGGGTGGACGTGTCGTGGTGCTCGGTGAGACTGGCCGCAATTTCGCTGCCGGCATGTCGGGCGGCATCGCCTACGTATGGGATCCGCAGCGCAAATTTGCCGCACGCTGCAACATGCAGATGGTCGAACTCGAGTCGCTCGCCGAAGACGAGGATCTGGTGGAGTTGAAGACGCTCATCGAGCGACACCTTCGTTACACCGGGTCGAGCGTTGCGCAGCGGCTGCTCACCAGCTGGTCTAAGTCGGTCACGCAGTTCGTCAAAGTGATGCCGGTAGACTTCAAGCGCGTGATGATGGCGCGGCGCCGCGGCGAGCCGCTACCGTTTGCCGCCGAAGCCTGATCGAGCATCGCCACCCGCGACAGGAGCATTGATGGGTAAGCCCACGGGGTTCAAAGAGATCTCTCGCAAAGCCGCGCCGTACCGCGACGCCGCCACGCGCCTGCTCGATTTCAAAGAGATCTACACGCCACACGATCATGCCCGGCTCACCGAGCAGGGTGCGCGATGCATGGATTGCGGCGTGCCGTTCTGTCAGTCCGACGACGGCTGCCCGATCCACAATCTCATTCCCGAGTGGAACGATCTCGTCTACCGCGGCCACTGGCGTGAAGCACTCGACCGTCTGCACAAGACCAATAATTTCCCGGAGTTCACCGGACGCGTGTGCCCCGCCCCCTGCGAAGGCTCGTGCGTGCTCGGTATCACCGATCCCGCCGTCACGATCAAGAACATCGAGATGGCGATCATCGACCATGGCTTTGCCCAAGGCTGGGTCGTGCCACAACTACCGCGCTCACGCAGCGGCAAGCGTGTCGCCGTTGTCGGCTCGGGCCCCGCAGGCCTCGCCGCTGCGGCGCAGCTCAATCAGGCCGGGCATCTGGTGACCGTGTTCGAGCGCGCCGATCGCATTGGCGGCCTCCTGATGTACGGCATTCCGAACATGAAACTGGAAAAGGCCGTGGTCGACCGCCGCATCGATCTGATGCGCGCCGAAGGCATCGCCTTCGAGACCGGCGCCAACTTCGGTGACGGCGCCAACGGCACACGCGACGCGCGCGACCTGCACGCACAGTTCGATGCCGTCCTGCTCGCGACGGGCGCGACGATCGCACGCGATCTGCCCCTGCCGGGGCGCGAACTCGCCGGCATTCACTTCGCCATGGATTTTCTCACGCAGAACACCCGCAGCCTGCTCGACTCAGAGCTCGCCGACGGCGAATACATCAGTGCCAAGGGCAAGGACGTGATCGTCATCGGCGGTGGAGATACCGGGGCCGACTGTATTGGCACATCGCTGCGCCACGGCTGCAAGACGCTCGTGAACTTCGAGATCCTGCCGGAGCCGCCGGTGAGTCGTGCATCCAACAACCCCTGGCCCACTTGGCCGAAGATCTTTCGCGTCGACTACGCGCACGAGGAATCGGCGCGCAAGTTCGGCAACGACCCGCGCATCTACAGTATCTCCGGCACATCCTTCACCGCCGACGGCAACAACGTGGCCGGCATTCGCACGGTGCAAGTCGAATTCAAGGCCGGCCGTTTCGAGGAAGTGCCCGGGACCGAGAAAGACTGGCGTGCCGACCTGATACTGCTCTCGATGGGATTTCTCGGACCGGAACATTCGGTGTCGGATCGACTCGGCGTCAACTACGACAACCGTTCCAACTACGCGGCCGAGTACGGCCGCTACACGACCAACGTCGAGCGCGTGTTTGCCGCTGGCGATTGCCGACGCGGGCAATCGCTGGTCGTGCGCGCAATCAACGAAGGACGCGAAGCCGCCCGGGAGATCGATCGCTATCTGATGGGCACAACCGAATTGCCCTGAGAAAACTCTGAACTGATTCGCGGGCGAGGAGGGTGTCGCAAGAGTCACTTGCGACAGCGTGGGAGCGGGCTTGCCCGCGCATGAATCGAGAAAATCCCAGCACTTGTTCGCGGCGGTGCGCCGCTGCGCCAAGCCACTCCCACAGCCGATACGACTTTCGCAACTCGGTCGCAGCCGGTTCGTGCCGCTGTCGGGCGGGCTCCCAGGCTCAGCGCTTGACGATGGTCGCCCGCACGGCCTTGAACGTGCGCACCCACGGGGCGACTTTGCCGATCGATGCCGGCAGCCGTGCGGCCGCCGCTTCCGCTGCGGCCTGGGATTGGAAGCTGCCGTAGATCGCGACAAACCACGCTTGTCCTTCGCGCAGGGTCTCGAAGCTCGCAACCGGCGTGCCCGACTTCTGCTGATTGACGAACGCCTGCCAGCGCGCCCTGTTCGACGTACCGAACAGCTGCAGCGTGTAGTTGTTGTCGGGTTGATCGAACACCCATTCCACGTCGTACGGCCCGCCGGATGCTGTGACCGGCGGCGCGGCCGAAACCGGCGCGGGCGCGACAGCCGCCGGTTTGACAGCTACCGGCACTGGTTTGACCGCCACTGGCGGCGGTTTGATTTCGGTCGGTGCGGTTTTGACCGCGGTTGGAGGGGGTGTGACCGTCACCGACAATGGCGCAATGTCTTCGGGCGGCAGCGCTGTACCCGGTTTGACGTCAGGCTCGGGGGTCTCCGCGGCGAGGGCCACAGCCTGGGGTCGCGGCGCATCGACGGGTCGTGATGGTTCGATCGCGCTGGCGCCGACCACCGATTCCACTGCGGGTTCGCCTCCTCTGTCGACGGGCGCCGGCCCCTCGTCTGGTAATGCCAGCACATCGGTCGATGAGCGCGACGCCACTTCTGCCACTGGTGGTGAGGAGTCGCCCCTTGAATCGTCCTGATAGTTCGTCCACGCGAGCCAGGCGCCCGCGAATACGGCAACCAGGAGCAGCGCGACAGCCCGATGTAGCGGTGGCAGCCAGCGACCCTGCGCGCGAATGCTGATTTCTCCGCTCAGGATGGCGGTCGCGAGCTCATTGATGTGTCCCGGCAAGCCCCCCGACTGATCGAGGATCAACTTGACGTGCGCGGCGCTGAACGGCGACCGTCCGCTAACACCCGCTTCCTGCAATCGGAAGTTCAGATAGGCGCGGGTGTCGTCCTCGCTGAATGGCATCAGGCGGATTTCGTGCCACGTCCGCACCGTGCTCATTCGCTTGGTCGCCTTATCGAGAGCCGCGATGAAGTAGGCTTCGGCGAAGAACACGATTCGCAGCGCGTCCTCGCTCGTTGCATCCACCAGATGCAGCAGCTGTTCGAGCGCGCGCAGGTCCAGTAGGTGAGCATCGTCGACCAGCACGAGGCAGTGGCGCTTCGCTTCCACCTGCTCTTCGACGTGCACTGTGATCAGCTGGGAAAGCAGCTGAGCATTCGCATTGGCGGGCGACGCGACCCCGAATCCCTGCAATAGTCCGTGCAACACTTCGCGCGTGTCACTCGTGAGGTTGGCATTGATGCGCGCTGCCTTCACGCCAGTGTCCAGGCGAGCGGACAGGGCACGATACAGACTCGACTTGCCGACGCCGCGATCTCCGGTCACCGCCAGCAATCGACGTGACCAGCGGCTCAGATGACGCAACTCTTCCAGCTGCCGCCCGCGATGGCCGCCGATGAAGAAACCCTGCGAGGGTGCCTCGAAGGGACTGGCGGCAACCGCGGCACCGGGAATCAGAGGCTCATCCACGACACAATCCCTCGCCGGCCACCAGCGTCTTTCGCAACAGATCGATCGGCACCGAGTCGGTAACTACCGCATGCCCAAGCCCGCGACTCAATACCAGGCGCAATCGCCCATCCATGACCTTTTTGTCATGACCCATGATCGCGAGCATGTCCTCCGGCGCCAAACGATTGGACGGCGGAATCACGGGCAGCTGGAATGACTCGACGAGATCGCGAATTCGGCGCGCAACCGCGATGTCGAGCCAGCCCATTCGCCAGGACAGATCCGCAGCCATCAGCATACCCAAACCCACCGCTTCTCCATGCAGCCATTCGAAGTCGGTCAAGACCTCCACGGCGTGTCCGAACGTATGCCCGAAGTTCAGATGCGCGCGCTCACCGCTCTCACGTTCATCTGCAGCAACCACCTGCGCCTTGATCTCGCATGAGCGCGCCACGATGTGACCAATGGCCACGCTGTCTCGCCGCATGATGGCGGAACACTCCCGACGCAGGTACTCGAACAGTTCAGCATCGCGAATGACGCCGTACTTGATCACTTCCGCAACGCCGGCACGCAACTCGCGCTCCGGCAATGTGCGTAGCACTTCAGTGTCGGCTATCACCAGCCGCGGCTGGTGAAACGCGCCAATCATGTTTTTGCCACGGGGGTGATTGACCGCGGTCTTGCCGCCCACGGAGCTGTCGACCAGGGCGAGTAGTGTTGTGGGGATCTGTATGAAGTCGACGCCACGCTGGTACGTTGCAGCAGCGAATCCCGTGAGATCACCAATCACACCGCCGCCGAGCGCAACCAACGTGGTCGTCCGGTTGTGTCCATGCGCCATCAGCGCGTCCATGATGGCCTCGTAGCTCGCTAGGGTCTTGAACGACTCGCCGTCCGGAATAATGCAGGTATCTACGGTAAGACCATCCAGTACAGCTCGCAATGCCGACAGGTAGAGCGGCGCAACGGTCTCGTTGGAAACGATCATCACTTGTCGACCGCGAATTGCCGCCCGAATGCTCGCCGCATCGGCAAGCGCATCCGCGCCGATGACGATCGGATAGCTGCGCTCCCCGAGGTCTACCGTCAGACGTTCAAGCACGGACAAACCCATCGACACGAAGCCGCTCGGCGATCTCTGTGGCCAACGCCTTGGCGGAACGACGATCGCCGCAGAAGCGGTAGTCGGCGATACTCTGATACAGCGGCCCACGCTCCCGCAACAGTCGCTCGAGCGTTGCGCGCGCGTTGCCGCCACGCAGCAACGGTCGTTTGCGATCGTGCTTGGTACGATCGACGAGTCGGTCGATCGGTGTTTCGAGAAACACCACCATGCCGCGTTCGGCAAGACGCGTGCGGTTGCCTGCATTGAGCACGGCGCCGCCGCCAGTGGCGAGCACGATGCCGCTGCGGGCAGTCAGCTCATCGATCACCTGAGTCTCGCGTTCTCTGAATCCCGCCTCACCCTCGACATCGAAGATCCAGGCCACATCTGCTCCCGCACGTTCTTCGATGACCTGGTCGGCGTCGATGAACTCGAGACCGAGCTCCGCCGCAAGGTATCGGCCGACGGTTGTCTTACCGACCGCCATCAGACCGACCAGAAAGACGTTGTGCTGCTTGGACGACATCGGTGCAATAGGAGCGCTACAAATAGAAACGGCGCCAGGTGGCGCCGTCAGTCTATCGGGAGGCTTGTGCAAAGCCCAGCCGCCGAGCGCCGTAGCGCTCGGTCGCGCCGTCATCTGGCCGTCAGCGAGTCCTGAACGATTCGCGGCGTGATGAAAATGAGCAATTCGGACTTGTCGTCGCGTTCGAGCGTCTTGCGGAACAATCGACCGATGTACGGCAGATCGCCGAGGAACGGTGTCTTCACCGTGCCGCGCACCGTTTCGTCCTTGAAGATGCCGCCGAGAACGACGGTCTGACCGTTGTCTACCAGAACCTGGGTCGTGATCTCGTTCGTGTCGATACTCGGTACGTTGTTGAAGATCTCACCGACCGTGTCCTGGTTGACCTTCAGATCCATGATGATGCGATCATCGGGCGTGATCTGCGGCGTGACTTCCAGGGACAATACTGCTTCTTTGAACGACGTTGAGGTGGCGCCGCTGCTCGCCGCTTCCTGGTATGGGATTTCCGTACCGGACTGGATGAGGGCCTTCTTCTTGTCGGCCGTGATCACTTTCGGGCGCGCGACCACTTCGGCGCGACCATCGGTCTCCAGGGCAGACAGTTCCAGGTCGACCAGGTAGTCCGAGCCGGTGATACCGATACCGAATGTCGATGCGGTGGCGGCTTGCACGCCGAGGTCGACGAGCAGATCGTCAGGCGAGGTGATCTCGCCAGTGCCGTCCACGATGATGTTCTGCAACTCGTTCAATGTCGTCAGACTGCCGCCGTACTTGTAGGCGGTGTTGCCGCTGATGTTGTAACCGCCACCACCCCAGCGAATGCCCAGTTCTTCCGAAAAGTTCGTGCTCGCCGTGACGATGCGCGCTTCGATCAGCACCTGGCGTACGGGGATGTCGAGTTGCGCGATCACCCGACGAAACTCTTCGAGTCGATCCGCCGTATCCGTGATGATGATCGAGTTGGTGCGCTCGTCCACAATCGCACTGCCGCGCTCAGACAGCATGCCCGTGGTCTTGCCTTCCTTGACGTCGAACAGCTTGAACAGATCGGTCGCGTTGGCGTACCGGATCTGCACGAACTCGGCGCGCAGCGGCGCAAGCTCCGAGATCTGACGCTGATTTTCGAGCTCGAGTTTTTCGCGCGCAGCGATTTCCGCGGCCGGTGCTACGAGCATGACGTTGCCGGTCTGGCGCTTGTCGAGCCCCTTGGTCTTGAGAATGAGTTCGAGCGCCTGATCCCAGGGCACGTTCTTCAGGCGCAGTGTAATGCGTCCGGAAACCGTATCGCTCGCCACCAGATTCAAATCGGTGAAGTCCGCGATCAACTGCAGTACCGAGCGAACCTCGATGTCCTGGAAGTTGAGTGACAGCTTCTCGCCCTTGAACTTGAAAATGTCGTCGCGGGTTGCGAGCTCTTCCTCGGACACGGGGTTCACATCGACGGACAACGTCTGGTCCGCCTGATAGGCGAGGTAGTCGTAGTTTCCGGTTGCCGAAATCGTGAACGTGACGTGCGGACCCACCTGTACTGCATCGACGATGCTGACAGGGGTCGCGAAGTCGGTGACATCCAGCCGGCGACGGAGGTCGGTCGGCAGCTCGGTGTTACGGACAACGATCTTGATCTTGCCCGACTCGCTGGTCACATCAACCGGGACCTTCGGATCGGACAACGTCAGAATCACGCGACCTTCACCCGAGGCGCCACGTCGGAAGTCGACATTATTGATGCGGGAACTGCCCGAGCTTGCAGCACTCGTTGCACCCATCGCCGGTGAGCTCGTCGAACTGCTCGCCTGCTGCTGGGCTGCACCGCTGCTGCTGTCAGCGCCAACTAGAACGTAAAGGGTGTCGCCTTCGACTTTGGCATCGTAAGCAACCAGTTGCGTGAGGTTGACGATGACGCGGGTACGATCCTTGGCCTCGATCACGGTCACTTCGCGGGCGTTACCAATCCCCAGGCTGTGGTACTTCGAACTCAGCGCACTGGTCACGCCCTTGAGGTCGAGCGCAATTCTGGCGGGTGATTCGATCGTGTAGCCTTCCGGTGTCGGTGGCGTGCCGTCGAACTTCATGCGGATTTCGGTTTTGTCGCCTGGCAGCGACGAGAACTCGATCGACTGCATGGTCGTCGCGTTCGCGGTCGTGGCAACTAACCAGGAGACGGCCGCGATGAGCCAACCTCGGCGCATGTACCGGCGCGAAAGGCCTGCCCCTGCAATTCGAATCTTCATGCTCTCATCCCTCATGACTCACCGCCTCCAAGGCCCACGGTCCGTTCTCTCTCGACCCAGCCGCCCGTACCGTCACCCACAATTTCGATCATTTCTATCGCACTCTCGCTGATTCCGGTCACGCGTCCATGATCGGTACCCATGTAGTCACCGTTCTGTACCCGATGCACACCACCGCGCGAATCACGAACGAGTCCATAGAAGGCCGAGCCCTGTGCAAGTGTACCGACCATGGCCAGATCCGACATGTTGAATTGCTCGAGGTACTGCTTGATCCGATTCAGGTCGGGTTTGACGTCCGGCGACTTCTTCGACGGATCGATCGGCTTCACTTCTATCGGCGGCTCGAATGGACTGCGCTGGTCGCTCGCGCTATACGCGAACGCCTGATAGGCCTGAAATTCAGGAAGCGGCTCGATCTGGCCCTTGGGCTTCGCGTCCACTTCGTCCATGAATCGCTTGATGTCTGCGTAATTGTCGGACGCGCTGCAGCCACTCATAAGTGCGGCGCCCAGCAGAGCAAGCAACAGGTGGTGAGCGGCGCGCATCACTTGTCCTCGTCCTGATATCGATAGGTCTTCGCGAGAATCGTCATCTTCAGATTAGTCGGTGACGTCTCGGGTTTGATGTCGAAGTCATGCAGGGTCACGATGCGGGACAGGTTGGCTACGCCCGACACGAACGCGCCAATGTTGTGATACTCGCCTTCCACGGTGATGGTGATCGGCAGCTCGACGTAAAACTCCGCTTTACGTTCAGGCTGCAGATCGATGCTCTCGATTCTCAACGCATTGTCGAGCGCCGTCAGCGTGATGTCTTCGATCAGACCCGGCACTTCCGTGTCGCTCGGCAACTGGCGTAGAAGCGCCCCGAGGGACACTTCCATGTCTTCTTTCTGCTGCTTGTATTGCGGCAGGTTGGCGGCCTGGAAAGCCTTACTCTCGTATTCGGTGCGCAGACCTGCTTCCTGTTTCTCCACCAACTCGAGCTGAGTCTGTTTGTCGGTCAGATAGAAGAAATAGCCGATCGCGAGGATACCGACCAGCAGCCCGAACAGGATGATCGCTTTGACCGGCGCCGGCCAGGAGCCAATGTTGTTGATGTCGAGGTCGTTGACGTCCAGTGAGCGCAGTTGCTCGAGAGTGTCTTGCAGCGCCATGGCCTATTCCTCCTCCTCGGCGCCAGCCTTCTTGGGGCTGGTCTGGTTCACCGTGAGCTGGAAGTTGCTCGACTGGCCGCCGATCTTCGGGTTTTCCTTGATGCCTTTGAGGTTCGGCTCTGCGAACCAATCCGACGCCTCGAGGTTACGCATCAGCGATGAGATGCGGTTGTTCGATTCCGCCGTACCGTCGATCGATATGACTTTGCCTTCCATCTTGGCGCTGTTGAAGTAGACGCCCTTGGCCAGCGTTCTAACCGCCTCATCGAACACGCGCACGATCACCGGTCGGTTGCCTTGCAGGTCCTGAATCACCCGCATACGCGCGAGCAACTGGTCGCGCTTCTGGCGCAAATCCGCGATCTCGGCGATCTGTTTGTCCAGCACCTCGATCTTGTCCTTGATGAACTGATTGCGTGAATTCTGCGTTTCAATGGACTGGTCGAGGTACCAGCCACCCAGGAGCACCACAAACGCGCCCGCCAGCACAGCGCCGCCCGCGCGCACCAGAAATTCGTTCTTGCGACGTTCGCGTTCCCATTCGCGCCACGGTAATAGGTTGATGCGAGCCATCAGTCGAAGCTCCTCATCGCCAGGCCGCACGCAATCATCAGCGCGGGTGCATCATTGGCAAGCGCATCGGCATCCACCTTGGATGCCAGCGACATGTCTACAAAGGGATTTGCGATGATCGTCGGCGTACCGAGCTTGTTCTCGATCATCGCGGACAGACCTTCGATGGATGCGGTGCCTCCAGCCAGCACGATGTAGTCGACATCGTCGTATTGACTCGACGAGAAGAAGAACTGCAACGATCGAGTGACCTGTTGCAGCACAGCTTCTTTGAACGGTTGCAGCACTTCCTGCTCGTAGTCGTCGGGCAAGCCACCCTGTTTCTTGGCAAGGCCCGCTTCTTCGAAGGAAAGACTGTACCGGCGCTGAATCTCTTCAGTGAGCTGCTTGCCACCGAACAGCTGCTCGCGCGTATAGATCGATCGATCGTCCGCCAACACCGAAAGCGTCGTCATCGTTGCGCCGATGTCGATGATCGCGACCACCAGCTCATCGGCGTTTTCGCCGAGCTGTCGTTTGATGAGTTCGAAAGCCCGCTTCATGGCGTGGGCCTCGATGTCGACGACGCGGGCCTTCAATCCACCCAGTTCCAGGGCAGCCTCGCGCAGTTCGACGTTTTCCTTCCGGCAGGCGGCGAGCAGCACTTCGACCTGGTCGGCATTGCGGCCGGAAACCCCCTGCACCTCGAAGTCGATCGCGACTTCATCGAGGGGATAGGGAATGTACTGGTCGGCTTCGACGGTGATCTGATTTTCGAGCTCTTCGTCCGAGAGCGCGGCGTCCATTTCGATGGTCTTGGTGATGACCGCGGACCCCGCCACCGCTACGGCGGCGAGCTTGGACGCCGCCTTGGCGCGACTGGTCAGGCGTTTGATTGCTTCACCAACGCCTTCGACATCACTAATATTCTTTTCCACGACCGCATTGGGCGGCATGGGTTCAACGCCGTAAGCTTCCACTCGGTAACGGCCATTGGACTTCGACAACTCGAGGAGCTTGACGGTGGTGGAGCTGATGTCGAGCCCCAGCAGAATATCGGACTTCTTGGTGAACAGGCCAAACACGGTGATTTTTCCTTACTGGCGCGGGCACTTACGTCCGTTTCGTGCGATTTGACATTAGATACCAGTCTAATCGCCAGAGCAATCGGTACTCCGTGAAAATAACGTCGTCCCCATCACAACTTAAGTCGCGACATCGCGGCTGCCCAATCTAACCATATCAGAGTCTGATGAACGCGCAGCCGCGTCCTACATTCGTAATGATTATGTGGTTCCTCTGGACCGCTGTATGTGGTGCAGTACTCACTCTCGCGGGTGTATTTCTTTATTTAAATCCGCAACTTCCGAGCGCCGAGAGTTATCGCCACGTACGTCTCGAAACCCCTTTGCGGGTCGTCGCAAATGACGGCGCGCTGATCGCCGAGTTCGGCGAGCGCCGCACCATCCCCGCAGCCCTGGCAGAGGTGCCGCAGCTCTTCGTCCGCGCCATCCTCGATACCGAGGACAAGCGCTTCTACGAACACGGTGGGGTAGACCTGATCACCCTGTTCAACTCGACCGTGGACCTGGTGATGAACATGGGCGAGATCACCCGCGGCGGGTCGACCATCACCATGCAACTGCCTAGAAACCTCGGCACTTTCTCCCTGGACCAGGTCTTCATCCGCAAATTCAAGGAGATCCTGCTGGCGCTGAAGATCGAGCGCGAACTGACGAAGGATCAGATACTCGAGCTGTACATCAACGTCGTGCCATTCGGCAAGCGGGCGTACGGCGCCCAGGCGGCCGCCTACACCTACTACGGTAAGCCGTTGGCGGAGCTCAATCTCGCCCAGATGGCGATGCTGGCCGGCATTCCCCAGGCACCCACCGCGGGCAACCCCATCAATGGTCCGGAACGCGCGTTGCGGCGCCGAAACCTCGTGCTGCAGCGGATGTTCGAACAGGGAACGATCAGCCGGGAGCAGTTCGATGAAGCCCTGGCCGCCCCCAATAGCGCCCGAGTACACGAGCGCACGCTCGACGTGTCGGCGCCCCATGCGGCCGAGTGGGTGCGCCAGATCCTCGTGAATCGGATAGGCACGGACGTCTATACGGGCGGCTTCGAGGCGACCACCACGCTGCGCCCCAACCTGCAGGCGACCGCCAACCTCGCTGTCCGCGAGGGGCTGCTGCGCTACGACCGCCGCCACGGCTATCGCGGCGCGATCGGCCACATGGAGCTCGACGCCGAGGCGCTCACCGACAAGACTGCACTCGCCACCGCATTGACCGCGTATCCGCTGTCGCCGGGCATGGAGCCGGCGCTGGTGCTTGCGGTCGGCGAGACGGGTTTCACCGCGTTGCTGGGCGCAAACGAGGAGGTGGAGATCGCGTTCGAGTTGATGCGTTGGGCGCGACCCTATATCGACGTCAACACGCGTGGCGCAGGGGCCAGCCGACCCGCTGATATCGTCGCCGTGGGCGACGTGGTCAATCTGCGCCAACTGCCCGAAGGCTGGGCCTTGGCACAAGCCCCCGATATTCAAGGTGCGCTCGTTTCTGTCGACCCGAAGGACGGCGCAGTGCTCGCGATGGTCGGTGGCTACGACTTCACCAACAACCAGTACAACCACGCGATGCAGGGCGGCCGGCAACCGGGCTCCGGGTTCAAACCCTTCGTCTACTCCGCTGCCATCGAACACGGCATCACGCCTGCCTCCATCTTCATGGACGCACCGCTCGTGTTCGAGGACGAGAATCTGGAAACCACTTACCGGCCAAAGAACGACGGCGAACGCTACAACGGTCCGACGCGCCTGCGCGAGGCTCTGTATCGGTCGATCAACCTGGTGTCGATGCGGGTGCTCCTCGCGGTCGGCGCCGGCAAGGTGATCGATCACGCCGCCCGGTTCGGTTTTGATACGAGCACGTTCCCACGCAACACCCAGCTGGCCGTTGGCGGCGGCACAATCGCCATCACGCCGCTGCAGATGGCGACCGCCTACGCCACGTTTGCCAACGGCGGCTTTCTGGTGACACCCCACATTGTCACCCGCCTTGCCACGCTTGATGGCACCGCTGTGTTCACCGACACGTATCCGCTCGCCTGCGAACCATGTGAAGCAAATCCGGAGACGGCGGACGCGGGGGCAGCGCCGAGCGTCTCTGCACCACGCGCGGTCGATGAGCGCAATGCGTTCATCGTCGACTCGATGCTGCGCGATGTAATCCGACGTGGTACAGGTCGACGAGCGCGCATCCTGGAACGCAATGACATTGCAGGCAAGACCGGCACCACCAACGAGGCCGACAACTGGTTCAACGGCTACCAGCAGACAGTCGCAACCACCGTGTGGGTCGGATTTTCCGATCACCGGCCCCTGGGCGACAACGAATATGGATCGAACAGCCCGTTGCCGATCTGGATCGACTTCATGAAGGTGGCCTTGGATGGCGTTCCCGAGGTGAGTCGACCGCAGCCACCGGGGGTGGTCACCATGAAGATCGATCCGCGCAGCGGCGAAGCGGTGGCACCCGATCAGCCGGGCGCGATATCGGAGTACTTCCTCACCGAATACGCACCGGAGTATCGGCCCAAGGCGCAGGGACTCCCGCTCGACGGGTCGCCGCCAGTACGCCCCACCGACATCTTCTAGTCCATGATCTCGCGTCAGGCCGCGCGCCGCATCGTCGAGCGCGAATTGAACCACGCCGACGCCGCGTCAGCTGATCGCTACTACGTGTTCGACGAGCTGACCATCGAGCGACCGTGGGGCTGGGTGATGTTTTACGGCCGGCTCGGTGACCGTGATCGCCCGCAAGCGCCACCCTACATCGTCAATCGGGTGACCGCCGAACTCGAAGTGACGGGCGCCGCCTGGCCGGTAGCCAAGTACATCGACGACTACGAGACTCGTCTGCTCGCCGCGCGAACCTGAACAAAGGGACAGGAGAATTAGGGGGCAGTTGACCTATTTCTACTCGACGGTCTTGATGCGATCACCCGGGCGCGGCTCGCTGTTTGGATAGTCGCCGTTCAAGAGGCGCAGGGTTTCGACCGGATAGCGTTTGATCGAACTGCGGCGTGCCAGCGTCGCGTACGTGTCCTTGGGGGTAGCCTCGATCACTTTGATCCGCTGGCGATTGGCGACGGCCACATCCTCCCGCTTCATCGGTCGGAACGATTCTACGGTGGCGCGAAAGTCGCGTTTGAAAGCCTCCACATCAGCGCCGGGCGCGGCGTTACCCTTGAAGAAATAGACGGCGCCATCCTTGAACACCACCGCGATCATCGCCGCGGCGGATTTGCCGTCGCTGACGTCGAGATCGCCAATGTAGGCGTCGAGCTCGTTCACTTTGAGTGATTCACCGCTGGTCACGTCATCGCGCTTCAAGGTTTTCTTCACATACTCCGCCGGGTCCTGTCCCTTGACCTGTATCTGCTGGGCGATGGTGATCTGCCCCTTGTCCGCGCCGCCCGGCGCCTCGCCAGTGACCTGAGTGCGGGAATTGGTGACGCTCCACTCCTTCGGGAACGTGACCACGATGCGAACCGAACTGTTGTAGAAGGTCTGTTCCTTGACGATGCCCTCGGCGGCTTCGTCACCGAACACGAGGCCATCGAGCATCTCCCACATGTCCTCAATGGGTTCGACGGTGGTGCTTGGCACGAACCGATAACTCGACTCCACGGCTTCGTGCAGGCGTTTGTCGTTCTTGGGGTGGCTGGCGAACAGCCCGTGGTAGGTCTGACGACCACCGGATATCGATTTCTCGAACAGCTCCTGGTCCTTGAGCACCTGCACCATCTCGATCACCGCGTAGGGGTTGTATCCCGCGCGGGCAATGAGCTCACCGCCGATGCGGTCGGCCTCGAGCTCCGCTTCGCGCCCATAGCCCGACACCAGCATTCCGGTCACGGCATCGGCGGTGTCCATGAGCTGCCCGACACCCGTGAGTACCGCAGACACGAACCCGGCGACTTTGCCCAGCGCCATGCTGCTGCGGCGCTCCTCATAATGTCGCGCCAATACATGGCCGATCTCGTGTCCGATGACCGACGCGAGTTGATCTTCGCTTTCCACGAACGTGATGAGGCCGCGGTAGACGAACACATACCCTGGCAACGCCCCGGCGTTCACCTGACTGCTGTCGACCACATAGAACACGATCTTTTCGGATGGATGATCGCTCACGGCCAACAGCCGAGCGCCGATCGCCTTGACGTAGTTTTGCCAGCGCTCATCGTCGAGCAGCGCATCCTGAGCGACGAACTCGTCGTACATGTCCTTGCCCGGGCCGGCATGAGCAATCCCGACCAGTGACAACCCGATGACAAACAGCACCGCTCTCAATCGATGAACCTCCTACGGACGCCGGGCAAGAATGCCCATGCACGCATCGAACGCAAGCCGTTAGAGTCCCGCGAAGGCAGAAGGTGCCGGCCAGGATGGCCGGCTCGAGAAAGCGGATCAGCGCGCCGCGCGATTTCCAAATCGCTTGCGGAAACGCTCGACGCGACCACCGGAGTCGAGCATCTTTTGCCGCCCCGTGTAGAAGGGATGACATTTGGAACAGACATCGAGGTGGAAATCTTCGCAACGCGTGGAGCGGGTCTCGATGACGTTGCCACAGCTGCAGGTGGCCTTGACCGCGGTGTATTCGGGATGGGTATCGGCTTTCATGGCGCGGAAGAGCTCGTGAACGTGCGAAAAGGCCGCGCAGTCTACCAGAGACCGTGGTCGGCGCAAGGCGCGCGCCACATCAGCGCGCCGGGGCACCGCCCGTGACCGCCATTCGACCTGCTGTGGTCCGCGTCGCCGTGCCCAAGCCGCTACGGATGATGTTCGACTATCGGCTGCCGGAAGATCTGCCGATACCCGGAGTCGGTGCGCGCGTACGGGTGCCATTCGGACGTACGGAAATCATCGGCATCTGCCTTGGTATCGGTTCGAGCACCGAGACCGAGGCACCGCTCAAGCCGATCAGCGCCGTCATCGACGCTGACCCGCTACTGACGGGCGACATCATTGAACTCATGCTCTGGGCTGCGGACTACTACCAGCACCCGCTGGGAGACGCGCTGCTGGCCGCGCTGCCGGGTTATCTGCGGGACGGACGCAGCCTCGATGCCCTGTATGAAACCTGGTGGCGGATCATCCCCGGCGCCAGCGACGAAATATCGAGCCGCGCCCATGCCCAACGCGCGGCGCTAGAACACCTGCGCACGCATGGCGCGACCGCCCAAACGACCCTGACCGGCCTCGGCTTCGCGCCCCGCGTACTGACCACGCTTGCCGGCAAGGGCCTGGTGGAGTCGTTTCAGTCGCGGCTCGAATCGGATCTCACCGTCCATCCCAGCCCGCTCGAACTCACTGCAGAACAGCGCGAGGCGGTAACCGCGATCCACGCCAGCCAGGGTCGATTTCGACCCTTTCTGCTCCATGGCGTCACCGGCAGCGGCAAAACCGAGGTGTACCTGCAGGCGATCGCCCGCACCCTCGCCCGTGGCGCCCAGGCGATGGTGCTGGTGCCGGAGATCTCACTGACACCACAGACGGTCGCCCGCTTCGAGGCTCGATTTTCGAGCGTCGCGGCTTACCACTCCGGACTCACCGAACTCGACCGGGCAAAGGCATGGGAAGGCTGCCGGACCGGACGCACCCGGGTACTCGTTGGCACCCGCTCGGCGATCTTCGTGCCATTTGCCAATCTCGGCATCATCGCTGTGGACGAGGAGCACGACGGCTCCTTCAAGCAGCAGGACGGATTCCACTACTCGGCGCGGGACCTGGCCGCAAAACGTGCCCAGGATCTCGCCATTCCGGTCGTGTTCGGCACGGCGACACCCGCGCTGGAAACGCTCTACAACGCCCAATCCGGTCGGTACACGCACCTGCGGCTAACCCAGCGCACAGCGAGCGCGCCGCCACCCCGTTTCAGCCTGATCGACCTTCGCGGCCAATCCCTCACAGACGGCCTGAGCAACCAGCTCATCGCCGCCGTGCGCGGTCACATCCAGGCAGGCAATCAGGCATTGCTGTTCATCAACCGCCGCGGCTATGCACCGAGCCTTCTGTGCACGCGCTGTGGCACCAGCGCCACCTGCGCCCGCTGCGAAATGCCGTTCACCGTCCATCAGCAGCCGCCCAGCCTGCGCTGTCATCACTGCAATACCCGTACGCCGCTTCCGAAGCAGTGCAGCGAGTGCGATCACGACGCGCTGCGCCCCGTGGGGTTCGGCACCCAGCGCACGGAAGCGGCGATCACGAGCCTGTTCGAGGGCATCAAGGTGATCCGAATCGATCGCGACACGACGCGTAATCAGGCGCACCTCGTCGCCAAACTCGATCTCATTCACCAGGGCGAGCCCGCCATCCTCGTGGGCACGCAAATGCTCGCCAAAGGTCATCACTTCCCTTGCGTGACGCTCGTCGGTGTGCTGAACGCCGACGCCGGATTTGCCAGCGCCGACTTCCGCGCGCCAGAACATACTGCGCAATTGATCGAGCAAGTGGCAGGACGTGCCGGTCGTGCTGAGCGGCCAGGACAGGTGATCATTCAGACCTACAATCCGGACAACCCGATGCTGCGGGCACTCATCGAGCGCGGCTACGACGGGTTCGCGGCGCTCGAACTCGATCATCGCCGAACTGCGGAACTGCCACCCTTTCGCGCCATGGCGCTCATCCGCGCGGAAGGCAGCGAACAACGTGCTGCGCTCGACTGCCTGGACACACTGCTGCAGCCGATCAAGCAACACGCCAACATCGAAATCTGGGGGCCTGTGCCGGCACCGATGGCACGTCGGGCCGATCGCTACCGCACTCAGGCGGTAATCCTCGCACCGCAGCGCCGCGTGCTCGCTACCGCGCTCACACAGTTGATCGATGCAGCACACGCGGCGCGCAGTCGCACGGTGCGATGGTCGCTGGATGTGGACCCTTACGACATGGTCTGAGCGAACCGGCGCCGCTATGATGCCAACCCAGCTTGCAACGAACGCAAATCATGGCAAACGGACCTCGACGAACGACGTCGCGCAGGCGCCGGAGTGGCATCCAATGGGGCAGTTTCGGTACAGGCCTCGTTCTCGGGATCGCGTTGACCCTCACGGGTGCGCTGGTGCCCGAACTGCTCGAAGACACCGACGCACCAGCGCCAGCGAAGAGCGCATCGTCGCCGGCCCCCGCAACGCCCCGATTCGAGTTCTTCGACTCACTGCCGCGCGGCGATGTGAGTGTGAACACGAAGCCATACGAAAAGCTGACCCCGAAGGCCGGCGCGGACCCGGTCGAGTATCTGCTACAGGTGGGCTCGTTTTCGACGCGTGATGACGCCGAGAGATTGCGTGCGTCGGTGCTGCTGACGGGTCTTGATGCCCGCACGACGCAAGCAAAGCTGCCGAGTGGCGCGGTTGCGCATCGTGTGATCGTCGGTCCCTTCGATCACGAACAGGAGATGCGCAGGGCTATGACCAAGCTGCGCGAGCAGAACATCAACCCCCTCTTGCTCGCGCGCAAGCCGGGCGCTGCATAGGCCGAACATGGAACAGTCTCACACCCCATTTCATGCCACGACAATCCTCAGCGTGCGTCGCAATGGCAAGGTCGCAATTGGTGGCGATGGTCAGGTGTCGATGGGGCAAACCATCATGAAAGGCAACGCGCGCAAGGTTCGAAGGCTGTATCGCGACAGCGTTCTAGCCGGCTTCGCCGGCGGCACCGCCGATGCCTTCACTCTGTTCGAGCGCTTTGAAGGACAGTTGGAAAAGTACGCCGGCAACCTCACGCGCGCCGCCGTCGAACTCGCCAAAGAGTGGCGCATGGATCGGGCGCTGCGCCGTCTGGAGGCCCTTTTGATCGTCGCCGATGCCACGACAACGCTGATGATCAGCGGTACCGGCGACGTCATCGAACCTGAACACGACTTGGTCGCGATTGGATCCGGCGGTCCATACGCCCAGGCGGCGGCCCGGGCGCTCCTCGAAAACACCGATCTCGATGCCGTCACAATCGTGCGGCGGGGACTCGCAATCGCGGCGGACATCTGCGTCTACACCAACACCAACGTCACAGTGGAAACTCTCGACAACACAGAGGCCATTTCTTGAACAGTTCATTACCCAGCGTCATGACGCCGCGCGAGATCGTGCACGAACTCGACAAGCACATCGTCGGTCAGGACGCGGCTAAACGAGCCGTCGCCATCGCGTTGCGAAATCGCTGGCGCCGCATGCAGCTGAGTGATCATCTGCGCGAAGAAGTCACGCCGAAGAACATACTCATGATCGGTCCGACGGGCGTGGGCAAGACCGAGATCGCACGGCGCCTGGCAAAGCTCGCCAACGCGCCGTTCATCAAGATCGAAGCAACCAAATTCACCGAAGTCGGATACGTCGGCCGCGACGTCGAGTCGATCATCCGGGATCTGGTCGACGTGGCGATCAAGATGTTGCGCGAACAGCAGATGGACAAGGTACGACATCGTGCGGCCGATGCGGCAGAGGACCGTGTGCTCGACGTACTGTTGCCGGGCGTGCGCAGTGTCACAGGGACAGAAGACAAATCGGACTCCGCCACCCGCCAGTCATTCCGCAAGAAGCTGCGCGAAGGTGAGCTCGACGACAAAGAGGTCGAAATCGAAGTTGCGGCAACCCAAGTCGGCGTCGAGATCATGGCGCCGCCGGGCATGGAAGAGATGACCAGTCAGCTGCAGAGCATGTTTTCCATTCTATCCGGCGGCCGCAAGAAGTCGATGCGCCTCAAGGTCAAGGATGCACTGCGGCGCCTCGGCGAGGAAGAGGCCCGCAAGCTGGTCAACGAAGACGAGATCAAGGCACGGGCAATTGACTCCGTCGAACAGACGGGCATTGTGTTTCTCGATGAGCTCGACAAAGTCGCCAAGCGCGGCGAGACATCAGGCGTCGATGTATCGCGGGAAGGCGTGCAGCGCGACTTGCTGCCATTGATCGAGGGTTCGACCGTCAGCACCAAGTACGGCATGGTGAAGACCGATCACATTCTGTTCATCGCCTCTGGCGCGTTTCACCTGGCAAAGCCATCGGACCTCATTCCCGAACTTCAGGGACGTCTGCCGATCCGGGTGGAATTGACCGCGCTGACCGCCGAGGACTTCCGACGCATCCTCACGGAACCCGACGCGTCACTCACCGAGCAGTACCGGGCGCTGCTCGCAACTGAGGGTCTCGATGTCAGCTTCACCGACGACGCCATCGCCAAGATCGCGGAGATCGCGTGGCAGGTGAACGAAGCAACCGAAAACATCGGCGCACGCAGACTGCACACTGTGCTCGAGCGCCTGCTCGAAGAGATTTCATTCGAGGCCACGGAACGGGGCGGCCACGATAGCTCGATCGCGATCGATAGCCGATACGTCGATGAGCGCCTCGCAACGCTCGCGCGCGATCAGGATCTGTCGCGCTACATTCTGTAGCGGTCACAACAGATGAACCACGCACCCACCGAAATCAGATTGCATCGTCGCTCACGTGAGCTGGCAGTCACGTTCCGGGACGGCGCGAGCTTTCGAATCCCCTGTGAGCTATTGCGCATCTACTCACCGTCGGCCGAGGTACGGGGTCATGGCGCCGACGAGCGAAAGCTGGTGACTGGAAAGAAGTACGTGAACATCGAAGCGATCGAGCGCATCGGTAATTACGCGATTCGCATCGTGTTCGACGACGGCCACGATACGGGCATCTACGCCTGGGAGTACTTGCGCGATCTGGGCGAGAAACAAGATGAGCAGTGGCAAAGTTACCTGACCGAACTCAAGGTGGCCAATGCATCGCGCCTGCCGAACATTCCGCTCGGCAAGGTCTCCCAGTGGCAACCCGAACCGCGCGGAGACAAGTCGTGATCGATCGCGAGAGTGCCGACTTCGGCTTCGAGCGCGTCACCGCCGCGGAGAAGACGCGTCGCGTTGCCGGCGTATTTCGCAGCGTCGCCAGTCGCTATGACGTGATGAACGATCTCATGTCGATGGGCCTTCACCGCGTGATGAAGCGCATGACCGTCGAGTCCTCCGGGGTCCGTCCCGGCAATCGAGTGCTCGATCTCGCCGGCGGAACCGGGGACCTCGCGGCGCTGTTTTCTCCGCTGGTCGGCGAAACCGGTGCCGTGGTACTGGCCGACATCAACGCCGACATGATGGCCGTCGGCCGAGATCGGCTGTTCGATCAAGGTGTCGCAAACGTCAGATTCGCCCAAGCCAACGCGGAAGCATTGCCGTTTCCGGATCAGACATTCGACTGCATCTGCATTGCGTTCGGGCTGCGCAACGTAACTGACAAAGATCGCGCGCTGCGGGAAATGTACCGGGTGCTCGTTCCCGGTGGTCGATTGCTGGTGCTCGAATTTTCGAAGGCAGAAAACTCGCTGGTCGGTGCCGCCTATTCGATATTCCAGTCGCTGTGGCCCGCAGTCGGCAAGGCCGTCACTGGAGACGGTGGCGCCTATCGTTACCTGGTCGAGTCAATCGAGATGCACCCGAGCCAGCGCGCCCTCAAGGTGATGATGGTGGATGCCGGGTTCGACGATGCCGCGTACGACAATCTATTGAACGGGATCGTCGCATTGCATCGCGGCACGCGACCCGTGCCACGACCATGACGACGTTCCTGACCACAATCGCGCAATGGTCGGGCGCGCTCACGAATAGTCTCGCCTCACTCGACACGGCAACTCGAGCGCGCATCATGAAACTCGATGGCCGCAGCATCCGCTTCGAGACACAGGCACCGGTGGATGAGATCACGGTGCGCTTTTCCCGCGGCGCCATTGTCGTGGCAGACGGGATCCAGGACGACCCCCCGGCGGTCATCGTGCGCGGCACCACCGCTGCGTTCATCGAGTCGTTCCTGCGCGGCGACCTCGGAAAGGGCGAACTCGAGATCTCGGGCGACGAGGTGCTTTTGCAGGAGTTCGTGGGTGTATTGCGCTCCGTGCGGCCGGATGTCGAAGGACCGCTTGCGCGCCTGATCGGCGAGCAGAGTGCACAGAATCTGGTCGGTCTCATGGAATACGGGTTCGAAACCATCAGCCGCATCGCTCGCGACCTCGGCGCCGAAGGCAATCGCGTTGCACGGCGCGAGGCACGGCGGCGATACGTCGATACGAAGGACCTCGATCACCTGGCGGAGCGTCAGCAGGCGGCGGCCATGCGCGCTGATCGACTTGAGGCGCGCCTGACCCTCATGGAGCGTGATCGAGGCGCGTCGTGACATCCAGGTCGAGCACGAGTTGGTCCCGCGCCAGCCGGATCATTCGCATCATCATCCGCTACCGGCTCGATGATCTGATCGACCGAGAAACGGTTTCGACCGCGCAGCTACCCCTGGCGCTGCGTGTGTTGTGGTGGCTCGCGCCCAGTCGCTGGCTCGCGAGCCCGGCAACGCCGCGGGCGCGACGTCTTCGCCTTGCGCTCGAAGAACTCGGGCCGGTGTTCATCAAGTTCGGTCAGATCCTGTCCACACGCCGGGATCTGCTGCCCCCCGACTTCGCCGAGGAACTCGCGCTGCTGCAGGATCAGGTCGCCCCGTTTTCGGGAGCCGAGGCGCGATCGATCATTGCCGATGGACTTGGCCGGCCAATCGACGACGTATTCGCGCATCTCGACGAAGCGCCGCTCGCATCGGCTTCCGTCGCGCAAGTGCACGCAGCACGGCTGCGCGAAGGTGGCGCGGAAGTGGTGGTCAAGGTCATCCGGCCCGGCATCGCGACTGTCATCGAAGCGGACCTGACGCTGCTCGAATCGATTGCTGCTCTGCTGGAACGCGTGCTGAGCGACGCGCGCCGCCTGCATCCAGTCACGATCGTCGCCGATTATCGGCAAACGATATTCAATGAGCTGAATCTGCTGCAGGAAGCCGCCAATACCACCAAGTTGCGGCGCAACTTCGCCGAGTCCGATCTCCTATACGTGCCACGCGTGTACTGGGACCACAGCAGCGAGCGGGTGCTGGTGCTGGAGCGGATCAACGGTATACCGATCGCCAACGTCGCGGCGCTGAAGGCCGCAGGCACCAACATGAAGGTGCTTGCGGAGCGCGGTGTCGAAACCTTCTTCACCCAGGTGTTCGTCGACAACTTCTTCCACGCCGACATGCACCCTGGCAACATCTTCGTCGATGCCAGTGTGCCCGAAAGTCCACGCTACATCGCGGTCGACTGCGCAATCATCGGCAGCCTGACCGTCGACGACCAGGCCTATCTCGCGCGCAATCTGCTCGCGTTCTTCAATCGCGACTACCAGCAGGTCGCGCGCCTGCACCTCGAAAGTGGCTGGATCCCCGAAGGCACGCGGGTCGATGAGTTCGAGGCCGTCATTCGCGAAGTGTGCGAACCGATTTTCGAAAAGCCGCTGAAGGATATCTCGTTCGGTCACTTCCTGGTCACGCTGTTTCGGACCGCCCGCCAGTTCAACATGGAAGTGCAACCGCAACTGGTCTTGCTGCAGAAGACGCTGCTCAACGTCGAAGGACTCGGCCGTCAGCTCTACCCAGACCTCGACCTGTGGCACACCGCCAAGCCATTCATGGAGGAATGGATGGCCGAACGCGTGGGACCGACTGCGCTGCTGCGGGAGCTCGGCAACCACGCGCCAGAGATCATGGAGCAGTTGCCGCGACTTCCCGAACTCATCGCCGGGGCCGGATTCGCGCTGCGCCGCCTCGACGCAATCGCCCACGAGCAAGCCCGGGTCAGCCGCCGCCTCGAACAGCTGGCCAACGAACGGGCTTATGGCACCCGATGGAAGCGCGGCGTGGGTCTTGGTCTTCTGGTCTGCGCGGTTGCCCTCTTGTGGCAGCCCGTCAACGCAGCCCTGGTAGCCGGCGATCCGTTACCGGTGACATTGGGGTTACTCGCTGCTGTGCTAGGCTCGCTGCTCATCGCGCGGGCATGATCATGGACATCATCGAACGTCTGACCACCGTTCTCACGCAGCGCAAAGGCGCCGCCCCCGAATCTTCCTACGTGGCCGCCCTCTACCACGGCGGGCTGAACAAGATCCTCGAGAAGGTGGCCGAAGAAGCAACCGAGACGCTGCTCGCAGCTAAAGATTCGTCGGCCGACGGCCGCGACGACGCTTTGGTGCGGGAAGTCGCGGACCTGTGGTTTCACACCCTGGTGCTGCTGGTACATCAGAACCAGCAACCCGCTTGGGTGATATCCGAGCTCGAACGGCGCTTCGGCAGGTCCGGACACGATGAGAAGGCAGGCAGACGTACTTCTCAAAAGGAATGACCACCACGCGCCTATAATGGATCTGCACTTGGCGTTATGGAGAACGACATGTTCGGTTTGGGATTGCCGGAACTCTTGGTCATTCTGGTCATCGTTCTGGTCCTGTTCGGCCCAAAGCGTCTGAAGACGCTGGGGTCGGACATCGGCAACGCGATCAAGGGATTCCGGTCGGCGGTCAAGGAAGAAGAGCCCAAGTCAGGCGAGGCGAACAGCCGCGTCATCGAAGGTGAAGTGAATCGCGACGGTGTCGATGCCGGGAAGGCCAAGAAACAGGATACGAATGTTTGATATCTCCTTCCCCGAACTCATCCTCGTCTGTGTGATTGCGCTCGTCGTCCTCGGTCCGGAACGCCTGCCCGAGGCACTGCGCACGCTCGGACTGTGGCTGGGTCGGGCGCGGCGCAGCTTCCTGTCGGTCAAGGCGGAGATCGAGCGTGAGATCGGGATGGACGAAGTCCGCAGGCAGCTGCATAACGAAACGATCATGGAAGACCTGAAAAAGCTGGAGCGCGACGTGAAGGGACAAGCGCACGGTTCGATCGCACCGCCCACGGGCGCAGTCGAGCGCACGAGCGAAGGCAGTCAGACTCAGGCGCCGCAATCCCTGGACGCACCGGACACTCATGGCACTGCTACCGAAATCAAAAATAACGCCTGAAGATCACGATCGCGCGGTCGACGAAGAAGGCCTCCCCTTCCTGTCGCATCTGCTCGAATTGCGGCAACGGCTACTGCGCAGCGTACTCGCCGTCGCAGTGCTGTTCTTTCCAATCTACTACTTCGCCAACGCGATCTACGAGTTTGTCGCGGCGCCCTTGATGGCGAATCTGCCGACAGGCAGCAGCATGATCGCAACCGAAGTTGCCTCGCCGTTTCTCACCCCGTTCAAACTCGCGGCATACTCAGCCGTCTTCGCTGCAATGCCGTACATGCTTCATCAGGCTTGGGCATTCGTTTCGCCGGGACTCTACCTGCGCGAGAAGCGATTTGCGCTACCGCTGCTCGTGTCGAGCATCCTGCTGTTCTATCTCGGTATGGCCTTCGCCTACTTCCTCGTCTTTCCGCTGGTATTTCAATTCTTCGCGGGCGTGACGCCGATCGGCGTAACCATGATGACCGACATCAACAAGTACCTCGACTTCGTCATCAAGATGTTCTTCGCCTTCGGTTTCAGCTTCGAGATCCCGATCGCGACCTTCCTGCTGGTGAGTTCAGGTATATCCAGCACGGCGAGCATGAAGGCGAAGCGACCGTACGTGATCGTAGGTTGCTTTGTGGTCGGCATGTTGCTCACTCCTCCCGATGTCATCTCACAGGTGCTGCTCGCGGTGCCGATGTGGATGCTGTTCGAGGTGGGTGTGTGGTTCGCACGGTTCGCCGAGCAGAAGGCCGCGACCGCCCCCGCGGCGGAATGATCGAACTCATCGCCTTCGATCCCGCTAGGGCGCGCGAGATAGTGGCGCTGTGGCGGCTCGCAAAGGAGCGCGCGCTGGCACCATTCCACGAGTGTCACACCTTCGATGAACAGGTGCGCTTTCTCTGCGAAGACCTGGCGCAGCGCGCAGAGATCACGGTCGCACTCGACGCAGCAGAAGACCGCATCGCCGGATTCGTCGCGCAAGGCGGTGAGTGGATAGACCAGCTCTATCTGCATCCGGACTATCAGCGTCGCGCTCTGGGCAGCCGGCTGATCGAACTCGCCAAGTCCCATTCACCCGCGCGGCTCACGCTGTACACGTTCCAGCGCAATCTCCCGGCACAGGCGTTCTACCTTGCGCATGGGTTTCGGGAGATCGGTCGTGGTATTGCGGCCGATGAAGGTCTGCCGGACATCCTGTTGGAGTGGATCGGCGCGACGCCTACTCGAGCACAAACGTAACTGGTCCGTCGTTGACCAGTTCCACCTGCATGTCGGCGCCGAATCGGCCCGTCTGCACGCGCAGCAGCCCGGCGCGTATCCGCTCGGCGTAACGCTCGTAGAGCATTTGCGCGAGTTGCGGCTCCGCAGCGCTGGTGAATCCGGGTCGATTGCCACGGCTGGTGTCAGCCACCAGCGTGAACTGCGACACAACGAGCACCTCACCGTTCACGTCGACTACGCTGCGGTTCATGGGCTTCGCGTCGTCGGGGAAGATGCGCAGCGCGAGCGTCTTGGCAGCGACACGATCCGCATCGGCTTCACAATCGCCCTGAGCAACGCCCAGCAACACGAGCAGGCCGCGACCGATCCCCGCAATGTCCTCGCCGTCGACACTGACGCGGGCGCTCGTCACCCGCTGCAGCAACGCCTTCATGCACTCGCGGCTCGCGCCTCACGCTTGCGATCATTTTCCTTGAGCTTGCGCTTACGCACGCGAATCGCCTTCGGCGTGACTTCCACCAGTTCATCATCGTTGATGAACTCGAGCGCCTGTTCGAGGGAGAACCGAATCGGCGGCGTCAGCAGAATGTTCTCATCGCTGCCCGCGGCGCGAATGTTGGTGAGTTTCTTTTCCTTGATCGGGTTTACCACGAGATCGTTCTCCCGACTGTGTATGCCGACGATCATGCCTTCGTAGCACTCCTCGCCCGGGGATACGATCATCCGACCCCGTTCCTGCAGGTTGAACAGCGCGAATGCGACGATCTTGCCCGGACAGATGGAGATCAGCACGCCATTGTTGCGTTGGCCAAGCACGCCGGTGATCTCATCGCCATAACCGGCCGAGCCATACGACATGATGCCCGTACCGGAAGTCTGCGACAGGAACTGTGGACGAAAACCCATCAGCGCGCGCGCTGCGATTCGATAGGTCAGACGGACGCGGCCGCGGCCATCCACCACCATGTCCTTGAGTTCGCCGCGGCGCTCGCCGAGGGCTTCCATGACGCGGCCCTGGTGGGTTTCTTCCACGTCGAGGGTGAGTTCTTCGAAGGGCTCGAGTGTGCGATCGCCTTCCTTGCGTGTGATCACCCGCGGCCGGGATACAGCGAGTTCATAGCCTTCACGACGCATGTTCTCGATCAGCACGGACAGGTGCAATTCACCGCGTCCGGAGACACGGAACTGATCCGGATCCGCCGTCTCGGCGACGCGCAGCGCGACGTTGTGCGATGCCTCGCGCAACAGGCGCTCGCGAATCTGGCGACTGGTGACGAACTTGCCGTCGCGTCCCGCCAAGGGGGATGTGTTCACGCAGAATGTCATCGTCACCGTTGGCTCATCCACCGTCAGTGCCGGCAGCGCTTCGACGCAGTCCTGGGCACACAACGTGTCGGAGATGTTGATACCGTCGACGCCAGTGACGCAGACGATGTCGCCGGCATTGCCGCGCTCGAATTCCACCCGGTTCAAGCCATGGTGACCGAGCACCTGCAACACGCGCGCGTTACGCTTCTCACCCTTGACGTCGACCACGGTGATCGGCGTGTTCGCTTTCACGGAACCGCGGCTGATGCGGCCGATGCCAATGACGCCCACGTAGCTCGAATAGTCGAGCGAACTGATACGCATCTGAAAAGGGCCGTCTGAATCCACACTTGGCGCAGGCACGCGCGAGAGAATCGCGTCGAGCAACGGCGTCATATCCGGCTGCATGTCGTCAGGGTCGAGTCCGGCCGTTCCTTGCAGTGCGGATGTGAACACAACCGGGAAGTCGAGATGCTCTTAGGTTGCATCAAGCGAATGAAACAGATCGAACACGAGATCGACGACCTTGTGGGGTCGCGCGCCGGCGCGGTCGACCTTGTTGATGACGACAATCGGCTTCAACCCCTGGGCAAACGCCTTGCGGGTGACGAACCGGGTCTGCGGCATCGGACCATCCACCGCATCGACCAGCAGCAGCACCGAATCCACCATCGACAGGATGCGCTCCACTTCGCCGCCGAAGTCCGCGTGCCCGGGCGTGTCGACGATGTTCACCCGGTGATCGCGATAGGTGATCGCGGTGGTCTTAGCCAGAATCGTGATGCCGCGCTCGCGTTCGATGTCATTGCTGTCCATGACGCGTTCGGTGACCGCCTTACGCGGGTCGAGTGTGCCCGTCTGACTGAGCAGGCGGTCTACGAGGGTGGTTTTGCCATGGTCGACATGCGCGACGATGGCGACGTTGCGCAAGGCATTCGCACGGTTCATGAATAATCTCGAGAATTGGTTGGCGGATGTTCCGAATGCTAGACTGCGCGGCCCCTGTACAGCGGCCGCCTGGAAAAAAGGCGCGGCATTATGAACGAACCACGCAAGGCTGTCGCGCTTATCTCAGGCGGACTCGACTCAATGTTGGCTGCAAGAGTCATCATGGAGCAGGGCGTCACAGTCGAAGGGCTGAACTTCTACACCGGTTTTTGTGTGGAAGGTCACACGCACGCCATTCGCAGCAAAGATCAGGACCGGCAGAAGCGCAACAACGCACTGTGGGTGGCTGAAACGCTGGGCATCAAGCTCAACATCATCGATGTATCCGAGGAGTACAAGGATGTCGTGCTCAATCCGAAGCACGGCTACGGACAGCATCTGAACCCCTGTCTCGACTGCAAGATCTTCATGGTTCACAAGGCCAAGGCCTGGGGGTTCATGGAGGAGAACGGCTTCGACTTCATCATTACGGGTGAGGTGATCGGCCAGCGACCCAAATCTCAGCGAAAAGAGACCATGCCCATCATCGCCCGGGAGTCGGGCGCAGATGATCGGCTGGTGCGTCCGCTCACCGCGAAGAATCTGCCGCCCACGCTGCCTGAGCGTGAGGGTTGGATCGATCGGGAAGCACTGCACGGTTTTCACGGTCGCAGCCGAAAGCCGCAAATGGCGCTCGCGGCGCGCTACGGATTCACCGAATACGCGCAACCCGCTGGTGGATGCTGCTTTCTCACGGACAAGAGCTACAGCGCGAAACTGCGCGATTTGTGGCGTTCGCGCGGTGTGCGCGACTACGAGATCGACGACATCGTGTTGCTCAAAGTCGGTCGGCACCTGCGCCCCGCGCCGTACTTCAAGCTGATCGTTGCCCGCGACGAAGGCGAGAACAACTTTCTGGAAGGCTATCGCAAACAATTCACGCATTTGCGCATCGACAGCCACCTTGGGCCCCTCACGCTGATTGACGGCGCGGCCACGGACGCCGACCTCGAACTCGCGGCGCGGATCGCGGCGCGATTCAGCCAGGGCCGCGAAGCTGAACGGGTACGCGTATCGGTGCACGCGCCGCGTGAGTCGGTCCGCACGATCGACGTCACCCCCATGGCGGCGGCCGATATCGACCCCGCCTGGCATGTCTGACCCAGTGCTGGTCGACGCCCGGCGACTGCTCTGCCCGTTGCCGGTGATCCGCCTGCAGAGTGCCGCCAAAGGTGCCGCCCCCGGTACCGAGATCGAAGTGCTGGCGAGCGACCCTGGGGTCATGCACGACATTCCGGCCTGGTGCCGAGTGCACGGCCATGTGGTCGTCGATCAGAGCCGGGAAGACCGGCTCATTCGCATTCGCGTGCGCATTGGCCCAGCGGCCGGCGCCGGGTGACGCGCCTTTTTGGTGCGCATACAATACAGCGCCCTATATTGGTGCGCATGTGAGCGCTTACTCACGCGCTCATTCCTAGATCGTCTGCCTCTGCGCGTGGCATGACTATTGCTCTTTCCCCGGTCTAAGATGGCCCACCGGCGGGGGCCGCGGAGCAACCGCGGGCGACTGCGAGCCGTCATGAAATCTACCAACGAACGAGTCAAGGAGCGCCGACTGCCATGTCCGAGAACACGCTGAAGATGATCAAAGACCACGACGTGAAATGGGTGGACCTGCGCTTCACCGATCCGCGTGGTAAAGAACAGCACACTACATTTCCCGTGAGCAAAGTCGACGGCGATTCGTTCGAAGACGGGTTCATGTTCGACGGTTCGTCCATCGCCGGTTGGAAGGCCATCAACGAGTCCGACATGATCCTGATGCCGGACGACTCCACGCCGGTGCTCGACCCGTTCCGCGACGAGACGACACTGAACCTGCGCTGCGACATCATTGAACCCAGCACGATGCAACCCTACGCTCGCGATCCACGCTCGACGGCGAAGTTGGCCGAGGCGTATCTCAAGTCGAGCGGCATCGGCGACGCCGCCTACTTTGGCCCGGAAGCAGAATTCTTCGTCTTCGACGACGTGCGCTGGAAAGTTGCGATGTCGGGTGCGTCCTACGCGATCTCCGCGGAAGAAGCGGCGTGGGAGTCCCATTCGGATTTCGAAGGCGGCAACCTCGGTCACCGACCGCGTATCAAGGGCGGCTACTTTCCCGTACCGCCAGTCGATTCGCACGTCGACCTGCGCAACGCCATGTGCAGCACGATGACGGCGATGGGCCTCGACATCGAAGTACATCATCATGAGGTGGCAACTGCCGGTCAGAACGAAATCGGCATGCGCTTCAATACGCTGGTGAAGAAGGCAGACGAGCTGCAGATCTACAAGTACGTCGTGCACAACGTCGCGCACGCCTACGGAAAAACCGCGACGTTCATGCCCAAGCCTCTGGTCGGTGACAACGGTAGCGGCATGCACGTCCACCAGTCGATCGCCAAGGGCGGCAAGAACCTTTTCCACGGCGACGGTTACGCGGGCCTGTCGGAAACAGCACTGTTCTACATCGGCGGCATCATCAAACACGCTCGCGCGCTCAACGGCTTCACCAACGCCGGCACCAACTCGTACAAGCGCCTGGTGCCGGGCTTCGAAGCACCGGTCCTGCTTGCGTACTCCGGCCGCAATCGCTCGGCTTCGATCCGCATCCCGTACATTCAGGGCGGGAACCCACGCGGCTTCCGGGTGGAAGTACGCTTCCCCGACAGCACCGCCAACCCGTATCTGGCGTTTGCCGCGATGATGATGGCGGGCCTGGATGGCATTCAAAACAAGATCCACCCGGGGGATCCATTCGACAAGGATCTGTACGACCTCGAGCCCGAAGAGCTCGAAGGGGTACCGACCGTCGCCTCGTCGCTGGAGCAGGCACTGGACTGCCTGAGCGAGGACCGGGCGTTCCTCAAGAAAGGTGGCGTGTTCACTGACGATCAGATCGACGCCTACATCGCGCTCAAGCGCCAGGACGTCCAGTACATCAACATGACGACTCATCCAGCCGAGTTCGAGTTGTACTACAGCGTCTGAGCAGCTGTTCACATCGAGCGGTAGCTCACAAATTACCCCGACCGTTCACACGGTCGGGGTTTTTTTTCGCCCGCGTTGCGCCCATATTGGTGGCCAACCTACGAGCGATTCACTCCCATGCGCCGCTGGCTGATCTGTCTAATCGTGACGTTTGCTACGCCCCTGTGGGCGGAGATCTTCAAATCGGTCGATGAGTTCGGCAACGTGGTCTTCTCCGACCTGCCACCGCCGAACAAGGCCGAAAGGGTGCAGGTCACGCCGACCAACTCCTATGAACCCGCTGCCCCGGTTGCGCCGCCGGCCGATAGTTTCAGCAACGCCGCGGCCGTCGACGCCAATTACTACGCGGTGTTCGAAGTGGTCGACCCCGCACCGGACACGGCCATCCGCGACAATGCCGGCAATGTCACCATCTCGGTCGCCCTGTCTCCCGCCTTGCGTGGCGACCACCGTCTGCTGCTGGTACTCGACGGGGTGTCCACGGAAGTCGAGGCCCAGGACAATCAGTTCATCCTGTCGAACATCGATCGCGGCAGCCACACCGCCGCCGCCCGCATCGTCAATCGCGACAATGCCGTCGTCGCCCAGAGCCAGGAGACCAGCTTTCACATGCTGCGCGTGGCGGTGGGTGGACCGCGGCCCGCGCCGCGCGCTCCTTGATACCCGCGCCCACGCCTTCCCATTTGACGCTTCACCTTCTTCGCACTATTTTGGTGCGCTCTCATAGGGGTTGAGTTCGGCCCGAGTCTCCGCTTGGAATCGAGTTTATTGAGCTGTCCTGTAAGTGTGCGCTCACTTAAACCCCGAATGCTTGGACCGATACTTGCAACCCCCGGAAGTCTATTGTGGAGCGTACGCACGGCATGCCCAGCCAGGAATACCTACTCGACCAACTCGCGACCGCGATCGTGGTACTGGGCGATGACCTGCGCATCCGCTTTCTCAATCAGGCGGCGGAGAGCCTGTTCGAGGTCAGCCGCCTGCGCCTCGTCGGCGAGGCCCACACCCGGCTCTTCTGCGATCCGGCCGCGACCCGATCGGAACTCACCGATGCGCTCACCAACGGGCAGGGATTCACCAAGCGCGGCGCTTCGGTAAGAGGGCCGAACGGCATCGAGCTGAGCGTCGACTACGTAGTCTCGGTGGTGCTTGACCGGCATGATCCTGAGCTCTTGATCGAGATCACACCGCTGGATCGCTTGATGCGAATCAACCGGGAAGATCATCAGACGTCGGTGCAGGAGACCACACGCAAGCTGGTGCGGGGCCTCGCCCACGAGATCAAGAATCCACTCGGCGGCATTCGCGGCGCTGCGCAATTGCTCGAGCGCGAACTGGCAACCGAGCGTCAGCGCGACTACACGAGAGTGATCATTGAGGAGGCCGACCGGCTGCGTAATCTCGTCGATCGCATGCTTGGGCCCAGTCATCTGCCACAAATCTCGGCGGTGAACCTGCACCAAGTGCTCGAGCGCGTGATTCAGCTCGTCGATGCCGAGGAGCCCGGCCGCATTTGCATCAGGCGCGACTACGACCCGAGCCTGCCGGAAATTCAGGCCGACCTCGAACAGCTCATCCAGGCGGTGCTCAACATCGTCCGCAATGCCCAGCAGGCCCTCACCCACACCGATGCACCGCGCATCGATCTGAAGACCCGCGTCATCCGCCAGTTCACGATGGGCAACGTGCGCCACCGACTCGTTGCCAGGATCGACATCACGGACAACGGCCCGGGCATTCCTGCGGAGTTATTCGACCGCATCTACTACCCGATGATCAGTGGCCGTGCCGAAGGGTCGGGCCTCGGGTTGTCGATCACGCAGAGCATCGTCAATCAGCACCATGGCCTGATCGAGTGCGAGTCGCGACCGGGTGAGACCACTTTCACAATCTACCTGCCGCTGGAGCAGCCCAATGTCAGGAAATAGCGTCTGGGTCGTCGACGACGACCGCTCAATCCGCTGGGTGCTCGAGCGCGCCCTGGAACAGGAAGGGCTCGTACCGCAGTCGTTCGAAAGCGGCGACGACGTGCTCGCGCGACTGAAGCAATCGCAGCCCGACGCCATCATCAGCGACATCCGCATGCCGGGGCTCGACGGCATCGACCTGTTGCAGCAGGTGCATCGCACGCATCCAGAGCTGCCAATCATCATCATGACAGCCCACTCGGATCTCGACAGCGCGGTGAGCTCCTATCAGAGCGGCGCGTTCGACTATCTGCCCAAGCCCTTCGACGTCGACGATGCCGTCGCAATGGTCAAGCGCGCCGTCACGCACGCACGCGACAGTCGCAGTGAACGCGACGCCGAACCCGAACCGCTCGTCACCGAGATCATCGGGCAGGCGCCAGCGATGCAGGAAGTGTTCCGCGCCATTGGCCGCCTATCGCACTCGAACATCACTGTGCTCATCAATGGCGAGTCGGGCACTGGCAAAGAGCTCGTCGCACGCGCGCTGCACCGCCACAGTCCGCGCGCCCAGCAGCCCTTCGTCGCGCTCAACATGGCGGCGATCCCGAAGGATCTCGTGGAGGCAGAACTATTTGGCCATGAGAAGGGTGCCTTCACCGGAGCGACCACTCAACGCGTGGGACGATTCGAACAGGCTGATCGCGGCACGCTGTTTCTCGATGAGATCGGTGACATGCCGAGCGATACCCAGACGCGACTCTTGCGCGTGCTCGCCGATGGCCAGTTCTATCGTGTCGGCGGCCATTCCGCAGTGCGGGTCGACGTGCGCATCATCGCAGCGACTCATCAGAATCTCGAGCAGGCGGTCGCCGAAGGCAGGTTCCGAGACGATCTGTTTCACCGCCTCAACGTCATCCGCGTGCACCTGCCGCGACTTGCGGACAGGCGCATCGACATTCCGCTCCTGGCACGACACTTTCTCAAGGTCGCTGCAGAGGAACTCGGCGGAGAACCCAAATTGCTGCGTCCAGAGACAGAGAAGTTCCTAAGTAATCTGCCTTGGCCAGGCAACGTGCGGCAACTCGAAAACACCTGCCGCTGGATTACCGTGATGGCGCCGGGCCGCGACATTCATGTTGCGGATCTACCGCCCGAGCTGCGCGCCACCGAGCCCGTGACCGCGCACACCGGCGACTGGGAACTTGCACTGGCTGATTGGGCATCCGAGGAACTCGGCACCTTCGATGCAGAGGTCGGCACGCCGTTGCTCAACGTCGCCATGCCGAAGTTCGAGCGCATCATGATCAACGCTGCCCTCGCCCACACCCATGGTCGACGGCGCGAGGCTTCCGAAGTACTCGGCTGGGGCCGCAATACCCTCACCCGCAAGATGAAAGAGCTGGGTATGAGTGGCGGCGAGTCCGACTAGCGGTAGCGACCAAAGCGTGCGCGCGCTGCCTGCGCGCCATGCCCCTCGAGGCACAGGGCGCCGCGCTTACGGTAGTACGGCGGTGGTCCGCGTCATGACGCCGGAAACCGAAGCGTACTGAACCAGTGGTATCGTCGCGCCGGAGGTGCTTCGCTGACCGGTGTAGTAATAGTTGCAGTTGACGCCAGTTCGCACAGCCGTGAAGTCGGTCAGACTGCCGACCACGTTTGCCAATGCCGCAACTGACGAAATGCTCGGTGCGCCTGCTTGCAGCACGCCGGTGAATATGGCCGCGCAGTCGGCGGACGTCGTCACGTTGCTGCCCGTGCCGCTGTTGTTGTTGGTGCCGTAGGGAAAACCCTGGGCATTCGTGCGCAACAGGTTGAACTCCGCGATCTGCGAATTCGCGTTTGGCTGCCCTTCAGCCGTCCACTGAGCGTGAAACAGCGAAACGCCCGTTTGCAGGCCTCCCATCACACCTTCGACAACGGCCGCATGGGCCTCGTTATCAACATTCATGAACCGCGGCAGCGCGGTGGCTGCCAAAATGCCCAGCAGGATGATCACAACCACCAGCTCGATGATGGTAAAGCCTGATTGTTGACGACGCATTTGTAGCTCCTTGCGATTTGTCGCACTCAAATCTAAGCGTAGACGGAGATCTCGAATTTGCCCGGTGGCCGCAGGCATCAGCGGGTCGCGACACCGGACAGATCCCACAACGGCAGAAACACGCCCAGTGCCAGCACCAGCACCATGCCGCCAATGGCGATGATCAGAATGGGTTCAATGGCATCGGTAAGCCCTTTGAGCTGGTAGTCGACCTCTTCTTCGTAGAAGCCAGCCGCCTGCTCCAGTAATTCGTCGATCGACCCGGTTTCTTCCCCAACGGCGATCATCTGCATGACGATTCCCGAAAACATGCCGCTCGCCGCCGCTGTGCTTGTAATGCTCTCACCGCGCTCGATGCTGCTGCGCATACCCAACACCTTTCGCGCCATGTATTCATTGCCGATCGCGCCCGCAACGACGCCAAGGCCTTGCGTCACGGGCAGTCCCGAACGCATCACCATCGCAAAGGTCTGGCAGAACCGTGCGAGATTGACGCGCTCGAAGATGCCGCCGAGGATGGGTAAGCGCAGCTTCCCTCGATCCCACGCATGGCGTCCCTCTGGCAGGTTGACCCATCGGGTCGCAGCCACAGCCACTGCCACGATCGATGCGATCAACAGATACCAGTAGTCGACGAAGAACTCGGAGACGGAGAGGATCACCTGGGTCTGCCAGGGTAAGTCGGCGCCGAACTTGGCAAACACGTTGGCGAATGCAGGGATGACAAAGAGGTTCAGAATGGCGATCGCGACTGCGATCGCGACCAGAACGAAGGTCGGATACCGGGTGGCAGCCTTCAGTCGCTTCATCGTCTCGCGTTCGAGTTCGAGGTACTTCGCGATGCGCTTGAACGCCTCGTCCAGGCGACCGGTATTCTCACCGACATGGATCACACTGGCGTAGAGATTCGAGAAGACATCCGCATGACGCTTGAGACACGTTGCCAGATCGGTACCTGCCTCGAGATCTGCAGCAAGATGTTCTAGAACGACCGCGAAGTAGGGATTGCGCGTCGACTCCGACAGGCCACGCATCGCGCGGACGATCGAGATGCCGGCCTTCATCAGACTCGTCATCTGATGACTGAATATGATCAGCTCGTCGAGCTTCACCGTGGGTTTGAACAGCCTGCTGGCCGGCGCCACTGACGGTTTTGCTGCAGCGTAGGGCTCGATCACGATTGGAATCGATCCCGCATCCATCAACTCACGCGCAACGACGGCCGCACTGGCGCCATCGGCGTGCCCCGTAACCAGACGCCCCACAGAATCCTTGGCTCGAAATGCGAAGCGAGGCATGGCGGTCAGTGGCTCGCGCCGAGCACGTCAGATCGCGCCGACTCGGCGGAAAGTGCAAAGAAGTCCGCCGGCAGCGGATCCACGCCTTCGATCTTGAGATCCTCCACCTGACCCGACAGAGCCAGTACTTCGGCGAGCGTCGTCTCACCACGAACCGCGAAGTCGAGCGCATTGAGCACCAACGGCCTGAAACCGGGCTGCAATCGCGCCTTGCGGGCAAACACATCGGCGCCGCCGCTGCGCAGCGCGTTGGCCAGATCTTCTGACAGTTCGAGCAGCTCGAACACGCCCCTGCGCCCGTAGTAGCCGGTGCGGTTGCAGCGGCTGCATCCTTTTCCTTTGTGGAAGCTCAACGCATGCGCGCGCTGTTCACCCACCAGTGCATCGAGCCATGCGAACTGTTGATCATCAGGTTCTGCAGGGATGCGGCAACGCTCGCAAATTCTCCGCACCAGACGCTGCGCAAGAACGCCGCGAACGGCAGATGCAGCGAGATAGCCTTCAACTCCAATGTCCAGCAGCCGCGTGGCGCTCGTAATTGCATCGTTCGTGTGCAGAGTCGATAACACGAGGTGACCGGTCATCGACGCGCGCAGCGCGATCTCGGCCGTTTCCCGGTCGCGAATCTCACCCACCAGAATGATGTCCGGATCCTGTCGTAGCGTTGCCCGCAGCACCGACGCAAAGGTGAGTCCGATCTTGGTGTTCACCTGCACCTGATTGATGCGCGACAGCTGATACTCCACCGGGTCTTCCACTGTGACGATCTTCTTCTCGGCCGTGTTGAGTTCGTGCAACGCCGAGTACAACGTCGTGGTTTTGCCACTGCCAGTAGGTCCCGTGACCAGGAGCAGGCCGTTAGGGCGCGTAATCAGAAAACGAAACCGCTCGAGCATGTCTGCCGGCAGACCGATCGCTTCGAGCCCGGTGATACTCGCGTTCTGATCGAGTAACCGCATGACTACGGACTCACCGTGCCGAATGGGCAACGTCGATAGACGCACATCGATGTCGCGGCCCTTGACCTTGGTCTCGAAGCGGCCATCCTGCGGCAATCGTTTCTCGGAAATGTCGAGGCCAGCAATCAACTTGAGGCGCGACACCAGCGCGGACGCGATCCGTGTCTCCTTGATGATGGTTTCCTGCAGAACGCCATCTACCCGTTGCCTTATTCGCAGCACCGATTCATCGGGTTCGATGTGCACGTCGGACGCGCGCACCTGCACCGCGTCCTCCATGATCGACTGCAGCAAGCGTGCTACTGGGCTGGAAGCCTCCTCATCCGTTGCGACTCCGCCTTGCAGCGAAAACTGGTCGACCGAAAGTTCACCTTCGAGTTCGGATGCCGCGCTTGCAATGTCGTCGGTGCGTCGATAGGCGAGGTCGAGCAGCGACAGCAGTTCGCTCTCGCGCACAACGGCAAGCGAAATGGGATGCTTGAGCTGACGCGCCAACTCGTCGTACGCAAAAATGTCCATCGGGTCGGCCATGCCGACCAGCAGCTCCGCACCCTTCCGCTCGATGACGATTGCGCGGTAACGACGTGCGTATGTCTCTGGCAGCATGCCGACGAGTTCGGGTTCGAAATTGACTTCTCGCAAGTCAACGAAGGGGATGCCGAACTGATCTGACAGGAAACCAAGGAACCTGTCCTCATCGATGTAGCCGCGCTCCACCAGAATCCGACCGAGTTTGCGTCCGGACTCCTTTTGCTCAGACAGCGCTGACTTGAGCTGGTCCTCGGTGATCTCGCCGCTCGATACGAGCATGTCACCGATGCGGACCTTCGTTTTGCGCGGGATCATGGCTCAGCCGATCAGCTGCAGACGCGTCTGCGCCAGGCTACGCAGGGAGCTGCCGATGGCAGCTGTTCGCAGAAGATTTCTGTAGGCGAGCAGCGACGGTTCGATTCTGCCTATTCGTTCCAACGCAAGTGCGTAACCCGCCCACAGCCGTGGATTGCCCGCGTCGCGCGCCAGCAGGGCTGCGTATACGTCCACCGCTTCTTCGTAGCGCTCAGTTCTGACCATGACCGCGGCGAGCAGATCGTAATGCTCGCGGTCCGGTTCCGCGCGCCGTGCCGCGGCACGGAGCACGTCGTAGGCAACTTCATCGTGACCCGCGGCGATAGCAGCGCGCGCGGTCGCCTTGGCCTCTTCCGCGAGGTCGACCCGCGGTGTGCGCTCGATGCGAATCGGCTCCGGATCGGCAACAACTCGCACCTCTTCTGCATTCACCGGCGTCGGGGAAGTTGCTGCAACGTCGGCGACAGCCGGCTCGATGCGCTGGATCGGTGCATCCGGGATTGGAGCGTGTTGCGCGGCGCCGCTCGGATCTGCGGTCCACGCTCCGCTCATCACTTCACTATGCGCGGAGATGCCTTGCCAGAACTGCGTCGATTCCAGACTGGGCGGTGAAGGTGGCGTCATCCACCAGGACATAGCCGGCTCCCCGCCACGATCGAGTACGGGTGCGGCCTCGACCCGCATTTCCTGTACCACGATCAGCGCGCCGGTCCACAGCGCGAAGAAGAGCGAGACTCGGGCCGCACCCATGTTGCGGTACGCTCCGCCGAACGACTCGTTTGTCGGTTTCATGGCAACCTCACTCAAGGCGATATTCGTTTGTGCAGCGCGCGCATGCGCTCGAGACTCTCGTTCATTGCGTCGATGTGCGCCTGATCATCTGCAACGACTGGACGCAGCAGAATCACCAGTTCCCGCTTGGTACTCGACTGCTGCTTCTGCTTGAATGCGTAGCCGAGTACGGGCAGCTTGGAGAACCAGGGCACCCCGGCATCGGCATCGGCGCTGATCGTCTCCATCAGTCCGCCGATGACGACAATCTGCCCGCTGCGCGCGCGAACGATGCTGTCCGATTCTCGAATCGTACTGGCGGCGAGCGGAACGTCTTCCCCGCCTATGGACTTGAGTTGCTCCTGGACGTCGCTGACCGTCGGATGCACGTGCAGCGTCACGACTCCGGCTTCGCTGATCTGTGGCGTCACGTCGAGCGCGATCCCCGAGAAGAACGGCGTCAGCTCAGGCGAGTCGTCCGTATTGATAGCGCTGCCTGCCGTGATCGTCGTGGTCGAGATGTCGGTGACGAAGAACTCGTCGCTGCCGACCTTGATCACCGCCTTCTGATTGTTGACCGTCGAGATCCGCGGGCTCGACAGTACCTGCACCGTGCCCTGAGTCTCGAGCAGGTCGATGATCGCTTCGAAGTCCGTGAACGATGCATTGAGGGTGAACGCCGAGCCCAGTGGATTGAAGAAGTTCTTCACGCCGTCGCCGGCATCGAACGCCCCAGCGACATCGTTGTCGCTGCCGGCCGCGATCAGGTTGCCGTCGCTGTCATAGACCGGCTTGAAAGAGCCACCTGAATCGCTCCCGAACGTGTTCCACTGCACGCCCGCTTCGAATCCGGACTTCAACGTCACCTCGATGATCTTGGCTTCGAGAATGACCTGTCGGTTCAGGCTCAACTGCGCGCGATCCAGATAGCTGCGTACGGCATGCAACGATGCGGGCATCGCGCGCACGACTGCCAATCCAACCTGCGGGGTGACCATCACGCTGGCGCCTGGCGTGTCGCCAATGATAGAAATGAGCGTGCTCTCGAGCGTTTCCCAGAAGTTGGATTCGCTGTCGGTATTGACTTTGGTGCCGACGACATCGCCACCGCTGCCGGATCCACTCTGCTGCGCAATTTCGCCGGCGCCGCCATAGCCGATGTTGATGTTGTTTCCGCGGCGCGCGTTGCTTACCTTGCCCGCGCTCACCTGCACCTCGGATTTGCCGCGCCGCGTGACATTCAGGTAGTCAATCTGGAATACCTCTGTGCGCATCGCATCGGGATACACCTGGAACAGGTTGCCCTGGCGCAGGTAGTCGTATCCGTACACATCGCGCATCACGTCCATGACTTCGGTGAGGCTGACGTCTTTCAGGTCGAGCGACACGCTGCCCTGTACGCTCGGATGCACCACCATGTTGTATGGCGTCCCTGAAACCAACGATCGGAAGAAGTCGGATGCCGCAATGCCATTCACATTCAAATCGAACCGAGCGCTTCCGGACTCCGGCGGCGGCGCCACCGGAGGCAATAGTGCGTCCAGCAGCGACTGACTCGGCGCGGCCGCGGGCGTCTCGGCACGCAATCGTTCGTTCTGGGCAATGGCCGTGGTCAGTGCTTCCTCGCCCTGTGTGACGCTTTCATCGTCCTGGGCTGCGCGCGGTGCAACACTTTCGCAGGCGCTGAGCAGCAGCATCAACGCAATGATGGTGATTCGTTGCATGACTATCGCCGCTCCTTGGTCATTTTCGTCTCCGACAGCGCGAGCTGCATGATTCGTCCGTCCTTACGCACTTCTGCGCCGGTAGCAGTGACGCGCAGAAGCGCGATACCTTCGCGCTCACTACCCTCGAGCAATGTGACGCCATCGATTACTGCAACGCGTCGGTCGGACGCGATGAGGATGGACGTGAGCTTGGGGGTCGCCTTGGTCGACCCCGCGACTGTGGTCGAATGGGGTGGCGCGGTGGGGTCGCGCAAGTCTGCAGCCAGTGCCGGCAGCGCAAGGGCGACTGGGATCAGCATCAGGACAAAGCGCATCGACACCTCAAACCCCCAGCCAGTTTCGATCAGGACTCAACGTCTCGATCTCGAAGACGACACGTGCACGTGGATGCTCGGTCACCACGTACTCCAGCGAGCGCCACGCGAACTGCCAGCTTGATGATTCGAGATCTTCCAGGTACGACTTCACCTCGAAGTAGCCGCCTTCGAGTTCCACCTGCAACGGATGCCGAAACAGAACCGGCGGGCTGTCTTCATGCACGCGAACGGCCTCGGCAGGCAGACTCTTCACCCTGATGAGTGAGACACCGCGATGACGCTCGACCACCGACTCGATCATCTTCGGAACCTGGGTGGGCGGCACGAAGCGCCCAACGGTTGCTTCGAGCCGCGCATCGAGCATCGCTACTTCAGCTTCCAGACTCTCACGCTCGGCATGCAGTGCCGCGTTGGGCTCATCTTTCTGCGCAGCGCGCAACGCGTTCTGGACATTTATCTCCGCACTCGTTTGTGTTTCGAGCGACGCAAGTTCACGGCTACCCTCATCGAGATCGCGACGCTGGCTCTGGCCGATACCCCAGTCCCACGCGAGCCAGATGACCGCAATGATGGACAGCGTCACGAGCGCGCGTTCACGCAGCGACAGCGCACTGAAGCGATCAGCCGCAGCCTTCACCAGCGCGCTTGCGTCCATGCTCATTTCGATTGCTCCACCGCTGGACCGGTGATCGTGAAAGCCAACACCCCCGATTCGTTACGGGCGATCTCGAACTGATCGAACTTGTGGCCGAAGAACCGCTCACCGCCGGCTATCGACGCAAGGAACGCCGGCACGTGCGCTGGATCGAGGGTTGCACCCTCGAGTTCGAGTCGCGCGCCAACGGATTCGAAGTGGAGGCGCGTGAACCACAGTCCCGGATCGCGCACGCGAGCGAGCTCTTCGAGGTAACCTGAGAAGCCGCGTGTGTGCACCCCACTGGACTCGCTCAAGATGTCGACGAGCGCAAGGCGCGATAGCCGATCGGCGCGCAGCGCCTCGATGCGCGCGACCAGGGTCGCATCGGCCTGGACGGATGCGGCCTGAGTGAGGTCTTCGGTGACTTCGCGCAGCTGCGAAAGCCCCGCAGTCGCCGCGGCAATTGCAGTACCCAGCCGGTTCATCGTGTACGCCTGGCCGACGCTCAAAAGCACGAGGCAGACGGAAGCAACCGCAATCGCGACGAATGCGTGACGCGCACTCAGCAGTTCGCGCCGCGGCTTCAGGTCGTCGATCAGGAAGTTGATCTGCTGGGCAATGGCCGTCATGTCGGACTCCCGACTTCGGCCTGGGCCCGCAGCAGTCCACCGACTGCGGGCAATGCCGCCGCCAGCGCCTGGCGGTGCTCATCGGTCAGTGAATCAGCGCTGAGGACTTCCGGATGCGGATTGAAGAGCTCGACGCCGAGCTCCTCTACCAGCACACGACTCAAGGGTCGAACTGGCAGCGGCAGCATGGCTTCCAGATGCTCGATGATGCGTTCCTGCCAACCGTGCGTGGCGGCGATCAAGAGCGCCGTGGCGGCGGGTTGTCCCAAACCGCTTTCGTAGTAATCGATGGATCGCTGCACCTGGAGGAGCAGAGCATCCTTGAACTGATCCCACGCTGCACCTTCCAACGACTTCGGTACGCCAGAGATGCGCCGCGACAGAAACAGTTCGTCGGCCCTGGTGACGTTGACGAGCCCGCTCGAAGTCGTAATCCGCAGGAGACCAATGCCGTGTTCGGGAGAGGGATACGCGCGCATGGCAACATTGCGCAAGGCGAGCTCAGTGATGTCGATGACCGATGGCGCGAAGCCCCCGGCGCGGGCCGCCGCCAGGGCCCATTCCAGCCGCGGGCGCGGAATCGCCGCAACGAAGATCATCGGTGCGCGACCACGCCCGGCCGATTCCGGGAAGGGAAATACCTCGACCACGGCATTTTCGGCTGGGAAGTCGATGTATTCCTGAATCCGCCAACGCACCGCATCGCGCATTTCGCTTGCCGCGACCTCCGGTTGCTCAATCAACACCAGGTGGTACGCCTCGGGTGCCAGCACGATGGTGGCGGGCGCACCGT